>CAYUOK010000307.1:0-1501 GCA_964446395.1 uncultured Gemmatimonadaceae bacterium | reverse complement strand
GGGTGCTGGAGTTCTTGGCGGTGCGGCAGTTGCGCGAGGCGGGGAAGCGGGAAAGCGGGGAAGCGGGGAAGCCCGAGGGCGCCGAGGCGCGGCCAGCCAATGCAGAGCCGGAAGTGGTACTTCCCCGCGTCCCCGCTTCCCCGCCTGATCGCGCCGAAGGCGCCAAGGGCCCCATCCTCCTCTTCGTCGGCCCCCCGGGCGTCGGCAAGACCTCCGTGGCCAAGTCCATCGCGCGCGCCATGGGGCGGAAGTACGTCCGCATCTCCCTCGGCGGCGCCCGGGACGAGGCGGACATTCGCGGACACCGCCGCACCTACGTCGGCGCCATGACCGGACGGATCCTCAACGGCATGCGGCAGGCCGGCACCCGGAACCCCGTCTTCCTCCTCGACGAGGTGGACAAGCTGAGCGTGTCCTTCCAGGGCGACCCGGCGGCGGCCCTGCTCGAGGTGCTCGACCCGGCCCAGAACGACTCGTTCGTGGATCACTACCTCGGCGTGCCGTTCGACCTGAGCGAGGTGCTCTTCATCGCCACGGCCAACTTTCCGCAGAACATCCCGGCGCCGCTCCTCGACCGGATGGAGACGGTGGAGTTCAGCGGGTACACGGAGCGGGAGAAGCTCGTCATCGCGCGGAACTTCCTCATCCCGCGCCAGCTGGAGGAGAACGGCCTCTCCACCTCGCAGATCGACATCGCCGACGGCGCGGTGCAGGAGATCATCTCGAGCTACACCCGGGAGGCCGGGGTGCGGCAGCTCGAGCGCGAACTGGGCAAGCTCGCGCGCAAGGTGGCGCGGCGGATCGCCGCGCACGAGGTGGAGCGGGTGAGCGTGGACCAGCAGGTGGTGGACGACCTGCTCGGGCGGCCGAGGGTGTTCCCCGAGCGCGCCGCGCGCGAGGACCAGGTCGGCGTCGCCACCGGGATGTACTACTCGGCCACCGGCGGCGACATCATGTTCGTCGAGGCGTCTACTATGCGCGGCAAGGGAGAGCTCACGCTCACCGGCCAGCTCGGCGACGTGATGAAGGAGTCGGCCCGTGCGGCATGGACCTACGCGCGCTCCCACGCCGCGGGGCTGCACATCAAGGACGACATGTTCGACCGGGACCTCCACATCCACGTCCCGGCCGGCGCCATCCCGAAGGACGGGCCCTCCGCGGGCGTCACGATGGCCACCGCGCTCGTCTCGGCGCTCTCGGGCCGGCCGGTCCGGAACGACATCGCGATGACGGGCGAGATCACCCTCCGCGGGCACGTGCTGCCGATCGGGGGGGTCAAGGAAAAGGTGCTCGGGGCCGTTCGCGCCGGGATCACCAAGATCGTCCTGCCGCGCAAGAACGAGCCCGACCTCGAGGACCTGCCGGAGGAGGTGCGGAAGTTGATCGAAGTGTTCCCGGTGGACAGCCTGGGCGAGGTGCTCGCGCTGACGCTGCGGGGTGCGTCGTTGCGGGAAGGCCGCCTGCTCTTCGGGGACGAGAATCCGAGGGACGTGGCGCCGCT
>CAYUOK010000306.1:0-1514 GCA_964446395.1 uncultured Gemmatimonadaceae bacterium | reverse complement strand
ACGAGTACGCCAACGACCTCGCCGTGGCGGCCGCCACCGAGCAGCACACCTCCGATGGCGCCATTCCGTCGGGGTTCGAATCCTGGCTTGGGGCCAAACGGAGCCGCGGGCAATACCTCGAGTACGATGCCGACGCGGCGTATCGAAGCCTTGCTGATCGGCTCGCCCGCGGGGACGTGATTGAACTCAGAGATGTCGAGTAGCGCGCCTCTCGACCAGCATGCCCGGTGCGGGCTGTGGTCGTCGGGGTCGTCGGCTCCGGAAGTTCTCTAACCTCGCCGCCCCACTCCCCTGCGAACTTCCTGCGCCGACGATCCCCTTCCTCCCACAGCGACCAGGCTTGTCGAGTCCCACTGCAGGCCGGCGAAGGGAATGGTCCGAAGGGCCGTCAGTTCGCGTCCCCCGGAGCGACCGTGGCGCGGAGGGGGCGCGAACTGGGTTGGCCCGGAGGACCATCCCGAGCCGGCCGACCGCGACGTCTGGCGGCACGCGCCCCGGACTGTGAGATTCCAACCGTGACCACCCTCGAACCGCTCTTCCGGCTCCTCGTCCGTACGCTCTCCGAGCGGCAGCCGTCGCGCGTGCACCAGCCGATCTCCATCAACGAACTCATGGATTCGATCCTGCCGTACCGCCTGGTCCGGCGCGAGCTCTCGGTGGATTCGGCGGAGGACTACGAGACGCTTATCCTGCGTCTCTGCGCCGGGGAGGGCGACTTCGTGCAGGCGGAACCCGCCACCCAGGCCGCGCTTGGCGCCGAGCTGAAGAAGCCGCTCGCGGACTTGGCGCTCCTCCGTGTGTACGGCGACACCCACGTCGTCCTCCGCACCGATCCCCTGCTGACCGCCATGGACGACCGCCCCGAGGAACGCTACGCCCCACCCGGCGCGCGGACCTCGCCACCGCCCGAGGCGCCGGAGGCGGCCGAAACGGAGCCGGACACCACGGCGGCACCGGAGCCGGACACGCAGGAGGAGGAAGCCGACGACGCCTGGCTTCCCGACCCGGTGTTCGAGGCCAACGCAAGCGTGGTCACGCCACGCGCGCCGGATGTTTCGGACGTGCCGACGGCCGCGGCCGACAAGACGCAGGTCCGCTGCCCCTTCTGCGGCGGGCTGCTGCCGCCGAGGATGGCCATCAATTTCTGTCCGCACTGCGGGATGGGGCAGGACGTCGGCACCTGTCGGGCCTGCGGCGCCGACATGGACGTCGGCTGGCGCTACTGCGTGAGTTGCGGCGAGGAAGCCCAGGGAGGCATGGCGTGAAGAAAGCCAGGATCGCCATCATCGGCGGCGATGGCATCGGGCCCGAGGTGGTGGACGCGGCGCTCCCGGTCATCGAGGCGGCAGCGCAGGCGGAGGGGCTGACGCTCGACACCGAGCGGCTCCCCTACTCGGCGGACCACTATCTCCGCACCGGGGAGACGCTGCCCGACGAGGCGTTCGAGCACCTGCGCGACGACGTGGACGGCATCCTCCTCGGCGCGCTCGGCGATCCGCGCGTCCCCGGCAACG
>CAYUOK010000305.1:0-1521 GCA_964446395.1 uncultured Gemmatimonadaceae bacterium | reverse complement strand
CTTGCCGCGGACATCGCGGCCCAATGGAGCCCCACATGAAGATCGGCATCACCTGTTATCCGACATACGGCGGCTCCGGCGCCGTGGCGACCGAGCTCGGCCTCGAGCTGGCGCGGCGGGGCCACGAGGTCCATTTCATCACGTACGCCTCCCCCTTCCGGCTCCGGGGGGGCTTCGCCGAGCGGGTCTACTACCACGAGGTCGAGACCCGGAACGGCCATTACCCGCTGTTCGATCATTTCCCCTTCACGCTGGCCCTGGCCTCGCACCAGTACGAGGTCAGCCGCCGCGAGAAGCTCGACCTGCTGCACGTGCACTACGCGATCCCGTACGCCACCACCGCCTGGATCGCGCGGGAGATGCTCCAGCAGGAGCACCCCATCAAGGTCGTGACGACGCTGCACGGCACCGACATCACCCTGGTGGGGCAGGAGGCGAGTTTCTTCGACATCACGAAGTTCTCGATCCAGCGCTCCGACGAGGTCAGCGCGGTGTCGGACTTCCTCCGGAGCGAGACGCTCCGCGCCTTCGGGCCGGTGCACCCGAACCTCCGGGTCATTCCCAACTTCGTCAGCCTTTCCGAGTACCACCCGGTGGATGCGCCGAAGCCGGAAGGACTGGCGCCCGCGGGCCACAAGCTCATCAGCCACACCTCCAACTTCAGGGAGGTGAAACGGGTCAAGGACGTCATCCGCATCTTCTCGCGGATCCGCCGGGCCATGCCCGCTACCCTCCTGATGATCGGCGACGGCCCGGAGCGGGCCGAGGCCGAGCGCGAGGCGGAGTCGCTCGAGGTGGCGCAGCATGTCCGGTTCCTCGGCCGGCTCGACCGTGTCGTGGAGCTCATGCAGGCCACGGACCTCTTCCTCCTGCCGTCGCAATCCGAGTCGTTCGGCCTCGCGGCGCTCGAGGCGATGGCCTGCGGATCGCCGGTGGTGGCGAGCCGTGCCGGCGGCCTGCCGGAGGTCGTGGAAGACGGCGTCAACGGCATCCTCGAACCGGTCGGCTCGGTGGAGGCGATGGGGCGGCGGGCGGTGGACCTGCTGCGCGATCCGGAGAAGCACCGGGCCATGGCGGAGGCCGCGGTCCGCAAGGCGGCCGAATTCTCCGCTGACCGCGTCGTCCCGATGTACGAGGCGATGTACCGGGAGGCGCTCGCCTAGATGGATCTCCTCGCGCTGCTGCAGGCCGCCATCCTCGGGCTGGTCGAGGGCATCACCGAATTCATCCCTGTTTCCTCCACCGGCCACCTTATCGTGGCCGGCGATCTCCTCGGCTTCACCGGGGAGCGAGCGAAGACGTTCGAGATCTTCATCCAGCTCGGCGCCATCCTGGCGGTGGTCTGGCTCTACCGGGAGCGCTTTCTCCTCGTGGCCAGGAGCCTTCGGCAGAGCCCGAAGAGCCGGGGGTTCGTGGCCAACCTCGCGCTCGGCTTCCTGCCGGCGGCGGTGATCGGCCTGTTCGCCCACCGGTGGATCAAGGCGCACCTCTTCACCGTTCCGACGGTCGCCGGAGCGTTGG
>CAYUOK010000304.1:0-1524 GCA_964446395.1 uncultured Gemmatimonadaceae bacterium | reverse complement strand
CCGGTGCGAGGGGTGCGAGGCGTGGAATACCGTGGCGGAGGAGCCGCTGGTGCGGCCCGCCGCCACCCGGGGCGCCCGCCGAGCGGCCTCCCGCCCGACCAACGCCGCCGCCCTTCCCGCCGTCCGTCTCCGCGACATCGCCGAATCCCGCCTCGTGCGCTGGCCCACCGGCCTCCCGGAGCTCGACTTCGTCCTCGGCGGCGGGATCGTGCCCGGCTCGATGACGCTCATCGGCGGGGAACCCGGCATCGGCAAGTCCACGCTCCTGCTCCAGGTGGCGGCGCGGCTGGAGTCCGGTGGCCGCAGGGTGCTCTACGCCAGCGGCGAGGAATCCCCCGACCAGCTGCGGCTCCGCGCCGCGCGGCTCGAGGAGGACGCCGGCCCCGTGCACGTCCTCGGTGAAACCCGGCTTGAGGCGGTGCTCGAGGCCGCCGCCGCGCTCACCGCCGAGTTTCTCGTGCTTGATTCCATCCAGACGGTGTACACCGACTCCCTCGAGAGTGCGCCCGGCAACGTCGGGCAGGTGCGTGAATCGTCCGCCCTGCTAATGCGGTACGCCAAGGAGACCGGTACCGCGGTCGTGGTGGTGGGCCACGTGACGAAGGGCGGCGGCATCGCCGGCCCCAAGACGCTCGAACACATCGTGGACACGGTCCTCTACTTCGAGGGCGAGGGCTCGCTCGACTACCGGCTGCTCCGGGCCACCAAGAACCGGTTCGGCTCGGTGGACGAGCTCGGCGTCTTTTCCATGACTGAGCGCGGGCTCGTCGCGGTACCGAACCCCTCCGCCATGTTTCTCGCCGCGCGCGCCACCGGGACCAGCGGCAGCGCCGTCACGGCGCTCATGGAAGGCACCCGTCCCGTGCTGGTGGAGGTGCAGGCGCTGGCGGCCCCGTCGGGCTACGGGACGCCGCAGCGGGTGGCCACCGGGCTTGACCCGAAGCGACTCGCGGTGCTGCTCGCCGTGCTGGAGCGGCGCGGGAACACCTCGTTCGCATCGCTGGACGTCTTCGTGCAGGCCACCGCCGGGGTTCGCCTGGCCGAGCCGGGCGCCGACCTGGCCGTGGCGGCGGCGCTGCTCTCAAGCCTGCACGGCAAGGCCGTCCCCGCGGACGTGCTCTACCTCGGCGAGATCGGTCTCGGCGGCGAGGTCCGTCCCATTAGCGGGATGGAGCGGCGGATGACCGAGGCGGCGCGCCTCGGGTTCCGCCGGGTGTTCGCGCCGGGCCGGAATCCGCCGTCGGTCAGCGGCATCACGGTCGTCGGCGTGGATCACGTGGACCAGCTGGTGAAGAGCCTTGCCGCCTGACGTCGGCGTCATCATCGTGGCCGCCGGTCGCGGCGCCCGCGTCGGTGGCACGCCCAAGCAGTTCCGCGACCTCGCGGGCGTCCCCGTCCTGCTCCGCGCCCTCCGCCCCTTTACCTCCCATCCCGCCGTGGCGTGCACAGTCGTGGCGCTCCCAGCAGCTGACGCGTCCGCGCCGCCGGAGTGGCTGGCCCCCCTGGTCGGGGAGCGGCTTCGCG
>CAYUOK010000303.1:0-1530 GCA_964446395.1 uncultured Gemmatimonadaceae bacterium | reverse complement strand
GCGCCCATCCCGATCAGCTTGTCCACGAAGAACATCCGCGACTCGAACATCTTCTCGAAGACGAGCAGCAGCCCCTCGCACTGGGTGGCGGCCACCAGCGCGATGGACATCGTGTCGGCGGGAAACGCCGGCCACGGTCCGTCCTCCAGTTTCGGCACGTGGCCGCCAAGGTCGGGGCGGATCCGCCGCTCCTGGTCGGCGTCGATGATCAGCTTCTGCCCGTCCAGCCGGGGGCGAATGCCGAGCCGCTCAAAGCCCAGCAGCGTGCCGCGGAGGTCGTCGCCACGGACGCCGTCGATGGTGAGGGCGCTGTTGGTGACGGCGGCCAGGCCGATGAAGGAGCCGATCTCGATGTGATCGGGGCCGATCGTGTAGGAGGCGCCGTGGAGCGGCTGCCCGCCGTCGATCACGTAGGTGTTGGAGCCGATCCCCTCGATCCGGGCGCCCATGGCCACCAGGAGCCGCGCGAGGTCCTGCACGTGCGGCTCCGAGGCGGCGTTTCGGAGGACGGTGCGCCCCTGCGCCCGGACCGCCGCCATGAGGGCATTCTCGGTGCCGGTGACGCTCGGCTCGTCGAGGAAGATGTCGGCGCCGCGCAGCGACTTCCCAAAGAGCTCGTAGCTGTCGCCGAGCTGCACCTCGGCGCCGAGCGCCTCGAGAGCGAGGAAGTGGGTGTCCACCCGGCGCCGCCCGATGACGTCGCCGCCGGGGGGCGGGAGCGTCACCCGGCCGAACCGGGCCAGGAGCGGGCCCGCGAGCAGGATCGAGGCGCGGATCCTGGCGCAGAGCCGCGGGTCGAGCGGCTTGTTCTCGAGGGGGCGCGGGTCGATCCGGACGTGGTTGGTGTCGAGCCACTCGACCCCGGCGCCGAGCTCCACGAGGATGGCGAGCATGGTTTCCACGTCGCGGATGCGCGGCATGTTGTCCAGCTCGACGGGACCCTCGGCAAGGACGGTGGCGGCGATGGCGGGGAGCGCGGCGTTCTTGTTGCCGGCGGGGCGCACGGTGCCGCGGAGCGTGTTTCCGCCGCGGACGAGATAGCGTGGAGGCATGGCCAAAGCTCACCCGGGGTGCGGGGGGCCGTCAAGCGCGAGGGATTCCGAATCGCCCCCGGAGGGGGCATACTTCGAGGGTGAACATGTTCACGCTCCTCCTCCAGGCCGTCCCCGGATCCACCCCCGGGTGGGTGGGTCCGACCATCGCGATTTCGCTCGCGATCGTCGCCTTCGCGTGCGTCGTGATGTTCGTGGCGATCGGCCTGGCGGCACTCGCCTTCCGGCGCGCACTGGTGTCGGCGTCGGAGCAGCTGGGGCAGCTGCAGGCGCTGGTGGGCCGCGTCCGCGACGAGGGCGACGCCTATCTCGCCACCAGCCGGCGCCTCCGCAAGCGGCTCGACCAGGGCATCGACCGGGTCTCGGAGCGGGCGGCCGACCTCGACGCGCTCTACGAGGTCGTCCACGACGAGGTCGAGGACACCGCCCTCCACTTCGCGAGCGTCCTGCGGACGGCTCGGCTCAGCACGGGCATCAT
>CAYUOK010000302.1:0-1534 GCA_964446395.1 uncultured Gemmatimonadaceae bacterium | reverse complement strand
AGCCCGAACGCCACCAGGTAACCCAACCCCACATACCACTGGCTCATCAGGGTCACCGGTACCAGCGCCACCACCGCACTGGTGCCCGCCAGCCCGTGCATCAGCCCGACGACGGTGATGCCGTGCTTGGCGTGATCGTGGTCGTGGTGATGGTGCCCTTCCGGGAAATGCGCGGGCACGTGGGCCTGGTGGTCGTGGTGCTGGTGGGCGTGCGCAGCGGCGGCCGCAGGATGCGCGTGCAGGTGGGCGTGGTCCCCGTGTCCCTCCGGGGTGTGGAGATGTAACTTGCGGGCGCGGCGCATGGCCCAGACCCCCACCGCCACGAGGAGCACGCCCACCAGCGCCTCCCCCCACGCGTCGTACCGTTCGGGCCAGCGCAGGCCGGTCGCCACCAGGATGCCGCCGGCCACGAACACCGCGATCGAATGCCCCAGCCCCCAGCGGAGGCCGAACCCCGCGGCGGAACGGAGGGCGGGCCGGGTGCTCACGAACGCCGTGACGGCGATCATGTGGTCCACCTCGATGGCGTGGGCCAGACCGAGGAGAAACGCCGTGGCGAGCGCGACTGCAGGACTCACGTGACTGACTCCATTTCGACGACTGGACGAATGATCGACCTGCAGGCCACGCACCCACCCCGGATCCGGCTGACGGCGCTCTCCCACGGCGCCGGCTGCGCGTGCAAGCTCGGCAGCGCCGAGCTCACGGAGGTCCTCCGCCACCTGCCGGGCGTCACCGACCCCCGGGTCCTGGTGGACGCCGCCTCGCGCGACGACGCGGCGGTCTTCCTGCTCACTCCCGACCGCGCGCTGATTGCCACCACCGATTTCTTCACGCCCATCGTGGACGACGCCCGGAGCTGGGGCGCCATCGCCGCCGCCAACGCGCTCAGCGACGTGTACGCGATGGGCGGCACCCCACTCTTCGCCCTCAACCTGGTGGCGTGGCCCCGCACCGGGCTCCCCTTCGACCTGCTGGGCGAGGTGATGGCCGGCGCCGCCGAGGTGGCGAGCGAAGCGGGCTGCCTCCTGCTCGGCGGGCACTCGATCGACGACGCCGAGCCGAAGTTCGGACTCGCCGTGACCGGCGAGGTCCACCCCGATCACCTCATGACGAACGCCGCTGGCCGGGCGGGGGATATCCTCGTCCTGACCAAGCCGCTCGGCACCGGCCTCCTGACCACCGCGCTCAAGCGCGACCGGCTGACCGAAGCCGAGATTGCGCCGGCCGTCGCCTCGATGCGCGCCCTCAACGCCGGCGCCGCCCGCGCGGCACGCACCGCCGGCGTCCGCGCCGCCACCGACATCACCGGCTTCGGCCTCCTCGGCCATCTCGGCAACATTCTCCGGGGGAGCGCGCTCGCGGCCGAACTCTGGATGGAGAATCTGCCCGTACTCGAACAGGCGCGCCAGATGGCGGACGAAGGACTGGTGCCGGGTGGCACCGCGCGGAACATCGCGGCGGCCGAGCCGCACACGACCTATGGCGTGGACGTGACCCCCGCCGAGCGTATCTTGCTGGCGGACGCGCAGAC
>CAYUOK010000301.1:0-1537 GCA_964446395.1 uncultured Gemmatimonadaceae bacterium | reverse complement strand
GCGGCGGGCTGTCGCTGTCCGAGCGGCTCGAGGTCGTGGCGGCACTGGCGGCCTCGCCGACGCGCGCGGCGCGGCAGGCGCTGACCAGGCTGGTGCGGGAGGGGGAGGGGGAGGTGGGTGCGGCGGCCCAGGGAGAGCTGGACCGCCGCGCCTGACGAGCCTTACATCCGGTGGACCTGCAGCTTCTCGAGGTGGATGCTGAGGTTGTGGTTGATCCGCGCGCCGACCACGCCCTTGGTGTCCACGTCGGCCGCATTCGCGGAATGCACTTCCTTGCCGTTGGCCATGAACGACACCTTGCCGTCCTTGACCAGGATGCTCAGCTCGTTCGAGGAGTGACCGGTCGAGTCGGCCGCCTTGATGGCGCTGTTCGCGGTCCAGGCCACCACGTTCGTGGTGACGTCGCCCTTCCGCCGCTTGATGAGGAACTTGCCGTCGCCACGGATCAGGAAGTACGTGTAGGACTGGTTCGCCCCCTGGAGGTCCTGCCCGCCGAGGAACATGCCGAACGACTCGGGATGGGTGGCGCCGGGGAAGAGGTGAAAGGTGCCCACCAGGTGGGCGTTGCCGCTGAAGGTGTCGGCGGGCTGGTAGAAGATCGCGGCCGGTCCGAGTGTGATATGGTAACCTGGCGGCATCGTCTCGAACTTGACCTTGGTCAGCGCGGCGCCGCCGTCCACGCGGGCCATCCAGCCTGCGGGAAGGGTGCCGCTGCCCTGGACGGCCTTGTCGGGGTCGGGCTGTTGGGCCGCGGCGGGCGCGGCGAGCATCAGGGCGAAAGCCGTGCTGGCGAGCAGTCGTCGCATGGGGACCTCGTGTGCCTGGGGTGCATGGAGGCGGGCCCTGTTGCTCGTGGCCCGGGACGGGTATAAGCTACTCCTGTTCCTGCCGGACGATACCCCCAAGGAGTGCGTCATGTTCAGCTTCGTCGAAATGGTGCTGGCCGGCGTCGGTGCGGGCCTGATCCTGGCGGCCCTGACGTTCGTGACCCTGCTCATCGGCGTCCTGGTCAATGCCATGGTGGCACTCTTTGCCGGTCCGGTCATCGACAAGGCCCTCGCAAGGAAGTCTGCCGCCTGACACGCGGCGGCCTCTCCGGCCTCGCCCCGCCCCGAATCCTTTCCTTCCCGTGTTCGTACGTGTATCCTAATCCCCGCCGACTTGGCGGGAACTTTTTGTAACTCCAAGCCGTATAAGCATATTCGCCATTTGGCAGGGGTCCGGAGTAGTCCGGAGTCCCTCTGCCACCGGCCCGTTCAGGAATCCGGCCCATGTTTCTTTCCGATACTTCCGTCAAGCGCCCCGTTCTCGCCACGATGTTGAGCCTCTCGATCGTGCTCTTCGGCGCGATCGGGTACACCAAGCTCAGCGTCCGCGAGTACCCGGACATCGACCCCCCGATCATCTCGGTGTCGGTCTTCCTCCCTGGCGCGAATCCGCGGGTCATGGAGTCGGCGGTCACGGACATCCTCGAGGAGGAACTGAGCACGGTGGAAGGGCTCCGGACGCTGACCAGCACCAGCGCGGAGCAGTCCAC
>CAYUOK010000300.1:0-1547 GCA_964446395.1 uncultured Gemmatimonadaceae bacterium | reverse complement strand
ACCTGATGGCGGAGGCGCTCAAGGTGCTGGTGGCGGGCGGACGGGGCGGCGCCGCTCCTGCCACGGGGACCTGATCCATCCTCTCGCCCCCGGACGCGAAAACTCCTATCTTGGCAGGACCCTTTCCTCCCCCGGGGACTTGCCATGCACCGCGCCCTCCGATGGCTTCGCAACACCATCGCCGCTGTCGTGGTGCTGCTGCTGGTGGCCGCCGCCACGCTGTACGCGCTCTCCGAGCGGATATTGCGGCGGACGTACGAGGAGCCGCTGGTGTCCGTGCCGGTTCCGGCCGACTCGGCGTCCATCGCCGACGGCGAACGGCTCTCGTGGATCCACGGCTGTCGCGGCTGTCACACCCCAAGCCTCGCGGGACAGTGGTTCGAGGACGACTTCTGGATCGGCCGCATCGCGGCGCCCAACCTGACCGAGGTGGCCCGCCTGTATTCCGACCCGGAGCTGGTGCGCGTCATCCGCCGCGGCGTGCGGCCCGACGGGCGATCGGTCGTCGTCATGTCCTCCGAAATGTTCGCACCACTCAGCGACGCAGACCTTGGGAGGATCATCGCGTACCTCCGGAGCGTGCCCCCGGTGGCCGGCCTCCCTCGCTCGGTGAAGCTCGGGCCCCTGGCATGGTTGGGCCTCGTCACCGGGCAGTACGAACCGGCCGCGGTCCTGGTGCGCCGCGCCGATTCGCTCACGGCCTCCGGCTATTTCCCCGACCCCGGTGACCCGGACGCCGAGGGCGCCTACCTGGCGCGCACCGCCTGCGCGGAATGCCACGGGGTCCAGCTCGCAGGCAGCGATTTCGCACCGGACCTCCGGATCGCGAAAGGGTACACGCGGGAGCAGTTCGCCCACTTCTTCCAGACGGGTGAGGCGCTCGGCGGGCGTGACCTGCCGCTGATGAGCGAGGTGGCGCGCAACCGGTTCAGCCACTTCACCGACGAGGAGGAGGACGCGCTCTACGCGTACCTGATGGCGCGGGCCGCGGCCGACCAAGGCGCGCCCCCTCCGTGACGGTCCGTGCGGCAGCGTTCCTGGGCGGCGCGCTCTGGGGGCTCCTCGCCTGGGGACTCGGCGGCAAGGTGTACGGAGGCGGGCTCTGGGGCGGGATCGCCGCCGCGCCGCTCATCGGCGTGGCCGTCGCGGCGCTGCTGCAGTCGAGGTTCGAGCAGGCGGGGGGATGGCGCCGCTGGCTGGTGGCGCTCGCCAGCCTTTACCTGGGAGCGACGCTCTTCGCCCTTGCGGTCGGCGTCACCGACGCCCTGACCGGGAGCGCGGCGCGGCAGGCCACGGAGGTGGTCTTCGAGGCGGTCGTCGGCACCTGGTGGGGCGTCACGCTGACCGGATTCCTGATCGCACTCTGGCCCTTGGCCTACCTGACACACGTCGTGCTGGCGTGGGTCGACGACCTTCCCTCAGACCGGAGCGCCTCGTGAGCCACACCAACACCGCCGCGAAGGCCGGCATCGGGTTCGGCAGCGCCCTCGCCATCACCATCTCCTGGAGCGCCAACCACTCCATTCTCTGGGCCATCCTGCACGGGC
>CAYUOK010000299.1:0-1547 GCA_964446395.1 uncultured Gemmatimonadaceae bacterium | reverse complement strand
GCGGGCCAACCAGTATTCCGTGGCCCTGGAGCTCCAGGCGGATTGCTACGCCGGCATCTGGGCCAGCTCGGCGCAGGCTCGCGGGCTGCTCGAGGTGGGCGACGTCGAGGAGGGGCTCGGCGCCGCGGCGGCGGTCGGGGACGACCGGATCCAGCGTATGGGGGGTGGATACGTGAACCCGGACGCCTTCACCCACGGATCCGCTGCGGACCGGACGGCGTGGTTCAAGCGTGGGCTGGAATCGGGGGATCCGGGCAGATGTGAGATGCGGTAGCAGGCGGGGCAGCGGGGCAGCGGGGCAGCGGGGCAGACGGTACTCGGAACCACCTACTGCTGAGTCGTGGGACTCGTGCCGCCGGTGCCGGGGGCCTCGCGGCGCTCCACCTCGACCACCCCTTTGACCCTCCGCACCGCCTTCAGCACCTTCGCGAGGTGGACGATGTTGTCCACTTCCACGAAGACCGTCCCGAACACCGTGCCGTCCTTGGTGTGGATGTCCGCGGACCGGATGTTGGTGCCAGTGGAGCTGATGGCCGCCATGATGTCGGCGTAGAGGCCACGCCGGTCTTCGCCCGAGAGCGCGAGCCGCACCGCAAACGCCTCCCCCTCGACCTCCTGCCAGTCGATGTCCACCCGCCGCCCTTCGGCACTCAGCGTCAGCAGGTTGGGGCAGTCGGCGCGGTGGATGGAGATCCCGCGCCCCTGCGTCACGTAGCCGGTCACCGGGTCGCCGGGCACCGGCTGGCAGCACTGGGCGTAGCGCACCATCAGCCCGTCCACGCCGTGAATCTTGATGCCGCGGCCGAGCCGGATCCTGTCGACCAGTCGGCCGAACACGGTAGGCTTCGGCTCCTGCAGTTCGTCGGGCGGCCGGTCGGGGAAGAGCACCCGGAACACCTGCCCGATGGCCACGTCGCCGCGCCCGATGGCGATTTCGAGGGCGGTGCCGCTGTGGAGGCCGAGGCCCTCGGCACCGCGCTCGAGCTGCTCCGGCGTGGGCGGGTCGAGCCGCCGCCGCCGCGTTTCCCTCGCCAGGATTTCCCGACCGAGCTGGAGGCTGACCGTCTCCTCCTCCTCCCGGATCCACTGCTTGATCTTGTGGCGTGCCCGCGCGGTGTGGACGTGGTTCAGCCAGTCGCGGCTGGGGCGCGCGTGCGGGCTGGTCAGGATCTCGACGGTGTCGCCGTTCTTGAGTTCCCGGTGCAGCGGGGCGATGCGACCGTTGATCTTGGCGCCCTGGCAGTGCAGCCCGACCTCGGTGTGTACGTGGAACGCGAAGTCGATGGGGGTGGCGCCCTTGGGGAGCCGCTTCACGTCGCCCTGGGGGGTGAACATGAAGATCTCGTCCTGGTAGAGGTCCACCTTGAGGAACTCGAGGAACTCCTCCGGCGTGTGGGTGTCCTGCTGCAATTCCAGCAGCTGGCGGAACCACCCGAGCGCCTGGTCGAGCTCGTCGTCCCCCTTGCCCTCGTGCTTGTACACCCAGTGCGCCGCGATGCCGTACTCCGCCGTCCGGTGCATTTCCCGGGTCCGGATCTGGACCTCGA
>CAYUOK010000298.1:0-1547 GCA_964446395.1 uncultured Gemmatimonadaceae bacterium | reverse complement strand
CCCTCGTGCGCCCGGGCGACGTGCAGCACCGGATGCTCGCGCATGGAGCTGAAGGCGCTCGTCAGCCAGCCCTGCGTGGGCAGGATGGACGGCAGGGCGGCGAGCCGGTCCTTGTGGGACTCGAGGCTGTCGGCGGCCTCGCCGAAGGAGAAGGCGAGCAGGTTGGCGCGGCGGATCATCGCGTCGAGATCCACCGTGACTTCCGTGGCCTGGCGGACGAGCTCGCTCCGCGGGCCGCCCGGGGCGGCGCCGGCAGGCGCCGGTCCGCCGATGCCCGCCTGGAGCACCTGCGGGTCGGTCGGCTCGAGGTTGGCCAGGAGACGGATTCGCGCGTCGCGCTGGGTGATCCGGCCGAGCGTGTCGGAAAGGGAGGCGATGCGGGCGTTGAGCTGGCCCAGCGTGGCGGCCAGCTGCTGGTTTTCACGCTCGAGGCGGGCGGCACGCGACAGGTCCACGCTGCGGCTCACGGTGGCGTAGCCGAGGACGAGCGCGAGCAGGACGAACAGGCCCAGCCCAAGCGCCCCGACCTTCAGGACCGATTGGGAGACCTGTACGGCCCGGGACGCGCCCGTGCCTTCGGGTACCACCATGAACGTCCAGCGGCGATCTGCCATGCACCGGCCTTTTCAAGGGGAGTCGGGGCAGAGGATACGCAATCCACGGGCCCCTTCGCCATGCCGTCCGGAAACGCGGCTGCTCCGCAGGTCCGGTCTTTCCACAAGCGGGAAAAATGACCCCGGGTACAGCCGAAGTCAAGGAGTCACGGTAACAGTATAAGATATTTTAAATCAACTACTTACGGTTGGTTCCGGGCGTGGGAAGAGTCCGTCTGGCTTCCTGGTGTGTGCCCCCGTCGCCGGGGGGGCGGCCAGGCTGGCCCACGGGGCAGCTGCGGCCTCTCCGGGCTGCCCCAGGACCCCCCAGAGTTCCTCGGCTTTGCCCGGCATCAGGGGACTCGCCAGAATGGCCATGCGATACAGGCAGCGGGCCAGGGAGGCCAACGCGGCATCGAGCTCGGCGTCCCTGCCCCCCTTGGCCAGCACCCATGGAGCAGTCTGCACGATGTACTGGTTTGCTGCCGTAACGATTCGCCACGCCGCGTCGGCTGCGCCGCGCAAATCGTTGCACTTCATCGCCGCCTCGTAGGCCTGAATCGCCTCGGCACCGGCCTGGTCCAGCGATGTCGGCTCGGCCGCCGGCACCACGCCGTCACGGTACTTGGCCAGCATCGCGAGGGAGCGGCTGGCCAGGTTTCCCAGTCCGTCGGCGAGCTCGGCCGTGTACACGTCGGTGAAGCGGTCCCAGGTGAAGTTGCCGTCGCTGTCCCACGGGATCTCGCGCAGCAGGAAATAGCGGAACGCGTCGGGTCCGAAACGGTCGATGGCCTCGCCCAGGTCCAGCTTGGTCCCCGCGCTCTTGCTGAAGCGCTCGCCGCGGAAATACACGAATCCGTGCGCCCAGACCTGCTCAGGCAGCGGCAAGTCCGCCGCCCGCAGCATGGCGGGCCAGATCACGCAGTGGAAGCGGGTGATGTCCTTGCCGATGAC
>CAYUOK010000297.1:0-1552 GCA_964446395.1 uncultured Gemmatimonadaceae bacterium | reverse complement strand
GTGGCGCGGTCGGTGACCGTCAGGCGGATCCCCGCGACCGTCGTGTTGGGATACTTGTCGTCCCCCGGCCGCTTCGGTCGAAACCTGACCCCGGCGAAGGTGACGCCCGGGATGTCGGCGGCCCGGAGCCGCGCCAACACCCGCGTCGTGTCGAGCCAGGGTGCCCCCACCTGCTCGAAGGGGTGGTCGGTGCCCCGCCCCACGCTGAGATTGGTGCCCTCCATCAGGCAGATGCCGGGATAATGGAAGAGCGCCTCGAGGGAGCGCAGGTTGGGGCTGGGCGGGATGAATGGCAGCCCCGTCTCGGCAAAGTCCATGGCCGGCGACCACCCCTCGGCCGGCACGACGGTGAGGTCGGCCCCGATGCCCAATTCGGTATTGGCCAGGCGCGCCAGCTCGCCGAGCGTCATGCCATGGCGCATCGGGACGGGCAGCATTCCCACGAACGAGGCGAACGCCGTGTCGAGGACGTTGCCCTGCACGGTGCCGCCGATCGGGTTGGGGCGGTCGAGCACCACGACCCGCTTGCCGCCGCGGACGGCGGCCCGCATGACGGCCACCGTCGTGCCGAGGTAGGTGTAGTACCGCGCGCCGACGTCCTGCAGGTCCACCAGCAGCACGTCGAGCCCCGCGAGCATCGCCGCGGTGGGGGCGGTGTTCTGGCCGTAGAGACTGTAGATTGGGAGACCGGTGGCGCTGTCCACCGCGTTGGCGACCGCCGCGCCCGGCGCGGCGGAGCCGCGGAACCCGTGCTCCGGGCTGAAGAGCGCCACGAGCTCGAGCCCGCCGCCGCGCAGGCGGTCCACGTCGCTGACGCCGGCGCCGTCCACCCCGGCCTGGTTCGTCACCAGCCCGAGCCGGGCATGGCGAACCAGCGAGAGCGAGTCCGACAGCAGCACCTCGATGCCGGGGCGCACCGCGGGAGCGGTCGCCGGCGCGGGCACCACCGCGGCGCGGGAACCTCCGCACGCCGCCACGACACCCACCATCGCAACCAGGATCATCTGCCGGTGAATCACGCCCGCCTCGCCCAGTTCGCGTTGGTCCTCGTCGCGTGTGCCGCGCCCACACCGTCGGCACCGCCGCCCGCACCCGCTCCCTCGCTCCCGGCGGAACTGACCGTCGCCCCGCTCCGCGAGCCGGATCCGGTCCAGCGCCTCCTCGACAGCCTTCCGCTGCGCGCCAAGGTCGGGCAGCTCGTGATGCCGTGGATTCCCGGCACCTACGCCGCCGCGGACGACCCCGGCTTCCTCAAGGCGCGCGCCTGGGTGGACTCGCTGCAGGTCGGCGGCATCATCGCCTCGATCGGCTCGCCGCTCGACATCGCCGCCAAGCTGAACGTGCTGCAGCAGCACGCGGCGATCCCGCTGCTGGTGGCCTCCGACCTCGAGGGCGGCACGGCCATGCGCTTCAACGGCGGCACCGCCTTCCCCACCAATATGGGGGTGGCAGCCACCGGCCGGGAGTTGGACGCCTACGAAATGGGGCGGATCACGGCCATCGAGGGCCGGTCCGTCGGGATCCACCTGGTGTTCGCGCCGGTGGCGGACGT
>CAYUOK010000296.1:0-1557 GCA_964446395.1 uncultured Gemmatimonadaceae bacterium | reverse complement strand
GCCTTCATGGACCGGAACGCCTACATGGGCGACCCCGGCTTCGTGCACAACCCGGTGGAGCAGATGCTGTCCAAGGAGTACGCCGCCGAGCGGCGCACCACCATCAACCCGCGCCGCGCCACGCCCCCCGAGGACCTGCGCCCCGGCCTCAAGGACGGCCCCTCCACCACGCACTACTCGATCGTGGACGCCGAGGGGAACGCGGCCAGCATCACGACGACGCTCAACAACAGCTACGGCAGCGCCGTGACGGTGACGGGCGCCGGCTTCCTGCTCAACGACGAGATGGACGACCTGGCCAGCGCGCCCGGCCGCCCGAACATGTACGGGCTGGTGCAGGGAGACTCGAACGCCATCCAGCCCGGCAAGCGGCCTCTTTCGGCCATGACGCCCAGCATCGTCGTCGGTGCCGACGGACAGCTGAGGATGGTGGTGGGCACGCCGGGTGGCCCGCGCATCATCACGATGGTCTATCACGTCATCAGCAACGTGCTGGACCACGGGATGTCGCTGGCCGACGCGGTCACCGCCCCACGGCTGCACGACCAGGGGCTGCCGGATGTGATCCGCGTGGAGCGTGGCGGGTTCCAGCCGGCGGCGCTGGAGCAGCTCAGGAAGATGGGACACGAGGTGAACGAGGGGGGCTACACCGGCGACATCGAGGCGATCATCCGGACGCCCGCGGGATGGCAGGGCGTCAGCGATCCGCGGCTGGGAGGGGGAGGGGCGGGTTACTAAAGGACTGAGGACTGCGGACTGAGGTCGCATCGGCGCCCACTCAGTCCTCAGTCCCCAGTCCTCAGTCCTTCTTTGCCCAAATCCTCAGCACTTACTTCTTGACGAACGTCTCCGTCACCGTCATCGTCACGTTGGCGCCCGGCAGGACGGTGATGTCCTGGTCGCCGGTTTCGTTCGCCACGGCCGCTCCGCCCGCCGCGCCCGCCACGCCGCCGATGATGGCGCCGGTGGTGTTCCCGCCGATCGCCTTGCCGATGATGGCGCCGGCGGCGGCGCCGCCGCCGACCTTGGCGACCGTCCCGCCCGTGATGCCCCGACCCTTCAACGTGTAGTCGAGGTGGTCCACCTTGCCCGCGATCGGGTAGCTGGTGCCGTTGATGATGACCGACACGAGCGAGGCGGAGAAGGTTTCCTTGCCGCCCTTGGTGGGCGCCGACTTGAACTGGTCGAGCCGGATGTTGACGGTGGAGCCGGCGGGGATGACGACCCGGCCGTCGGTGTCCTTGACGTCCGCACCGACCTTGGCCTGCATCATGGCGCCCGACTTGGTGGTCCGGGAGCTGACGGTGTCAGGGACCGTGGCCGAGAAAGTGGCGCCGGCGAGAAGCTCCGGGGGGGGCGCCGGGGCGACCGGCTTCGGGGCCGCGGGCTTCGGCTTCGCGGGAGCCGCCTGCGGCGTGGTGGTCGGTGCGGCGGCTGGGGCCGCGGCCGGGGTGGCGGCAGTGTCCGCCATCGGGTTGGTCGAGTCCTGCTGGGCGAGCTGGAGGTCGCGGCTCAGGCTGTCCGCGACGGCGGCATCCGACTTTTCGCCGCCGCCGC
>CAYUOK010000295.1:0-1560 GCA_964446395.1 uncultured Gemmatimonadaceae bacterium | reverse complement strand
AGTCGGGGACGCTGGCCTGGCGCGGGATCTACGCCAAGGAAGCCACCGGCAAGGTCCCGACACAGGAGGCGGTGCAGGAGGCGGTGGACAAGCTCTTCGCAAAGCTGCCGTCGACGAAGTAGCCGGCGGCCATCTCCATCAACTGAACGGGCCCGCGCACATCGCGCGGGCCCGTTCTCCGTTCAGGGGGTCGCGGTGGCCGGTTTCGGCGCCGCTCCCGGCGGATAGAGGTTGATCGCGATGGCCCCCTGGCCCTTGACGATCACCCGCGCCACCAGCGCGTCTGGTGCCGCCCAGACGCCGATTGGCTGCGCGCTCGTGAGGGTGGTGGTGAGCACGAGGCCGGGGGCGAGTTCCCGGTTGAGGTTCTTCTCGGCGAGCACCCGCGCCTTCTCGATGGTGGGCGCCAGGTTCACCCGGATGGCGTCCCGGAGCGCCTGCGTGATCCGGTCGCTCGAGGCGAGCCAGGCCAGCGCTCCGGTCAGTGCGTCGGTGGTGCCGGCGTCGAGCTCCAGGTCCGGCATCGTGAGGATGCCCAGCGAGTCGATCTGCGGGTGTCCGACCGCGTAGAGGACTCCGTTCGCCGCCCCCGACACCGTCAAGGCCACCGAGACCCGGCCGTCGCCGAGGGGCATCGGCTTGAGGTGCCGGATGGCGATCGTGCGCCGGCCCACCCTGATCTTCGTCTTGCTCGTCGCCTTCGACAGAATTTCCTCTGCCACGTCGTACGGCAGCCGGCCCTCGCTCAGGATGAGGAGCTCGGGCGGCGGCGGGTCGCTCCGGTCCGGAGGGAGCAAGGGATTGGTCGAGGCCGCCGGCTTGGCTCCGCCGACAATCCGCGGATTGGCCTCCAGTCCGGCCTGCCAGTGGAGCGTGTCGCGCAGCGTCGTGAATGGGAGGAACCGCAACGACACCGGGTTGATGAGGAGCCAGAGACTGTCGGTAAGCCGGAGCGGGCTCTGCATCGTGGCCCAGACGCCCTCGACCTCTGCGCGGAGCGGATACTTGCGGAGCTTGCGGTCGACCTTCGTGAGCTCCTTCTGCAGCGCCCCGGCCGCAGCACCCAGCACCTTGGTGGTCACGTCGATATGCGCCGCGGTGACTTCGCACTGGTCGCGCTCGGTGTCGGTCAGCGGGACTGCCTCGACGGTCGACTTCGTCCGCAACGTCCAGGTCGAGTCGATCTGCCCGGTCACCCGAAGGGTCAGCCGCGCGCGCGGACGCACGTCGCCGGTGCCGCAGGAGCCACTCATCTCCGGCAGGACCGGCGGGTTGTACCACCCCCGGCCCTCGTAGTGCAGCACCGAGGAGATGGTGACGGTCCGTGGGGCGAAACTGACCTGGAACGGCTCGCGCGTGATGGCAAAGGCGATCTTCGTGCGGTCGTTGACCCGTATCTGCTTCTCCATGCTGCCGATGTTGCGAGGCACCTCCGTCTCGAGCCAGGCCAGCGCGGGCGCCAGGTCGTAGGTGACGGGCAGTTCGAGCCGGGAAGGCGGCACGGGGGGCAGGGACTCCACGACGACACCCGCGACCACGGCGGGGGGCGGCGCGTCGATG
>CAYUOK010000294.1:0-1564 GCA_964446395.1 uncultured Gemmatimonadaceae bacterium | reverse complement strand
TGGAGGGCCACCGGATCCCCAAGGACCGCATCGTCCTGGTGCCGATCCTCCGCGCAGGGCTCGGCATGGTGGACGCCGTGGCCGCCCTCTTTCCCAACGCGGGCGTCGGGCACATCGGCCTCTACCGCAACGAGGCGACGCTCGAGCCTGTCAGCTACTACTTCAAGATCCCGCCCCTCGGCGCCGACAAGGTGTACCTGGTCCTCGACCCGATGCTTGCCACCGGCGGCAGCGCCTCGGCGGCCATCGCCAAGCTCAAGGAATCGGGCGCGAAGCGGATCCAGCTCATCTCGCTGGTGGCCGCCCCCGCAGGCGTGGAGCGGATGAACCGGGACCATCCGGACGTCGGTGTCTTCGTCGCCGCGCTCGACCGCGAGCTCAACGACCACGGGTACATCCTTCCCGGCCTCGGCGACGCCGGGGACAGATTGTTTGGAACGACCTGAATTCGTGTCCCCCCTCTCCACTTGCTGGAGAGGGGGACAGGGGGTGAGGTGGACCCCGGCTTTCGCCGGGGTGACACTTCTTCCTTGGATCACGCACCTGGAGTCCGGAATGTTGCTGCCTGCCCCGCTGCCCCGCTGCCCCGCCTCGCATTCATGCGCCTGACCTTCCACGGCGCCGCCGGCGGCCAGGTGACCGGCTCGATGCACCTCCTCGAGGCGGCCGGGGCGCGGGTGCTGCTCGACGCCGGACTCTTCCAGGGCCGCCGCGCCGAAACGCGCAAGCTCAACGCCGAACTCCCCTTCGACGCCCGCCGCATCGACGCCGTGGTGGTGAGCCACGCCCACATCGACCACACCGGCCGGCTCCCCCTCCTCGTCAAGGAGGGCTACCACAACCCGATCATCGCCACGCCGGCCACCCGCGACCTCTCGGCGGTGATGCTCCCCGACGCGGCGCACATCCAGGAGAGCGACTTCGAGTTCCTCAAGCGGCACGAACGCGTCGGGCCCGAGGCGGAGCCGCTCTACAACATGGCCGACGCCGTCGCGGTGCAGGACCTGATCGAGGCGGTGCCTTACAACCGGCCGCACCACATCCGGAAGCACCTCGTCACCTCCTTCATGGACGCCGGCCACATCCTCGGCTCGGCGTCGGTGGACATCCGCATCACCGAGAACGGCGGGCACCGCCTGGTCTTCAGCGGCGACATCGGCCGGAACGGCCTCCCCATCATCCGCGACCCGGTGCCGCCCTCCGGCGCCATCGACACCCTCATCATCGAGAGCACCTACGGCGACCGGGAGCACGAGTCCATCGCCGGCTCCGAGGAGCGCCTCGGCGAGATCGTGCGCCGCGCCGCGGCCCGCGGCGGCAAGGTACTGATCCCGTCTTTCGCCGTGGGGCGCACCCAGGAGCTGGTGTACGCCCTCCACTCGCTCTGGCTGACCGGCAAGATCCCCGGTGTCCCCATTTACATCGACAGCCCGCTGGCGGTGAACGCCACCGAGGTCTTCCGCCTGCACCCGGAAATCTTCGACCAGCGCGAGCACCTCATCGAACGCTCCAAGGCGCTCTTCGATTTCCAGCTGGTCCGCTACGTCCGCGACGCGGCGGAATC
>CAYUOK010000293.1:0-1568 GCA_964446395.1 uncultured Gemmatimonadaceae bacterium | reverse complement strand
ACCACATCCTCGCTGGTCCGGTCCGCCGCCTCCGCCGCGAAGTTCGTGACCACCCGGTGCCGCAGCACCGTCATCGCCACCGACCGCACGTCGTCCAGGTCCGCCATCGGCCGGCCCGCCAGCGCCGCCCTCGCCTTGGCCCCCAGCACCAGGTACTGACTCGCCCGCGGTCCCGCCCCCCACTCCACGTACTCTCGAATGAGCGCCGGCGCCCCCGCCTCGGTGGGCCGCGTCATCCGCGCGAGCGTGACCGCCGAGCGGATCAGCTGCTTCGACACCGGGATCCGGCGCACCAGCCCCTGCATGGCCAGCAGCTGCTGGGCGTCCAGCACCGCCTCCAGCGCCCCGGAGCGGCTCCCCGTGGTCTGCTCGACGATGGCCTCCTCCTCCGACTGGCTCGGATACCCCACCCGCAGCTCGAACATGAAGCGGTCGAGCTGCGCCTCCGGCAGCGGATAGGTGCCTTCCTGCTCGATGGGGTTCTGGGTGGCCAGCACGAAGAAGGGCTCGGGGAGCGAGTATGTCTGGCCCGCCACCGTCACCTGGTGCTCCTGCATGGCCTGCAGCAGCGCCGCCTGGGTCTTGGGCGGCGTGCGGTTGATCTCGTCGGCCAGCACCACGTTGGCGAACACCGGCCCCTTCACGAACCGGAACGCGCGCTTGCCGGTGCTCAGGTCCTCCTCGATGATCTCGGTGCCGGTGATGTCGCTCGGCATGAGGTCCGGGGTGAACTGCACCCGCTGGAAGGAGAGCGCCAGCGCCTCGGCCACGGTGTGGACCATCATCGTCTTGGCCAGGCCGGGCACGCCGATCAGCAGGGCGTGTCCGCCGGCCAGGATGGCGGCAAGGATGCCCTCGACGGCCTCCTCCTGCCCGACGATGCGGCGCGCCACCTGCGCGCGGAGGCGCTCGGCGGCGGCCGCCAGCTGCTCGAGTTGTTCGACGTCGGACGGGGCGGAACGGGTGACGGTCATTTCCACTCGCGATCAGGGTCTGGTGCCGCTACGGGCGGGCGGCCGGGAAAGTTGCAGGGCTACTTGGCGGCCGCCACCGCCACCTGCGCCGCCAGGAGCACCCAGCGGCCATCCGCCGTGCGCACCCAGGTGTCGGTCCAGACCACGTGGACCAGGATGCTGCCACCGTCGGAACCGGTGGACATCCGGTTTGCCTCGCCCAGGTGGACGGCGGTCTGGCCGTAGACGAGGACCTTGTACGCCGGGTCGGGCACCGGGGCAAAGGTCGTGGTGCCGCGCTCGAGCTCCTTCAGGTACTGGCCGCGGTCGAGCCGGGTCCCGTCGGCGCTGGTGATCACGAAGTCCGGCGCCAGGAAGCTCTCCACCGCCGACCAGTTCCCCAGCGAAATGGCGGTGCGCCACTGCACCTCCCGGTCGTGGATGCCTTTGCTGACGGCGGCGTCGGACTGCGCCTGCAGCGGGAGCGCGGCGATCAGGAGGATGAGGGCGTTGCGAAGGGACCGGAGCATGGGTGCCTCGTGCGGGGAAGCAGGCGGTTCCGTGGGACGGCAGGGGCAATCTAAGTGGAGGTGGGGCAGGGGGGCAGGACGGCGG
>CAYUOK010000292.1:0-1585 GCA_964446395.1 uncultured Gemmatimonadaceae bacterium | reverse complement strand
CGAAAGCGCCTCGAAGAGCTCCATCGCCGCCAGGCCGAGGCCGAGCAGGGCGGCGGCGCCAAGCGGATCGCCCAGCAGCACAAGAAGGGGAAGCTCACGGCGCGCGAGCGGCTCGACCTCCTCCTCGACGAGGGGAGCTTCGTCGAGATCGACCGCTTCGTGACCCATCGCGCCACCGATTTCGGGCTGGCGGACGAGGTGTACCTCGGCGACGGCGTGGTGACCGGCTCCGGCCGCATCGACGGCCGGCTGGTGTACGTCTTCAGCCAGGACTTCACCGTCTTCGGCGGGTCCCTCTCGGAGACCCACGCCGCCAAGATCTGCAAGGTGATGGACCTCGCCGTGCGGAACGGGGCGCCGATCATCGGCCTCAACGATTCCGGCGGCGCCCGCATCCAGGAGGGGGTCGTCTCGCTCGGCGGCTACGCCGACATCTTCCTCCGCAACACCCTCGCCTCGGGCGTCGTGCCGCAGATCTCCGCCATCCTCGGCCCCTGCGCCGGCGGGGCGGTGTACAGCCCCGCCATCACCGACTTCGTCCACATGGTCCGCGGCGTGAGCTTCATGTTCGTCACCGGCCCAAACGTGGTGAAGACGGTCACCCACGAGGACGTCTCCTTCGAACAGCTGGGCGGCGCCGACATCCACGCCGGCACGTCCGGCGTGGCGCACTTCGTCCACGACTCCGAGCCGCAGTGCCTCGCCGCCATCCGCGAGCTGGTCGGGTACCTGCCGAGCAACAACCTCGACCCCGCGCCGGTGCTGCCGACCGCCGACCCGGAAGACCGCCGCGACGAGGCGCTGCTGGACGTCATCCCCGCCAACGCCACCCAGCCGTACGACATGCACGACGTGATCCGCCGCGTGGTGGACGACGGCCTCTTCCATGAGGTCAACAGCGAATACGCGGGGAACATTCTCGTCGGCTTCGCGCGGCTCGGGGGGCAGTCGGTCGGCGTCGTGGCCAATCAGCCCGCGGTGCTGGCCGGCGTGCTCGACATCAACGCCTCGGTCAAGGGGGCGCGGTTCATCCGGTTCTGTGACGCCTTCAACATTCCGCTCGTCACCTTTGAGGACGTGCCGGGCTTCCTGCCGGGGGTGGCCCAGGAGCATGGCGGCATCATCAAGCACGGCGCCAAGCTGCTGTACGCCTACTGCGAGGCCACGGTGCCCAAGCTCACCGTCATCACCCGGAAGGCGTATGGCGGGGCCTACGACGTCATGAGCTCCAAGCACATCCGGGGCGACCTCAACCTCGCCTGGCCGACGGCGGAGATCGCCGTGATGGGGCCGAAGGGGGCGGTCGAGATCCTGTTCAAGGAGCAGATTGCCAAGGCGGCCGACCCGGCCGCCGAGACGGCACGCCGGATCGAGGAGTACACCGAGAAGTTCGCCAATCCGTGGGGTGCGGCGGCCCGGGGCTACGTGGATGACGTGATCGACCCGCGGGACACCCGGCCCCGGCTCATCGACGGGCTCCGGGCGCTCCGGACCAAGCGGGACCGGAACCCGGCCAAGAAGCACGGGTGCATGCCGTTGTAGGCGGGGCAGCGGGGCGGGTGGCAGGCTGGCGGACTCCCCTCTC
>CAYUOK010000291.1:0-1592 GCA_964446395.1 uncultured Gemmatimonadaceae bacterium | reverse complement strand
CGTGGTGATTTGCGCATATTGCGGCCACGTTAAACAACCTGCTAAAACGCTCGCCCGGAGCCGTTTTGGTTCCGGGCGTCGTTGTTGGAGCCCCTTGTGACGCCCTATCCCGGTCCAGCCTTCCCTGCCCGCCCCCGCCGCCTGGCCGCGCTCGAGCGCCTGCTCACTGAGCGAATTCTCGTGCTCGACGGCGCCATGGGCACCATGATCCAGCGGCACGACCTCACCGAGGCGGACTTCCGCGGCGAGCGCTTCGCGGCGCACCCGAGCGACCTCCGGGGCTGCAACGACCTGCTCTGCCTGACCCGCCCGGACATCATCGGCGGCATCCACGACGCCTACCTCGACGCCGGCGCCGACATCGTCGAGAGCAACTCGTTCAACGCGACCTCCATCGCGCTGGCGGACTATGGGCTCTCCCCCCTCGCCCGGGAGCTCAACCGCGCCGCCGCCGCCGTGGCGCGGGCCGCGGCGGACCGGGCGGAGGCCCGCGAACCGGGACACTTCCGCTACGTTGCCGGTGCCATCGGCCCGACCAACCGCACCGCGTCGCTCAGTCCCGACGTCAACGACCCCGGCCACCGCAACATCGACTTCGACACGCTGGCCGGCGCTTACCTCGAGGCCGCGGAAGGTCTCGTGGAGGGCGGCGCGGACATTCTCCTCGTCGAGACCATCTTCGACACGCTCAACGCCAAGGCCGCCATCTTCGCGATCGAGGAATGCTTCGAGCGCTGGGGCGCACGGCTCCCGGTCATCATCTCCGGCACCGTGGTGGACCAGAGCGGCCGCACCCTGTCGGGCCAGACGGTCGAGGCCTTCTGGCTGGCGGTGTCGCACGCCCGCCCGCTGGCAGTCGGGCTCAACTGCGCGCTCGGCGCCAAAGCGCTCCGGGCCCACCTGCAGGAGCTCTCGCGCGTGGCGCCGGTGCGCATCAGCGTGTACCCCAACGCCGGCCTGCCCAACGCCTTCGGCGGGTACGACGAGACGCCGGCGGAACTCGCGGCGGTGGTCGGGGAATTCGCGCGGCACGGCCTGGTGAACATCGTCGGCGGCTGCTGCGGGACGACGCCCGACCACATCCGCGCGGTGGCCGAGGCGGTGCGCGGCGTGCCGCCGCGCCATCCGCCGGAGCAGGAGCCGCGCCTCAGGCTGAGCGGCCTCGAGCCGCTCGTCGTCGGGCCCACGACCAACTTCGTCAACATCGGCGAGCGTACCAACGTGACCGGCTCGCGCCGCTTCGCGAAACTGATCCTGGACGGGCAGTTCGAGGCGGCGCTCGAAGTGGCGCGGCAGCAGGTGGACAACGGCGCCCAGCTCATCGACGTCAACATGGACGAGGGGATGCTCGACGCCGTGGCGGCGATGACGCGCTTCCTCCGGCTGGCGGCGGTGGAGCCCGGCATCGCCAAGGTCCCGGTGATGATCGACTCCTCGCGGTGGGAGGTACTGGAGGCCGGGCTCAAGTGCGTGCAGGGGAAGAGCGTGGTCAATAGCATCTCCCTGAAGGAAGGGGAGGAGCCGTTCCTCCGGCAGGCGCGGCTGGTCCGGCGCTACGGCGCGGCGGTGGTGGTCATGGCCTTCGACGAGCA
>CAYUOK010000290.1:0-1625 GCA_964446395.1 uncultured Gemmatimonadaceae bacterium | reverse complement strand
CGCATCGCCCTGTCGCCGGACGGCCGCCGCCTCGTCTACACCGGGCCCGGGCCGGAGGGCTCGCAGCTCTGGATCCGGAACCGCGACCAGTTCACGGCCGCGCCGATCCCCGGCACCGACGGCGCCACCATCCCGTTCTTCTCCCCGGATGGGCAGCAGGTGGGCTTCATGACGGCGGGCAACGCGGGGATCAAGGTGGCGAACCTGTCCGGCGCCCCGCCGATCCTGATCGCCGACAGCGGCCTCGGTGCCGACGGCGTCACCTGGGCCGCTGACGGCTTCATCTACTTCGACGGGCTCACCGGCGGCGGCACCACCGGCGTCGTCCGGGTGCGTGCCACCGGCGGCCCAGTCGAGCAGGTGACCACGGTGGACACGGCGAACGGCCAGGTGGACCACTTCTGGCCGCAGGCGCTGCCGGACGGGCGCGGCGTGCTCTTCACCATTCAGAAGCGGAACGCCAGGGAGGCGAGCGAGGTCGCGGTCTTCGACATCAAGACCGGGCAATACCACACGCTCGTGCAGGGCCTGACGGCGCGCTACGCCAAGCCGGGGTTCCTCCTCTACGTGACGGCGAACGGCGACCTCATGACCGTGCCCTTCGACCTGAAGCGCCTCAAGGTGACCGGCGAGGCCTTTGCGCTCGCCAACGGCGTGGCGGGGCGCCCCTTCGGCGCGGTGGACCTCACGCTGTCCGAGACGGGCACCCTGATGTATGAAATCGGCACCCAGGTGACGGCACCGAGCCAGTTGACGTACGTCTCCCGCGACGGCACTGCCGCGCCGATCGACTCGGCGTGGGTGGGGAACTTCATCACGCTCGCCCTCTCCCCCGACGGTACGCAGCTGGCGGTCAGCCTCATCGAGGGGACGGAGCACCAGGTCTGGATCAAGCAGCTGCCGACCGGACCGCTCAGCAAGCTCACCTTCGAGGGCACGACGAACAACCGCCCGACCTGGACGCCGGACGGCAAGTCCGTCGCCTACGTCTCCAACGTCGCCGGCCCCGACCGCCTGTTCGTCAAGCGCGCCGACGGCAGCGGGCCGGCAGAGCAGATTCCCCTTCCGGCGGATCGGCCGACCAACCTCGCGGCGTACTCCCCCGACGGGCAGTGGCTGGCGTACCGCACCCTGCCTCGCGACCTCTTCGCCCGGCGCCTCGTCGGCGACACCGCGACGGTGCCGCTGGTCGTGACGCCGTTCGAGGAGATGGACCTCGCCCTCTCCCCCGACGGCCGCTGGGTGGCGTACACCTCGGACGAGTCGGGTCGGTTCGAGGTCTATGTCCGGCCCTTCCCCGACAGCAAGTCGGCCCGTTGGCAAGTATCTACCAGCGGGGGCTCGGAGCCGCACTGGTCCCATTCGGGCCGCGAGCTCCTGTTCGTCGCCGCCGACGGCATGCTGCAATCGGTCGAGGTGATTCCCGGGCCAGTCTTCACCACCGGCCGCCGCTCCGCCCTGTTCTCCCTGTTCACGTTCACCGGCGGGATCAAGTCGTGGGACATCACCCCCGACGACTCCCAGTTCGTCATGATCCGGTCCGGGGTCGGCGGCAGCGAGGCGGACGAACTGATCGTCGTCGAGAACATCTTCCCGGAACTCCGGAAGAAGGGGGCGCCGTGAGC
>CAYUOK010000289.1:0-1629 GCA_964446395.1 uncultured Gemmatimonadaceae bacterium | reverse complement strand
CCCCGCTTCCCCGCCAGTCTACTCCTTGTCCTCGTACATCTCCTTCAGCCGCGCCACCACGTTCGGGTCGGCCAGCGTCGTGGTGTCGCCGAGCGCGCGGCCCTCCGCGATGTCCTTGAGCAGCCGCCGCATGATCTTGCCGCTCCGCGTCTTCGGCAGGTCCGCCGAAAAGAGGATGTCGTCCGGCTTGGCGATGGCGCCGATCTTCTTGGCGACATGCTCGCGCAGGTCGTCCCGAAGTTCCGCCGAGGGCTTCACCCCCTCCTTGACCGTCACGAACGCCGAGATCGCCTGGCCCTTGAGCTCGTGCGCCTTGCCGACCACCGCCGCTTCGGCGACGCTCGGGTGGTCCACCAGCGCGCTCTCCACTTCCATGGTGCCGATCCGGTGTCCCGCCACGTTCAGCACGTCGTCCACGCGGCCGAGGAGCCACCAGTAGCCGTCGTCGTCCACCTTGGCGCCGTCACCGGCGAAGTAGCGGCCGGGGAAGCGGCTCCAGTAGGTCTCGCGGTATCGGGCGTCGTCGCCATAGATCGTGCGCAGCATCCCGGGCCACGGCTCGGTGAGCGTCAGGAACCCACCCCCCTTGGCCATCGGCTTGCCGGTCGTGTCCACCAGCTCCACGGAGATCCCGGGGAACGGCGTGGTGGCGGAGCCGGGCTTGGTGGTGGTGACACCGGGGAGTGCGGTGATCATGATCCCGCCCGTCTCGGTCTGCCACCAGGTGTCCACGATCGGGCAGTTCCCTCGGCCGACGTGCTCGTGGTACCACATCCACGCCTCGGGGTTGATCGGCTCGCCGACGGTGCCGAGCAGCCGGAGCGTGGAGAGGTCATGCGCCGCAGGGTGGCTCGTGCCCCATTTCATGAACGCCCGGATGGCGGTGGGCGCGGTGTAGAACACCGTCACGCCGTGCCGGGCGATGAGCTTCCAGAAGCGGTCGCGCTCGGGCCAGTCGGGCGCGCCCTCGTACATCAGCACGGTGGCGCCGTTGGCCAGGGGGCCGTACACGACGTACGAGTGCCCCGTCACCCACCCCACGTCGGCGGTGCACCAGAAGATGTCCTCCTCGCGGAGGTCGAAGACGTACTTGGTCGTGGCAGCGGCCTGCGTCAGGTAGCCGCCGGAGGTGTGCACGATCCCCTTCGGCTTGCCGGTGGTGCCGGAGGTGTAGAGGATGAACAGCAGGTCCTCCGAGTCCATCGGCTCCGCGGGGCAATGGGGGCTTTCCTTGTCGAGGAGGCGGTGCCACCAGTGGTCCCGGCCCTCGGTCATCTCCGCAAACGACTCATCGCCCTCCCCGCCGTGTCCCCGGCGCACCACGACCACGTGCCGGATGCTGGGGCAGTCCGCCACCGCCTCGTCGGCGATGCGCTTGAGCGGCAGGACCTGGCCGCGGCGGTACCCGCCGTCGGCCGTGATCAGGACGGTGGCCGTCGCGTCCTGGATCCGGTCCCGCAGCGACTCGGCGGAAAAGCCGCCGAAGACCACCGAGTGCACGGCGCCGATCCGAGCGCAGGCCAGCATCGAGATGGCGGCCTCCGGCACCATGGGCAGGTAGATCGCGACGCGGTCGCCTTTCCGGACGCCGAGGCGCCGGAGCGCGTTGGCCGCCCGGCCGACCTCGCG
>CAYUOK010000288.1:0-1637 GCA_964446395.1 uncultured Gemmatimonadaceae bacterium | reverse complement strand
GAAGCGGGGAAGCGGGGAAGCGGGGAAGCGGGGAAGCGGGGAAGCGGGGAAGCGGAGCAGGAATGTCAGCCGGTCGTCACCCCGGCGAAAGCCGGGGTCCAGTTTTCGGCGACGGATCACCCACCTACTACGAGATTCAACAATCGCCCCGGCACGTAGATCTGCTTCTTCAGTTCCTTCCCCTCGGTAAACCGCTTCACCGCCTCCTCGTGCATCGCCGCGGCGACGATGGCCGCCTCCTCCGCCCCGCGCGGCACGCGCACCTTGCCGCGCGTCTTCCCGTTGACCTGCACCGGGATCTCCATCATGTCCTCGACGGTCAGCCGCTCGTCCCACGTCGGCCAGGCCGCCGAGAAGACCGTCGTGACGCCCCCCAGCCGCTCCCAGCACTCCTCGGCGAAATGGGGCGCGAAGGGCGCCAGCATCACCACCATGTCCTTCACGAGGTGCCGCTCGGAGCAGTTCGTCTCCCGCATGACGTTGAGCAGCTCCATCAGCGCCGCGATGGCGGTGTTGTAGCTGAGCTCCTCCATCGCCTCGGTCACCTTCTTGACCGTCTGGTGCCGCTTGACGACGATGGCCTGGTGCACCTCCTGGCCGGCCAGCGTCACGTGCTCGCACTGGCCCACGAGATCCCACACCTTCTCGAGGAAGCGCCGCGGCCCGCTGATGCCGGAGTCGCGGAAGTCCCCGCCCTCCTGGAACGGCCCGAGGAACATCAGGTACATCCGGAAGGTGTCGGCGCCCCACCGGGCGATGTACTCGTCCGGGATGACGACGTTGCCCTTCGACTTCGACATCTTGGCGCCGTCCTTCACGATCAGCCCGTGCGCCCGGAAGGTCGTGAACGGCTCCTCGAAGTCCACGTGCCCCAGCTCCTGCAGCACCATGGCGATGAACCGCGAGTACAGCAGGTGAAGCACCGCGTGCTCGTTGCCGCCGATGTACATCGTGACCGGGCACCACCGCTTCGTCCGCGCCGGGTCGAACGGCCGGTCGTCGAACTCGGTGCTGGTGTACCGCAGGTAGTACCAGGCCGAGTCGAGGAAGGTGTCCGACACGTCGGTTTCGCGACGGGCGCGCTGGCCGCAGGTGGGGCATGGGACGTAGTACCACTCCTCGTGACGCGCGAGCGGCGACACGCCCGAGTCGTCGGGACGGAAGTCGTCGATCGGCGGGAGGAGGACGGGCAGGTCCTTCTCCGGCACCGGCACCGGCCCGCAGCTGGGGCAGTGGATGATCGGGATGGGCGGGCCCCAGTACCGCTGGCGCGAGATGCACCAGTCGTACAGCCGGAAGCGGACCGTCCCCTTGCCGTGTCCCTCGCGCTCGAGCCAGGCGGTGATGTCCCGCAGTGCCTCGCTCGCGGGCCGGCCGGTCCAGGGCCCCGAGTGCACCAGCGCGTAGCCGTCGGTGTCGGTCTCCGCCTCCGCCATCGGGGCGTCGGGGTCCTGCCCCGCCTTCGCCAGCACCCGCGTGATCGGCAGGTCGAACTTCCGCGCGAAGGCGAAGTCCCGCTCGTCGTGCGCCGGCACCGCCATGATGGCGCCGGTGCCGTACTCCATCAGCACGTAGTCGGCGATCCAGACCGGGATCTTCCCGCCGGTGGCGGGATTCACGGCGTAGGCGCCGGTGAA
>CAYUOK010000287.1:0-1650 GCA_964446395.1 uncultured Gemmatimonadaceae bacterium | reverse complement strand
GTCCTGGACCCGGGCGGTAATCCGGAGCCCATCGCTGGAGAAGCGATAGTACGCGCGGGGCCATGGAGCGGTGCCCAGGCGGATCGGCGTGCCCCCGGCGGCGGGCACCCGGTACCACGCCTGGGTCCAGTCTGATTCCTGGACGCCGAGCACGACGGTGTCATCGCTCAGCCAGGCGAGATCGGCAAGGTCCTCTGGCCCGAACCGCGCCAGCAGTGTGGCGCTGCCATCCACGAGGGAGACGCGATGGAAGACCAGGAGGTCGCCGGTCTGGTCGAAGCCGGATGACACGAAGGCACGCCCGTCAGGCGACGGGTCGATGCGGATGATGTTGCCGACCTCCACGGGGAGTTGGAAGGTGCTGTCCGGCAGACCCGGAATCCCGATGCGGCGAAAGCTCGAGCGCGTGGGAGCGATGACGAGGCCCCCTCCGTTCGTCGCTTCGAAGCTGAAGAAATCGTTGCTCCCCAGCGCGCCTGCCGGCTCCGCACGCCCGGACGCGAGCGCCACGCGCGAGAGGGACACGCTGTCGGCGCCGCGCCGGGTCGCGAGCAGGATGGCCTTGCTGTCCCCGGTCGGATCGAAGTCCCGCACCAGCACCGGAGGGCCGAGCGGCAATTCGGGGCCGCTGTCGAAGGGCACGACCGAAAATTGCCGCCGTCCCTCGCCACCAGGGGCGCCCCGATTGAGAATGACATGGCGCCCGTCGGGGGTGATGGTGCCGCCGATGAGTCCGGTCGAGAGCGCGAGGCGCCGCCGCTCGAACCGCATGTCGGTGGTCCGGGCCCGTCGCAGCGCCCAGACGGAGAACTCCGCGGGCCCCGACGCATACACGAGCATCCCCGACCGGTTCAGGGCTCCGAGCGCGTTTCCGGTGATCGCCACCTGACGGGCCACGGTGTCGGGCACCGGGGCGATTCGACCACGGCTGCTCACCCGATAGCGGAGCAAATCCTGATCCTCGGTTCCGGCGCGCGGCGCCTGCATGAGGATGGCGCGCCCATCAGGCGCCCACGCAAGCGGAGCGCCCCGGCTCAGCACCTCGACGGAATCGAGGGGTGTCCCGTCACGAGCCGTCACGAAGGCGGTGCGCGACCGCCCGCGTTGCGGCTCGATCAACAGCCGGGTGCCGTCCGGTGACATGCTGGCGGTGAGATTCGTCTGGGCTTCGGTGCGAACCGGGAGGCTGTCACGGACCACACCATCGGCGATCGTCACCCACCGCACCCATCCGATCGAGTCGCCGACGTCGGGGGCTCGGGACACCAGGGCGGTGTCGCTGGCGTAGGTGGGCCCCCCGAAGCAGCAGCCGAGATGGCGCGGCGCCCCTCCCAGCGACGGCACGCTGTAGACGCCCCAGGTCTCCCCGCCGATGCTTCCGCCGAAGACCAGGTACCGGCCGTCGGCGGACCAGGCGATCTGCCAGATGCCCGCAGCGCCCTGCAGCACCGTGGCCGCCCCCGCGCCCTCGACGTCCTGCACGACGATGTCCAGCGTACAGCGCCCTTCCGCATCGCATTGCCGGGTGCTGTAGGCGATCCGCTTGCCGTCGGGGGCCAGCGCGGGATTCTCCGCGGTGCCGGTGAAGGTGACCTGCACCCGCTCCATCGGCACCATCGGCGCTGCGCGACGCGGTCGGAGCCCCAGCCA
>CAYUOK010000286.1:0-1653 GCA_964446395.1 uncultured Gemmatimonadaceae bacterium | reverse complement strand
CGGCCCTGGCGGTCGAAGACGAGGAGGAGGTCGCGCACGCCCTCGAAGTTGGCCGCGACGCCCTGCTGGAGTTCCTGCGGATCGGTGGGGCGGAGGACGGTGGAGAGGACGTTGTACGACTCGTGCAGCCAGCGCCGCGCGAAGTCGGCCTCGAGGGCCAGCCGCTGGTCGAGCTCCCGCACGCTGGACTGGCGCCGCTCGAGGTAGAGCGCGGTCCCGAAGACGAGCACCGTCGCCGTGAGGGCGACGGTGTACCAGAAGGTCAGGCGCCCCCGGATGGTGTTCACGCCTTCACCACGTACCCCACGCCGCGCACCGTGTGGATCAGCTTGGTGCGGTGCCCCGAATCCACCTTCTTGCGCAGCCGGTTGATGACGACGTCCACGATGTTCGTGCCAGGGTCGAAGTGGTAGTCCCAGGCGTACTCCGTGATCAGCGTGCGGCTCATCACCCGCCCCGCGTGCCGCATGAGATACTCCAGGACGGCGTACTCCTTGGGCGTCAGGTCGAGCGGCTCGCCGGCGCGACGCACCTCGCGCGTGCCGGTGTCGAGGGAGAGGTCGCCGACCACCATGGCGGGCGGCGCCACCTGCTTGGGCCGCCGGCCGATCGCCTCCACCCGGGCCAGGAGCTCCTCGAAGGCGAACGGCTTCGTCACGTAGTCGTCGGCGCCGGCGCGCAGCACCTGCACCTTGAAGTCCACCGCGTCCTGCGCCGTCAGGATCAGGATCGGGGTGGTGACGCCGCGGTCGCGCAGGGTGCGGACGATCTCGAGCCCGGTCATCCCGGGAAGGCGGAGGTCGAGGACCAGCAGGTCGTAGAGCCCGCCGGAGGCGAGGCGAAGCGCCTCGAGCCCGTCGTCCACCAGGTCCACGTGGTTCTGGTGCTCCTCGAGCCCGCGCTTGACGTAGGGGCCGACGGTCGGGTCGTCCTCGACGACGAGGATCTTCACGGGAGGGCCGGAAGGAAGACGCGGAAGGTGGCGCCGAGTCCGGGCTGGCTCTCCACCTCGAGCCTGCCCCGGTGGTCCTCCACGATGCCGTAGCAGATGGAGAGGCCGAGGCCGGTGCCCCGCCCCTGGGGCTTGGTGGTGTAGAACGGCTCGAAGATCTTGGTCAGCTCCGCGCGCGGAATGCCCATGCCGGTGTCCTGCACCTCGACGACGACCTCCGCCCCGCGGTGCCCGCCCAGCGCGCTTCGCACCGTGAGCCGGCCGTTGCCCGCCTCCATGGCGTCCAGGGCGTTGAGCATGAGCGACATCAGCACCTGGACCAGCTGCTCGGAATTCGCGAGGACCTGCGGCAGGCCCTCGCCGAGCTCGCGATGGACCGTCAGCTTCTTGAAGCGGGTGTGATGCTTCAGCAGGAAGAAGGTGTCCTCGATGACGCTGTTCACCGCCACCGGGCTCTTCTGCACCCCCTTGGGACGGCTGAAGTCGAGCAGGCCGTCCACGATGTTGGTGCAGCGCTCGACTTCCTTGTCGATGATGGCGATGTACTCCTTGAACGCGCCCTGCGCCGCGGCGGGCACCTCCGCGAGCCGGCCCTCGAGCGCCGCGGCGCATGCGCCGATGGTGGCGAGCGGGTTGTTGATCTCGTGCATGATGCCGGCGGCCAGCTGGCCCACCGCCGCCAGCTTCTCGTTCTGCATGAT
>CAYUOK010000285.1:0-1654 GCA_964446395.1 uncultured Gemmatimonadaceae bacterium | reverse complement strand
GCGGCGAGCCGTTCGCAAATGGCAGCCACCTGCTCGACCGTCTTGCCGGCGCAGAACACGACCTCCGGCTGGCCCTGGCGGAGGGCGCGATGATGGTCGATGCTGGCGAAGGGAAGCTGTTCAGAGGGAAAGTGCCGCAGCTGTTCGAGCGCGGCTGCCGGGGTGAGGCGGCCGGCCGACACCTCGGCGAGCAACGCGCCCAGCCGCTCGGGAGTCACGCCACCTGCGCCAGTGGCGCGAGGTAGCGGACGAAGATCTCCTCCGCCTCGGCGAACGACTCCACCTGGAAGAGCCGCTGGCGCAGCTCGCTCGCGCCGTGGAGGCCCTTGGTGTACCAGCCGAAATGCTTCCGGAACTCGACCACGGTGTGCCGGGAGTCGCCCTGCAGGCGCTGCGCGAGGCGCGCGTGGGTAAGCGCGAGCTCGAACCGCTCCACCGCGCCCGGCGCCGCCGGCTTCGGGCGCCCCTCGAGCAGCGCGCGCGCGTCGCGGAAGAGCCAGGGGTTCCCGAACGCGCCCCGGCCGACCATCACCCCCGCCGCCCCCGTGTGGTCGCGCATCCGCACCACGTCCTCGGGCGTCTGGACGTCGCCGTTGCCGATGACCGGGATCTCGAGCGCCTCGACCACGCGGGCGATCTCGTCCCAGTTCGCCTTGCCGGAGTACATCTGGGTCCGCGTCCGCGCGTGCAGGGTGAAGGCGCGCGCCCCCGCGTCCTGCATCCGGAGCGCGATCCCGACCGGGTCGCGCTGCTCGTCGTTCCAGCCGCTCCGGGTCTTGACCGTGACCGGGAGGTGCGTCGCCTGCACGCAGGCGCGGATGATGTCGGTCACCAGGCCCAAGTCGCGCAGGCACCCCGAGCCGCCGTTCCGCTGGACCACCTTCTTGACGGGGCAGCCGAAATTGATGTCGATGAATTCCGGCTTGTAGTGCTCCGTGATGAGCGCGGTGGCCTCGGCCATGGCGGCGGGCACGGCCCCGTAGATCTGGATGCCGATCGGCCGCTCGCATTCCTCGAACTCCGCCCCCTCGAGGGTGTTGCGGATCCGGCGCCGGATCGCCTCGGACGAGAGGAACTCTGACAGTACTACATCTGCACCCATCCGCCGGCAGATCTGCCGGAACGGGGGTTCCGAGACCCCGGCCATGGGGGCCAGGATCAGGGTGAAATCGTGGGGGGAGGGGTAGGGCAGCCGCATGCCCCAAAAATACGGCGGCGGGCTAAAGCGAGCAATGAGAGGGATTTGACACGCATTCCGGGCGGCGGTTAGGTTCCGCCCCATGCATCTTCGCGAATTCTTCGCCGCCGACGCCATCGCCCTGCCACTTGACGCCACCACCAAAGACGAAGCCCTGGCTGAACTGGTGGGGCTTCTGAACACCGACGCCAAGTCGTCCGAGACGCTCCTGAAGATGCTCCACCGCCGAGAGGCGCTGGGCTCGACCGGCGTCGGGCGGGGCGTCGCCGTGCCGCACTGCCGCTCCCTCGTGGTCAACCGGCTGCAACTGGCCTACGGCTACTCCCCTGCCGGCCTCGCCTTCGACGCCGCGGACGGCCTCCCCGTCCACCACATCTTCCTCATCGTGGCGCCGCCGAACGAGATGTCCAACCAGTACCTCCCCACCCTCGGCAAGATCGCCCAGCTCGCCAAGGA
>CAYUOK010000284.1:0-1658 GCA_964446395.1 uncultured Gemmatimonadaceae bacterium | reverse complement strand
ATGGTGGACATGGGCGAGGCGGTCGGCATCCTGGCGGCGCAGTCCATCGGCGAGCCGGGCACGCAGCTCACGCTCCGGACGTTCCACATCGGCGGCACCTCCGCCCGCATCGCCGAGGAGGCGGAGCGGCGCGCGCGGTCCGACGGCCTGGTCCAGTACACCCCGGACCTCGAGTACGCCGACCTCGCGGTCGAGTACGAGGACGGCGAGAAGGGGCAGATCCGCATCGCGCTCACCCGCGAGGACGAGTCGGCCTCGGACGAGACCAAGGAAGGCATCCTCATCACCGACCCGAAGGACAAGAAGCGGGTGCTCAACCGCTTCCCGGTCCCGGAGGGCGCGCTCCTGCAGGTGCGGGCGGGCGACTCGGTGCTGAAGATGGACCCGCGGCAGGGCGCGCGGGCCTCGGTGCTCTACACCTGGGACCCGTACAACGACCCGAGCATCATCAAGGTCGACGGCGAGCTCCGGTGGAAGGACCTGGTGCCGGGCGTCACGCTCCGCGAGGAGCTCGACGAGTCCACCGGCCTCCGCTCGGTGGTGGTCGTGGCGGACCCGGACAAGGAGCTGCACCCGTCGGTGCTGGTGTACGCGCCGAACCGGAAGGACCCGCAGGAGTACATCCTGGCGGAAGGCTCGCGCATCATCCTCGGCTCGCCGACGGACCTGGTGAGCCGCGCCATGGAAATTCCCGACGAGGCCAACCCCTGGTCGCCGAAGTTCAAGGTCGAGGAGTACCCGATCAACGTGGCGTGGCCGAACAAGACGAAGAAGGAGGCCAAGGACAAGACGGTCTTCCTCTCGCCGGCGGTCAAGGTGCCGAAGGGCGTCACGGTCACCAAGATCCCGCGCCAGGCCTACAAGACGCGCGACATCACCGGCGGCCTCCCGCGGGTGGCGGAGCTCTTCGAGGGCCGCCGTCCGAAGGACCCGGCGACGATCGCCGAGGTGGACGGCCACGTGAAGTTCGGCGAGATCAAGCGCGGCAAGCGCGAGATCTTCGTCTACCCGGTGGAGGAGGGCGTCGAGCCGCAGCTCTATGAAGTGGCGGCCGGCAAGCACCTCCGGGTGCACGAGGGCGACAAGGTCCGCGCGGGCGACCGCCTGACCGAGGGCCCCGTGAACCCGCACGACATCCTGGGCATCAAGGGCCCCCGCGCGGTGCAGGAATACCTGCTCAACGAGGTGCAGGAGGTGTACCGCCTGCAGGGCGTGCGCATCAGCGACAAGCACATCGGCGTCATCGTGCGGCAGATGCTGCAGAAGGTGCGCGTCGTGGATCCGGGCGACACCAGCTTCCTCGAGGGGGAGACGGTGGACAAGCTCAGCTTCCGCGACGAGAACGACCGGGTGCTCCGCAAGAAGGGCAAGCCGGCCAACGCGGAGCCGGTGCTCCTCGGCATCACGAAGGCGTCGCTCACGACCCAGTCGTTCATCTCGGCGGCGTCGTTCCAGGAGACCACCCGCGTCCTGACCGACGCGGCCATCCGCGGGGCCAAGGACGACCTCCTCGGCCTCAAGGAGAACATCATCATCGGCCACCTCATCCCGGCCGGCACCGGCATCTACCGGTACGCCGAGATCGACATCGAGCCGCCTCCGGGCTTCGAGCCCCCGCCGCCGCCGCCCCCGGTGGAAGCGGTGGAACCGGCGGCCGA
>CAYUOK010000283.1:0-1661 GCA_964446395.1 uncultured Gemmatimonadaceae bacterium | reverse complement strand
ACTTCGACCCGTTGGTGCTCCCCTCCAATACATAGAGGATGCCGAGGAGGGCCATCGGCTGCTCCGACGCCAGCCGGTCCATGCGGGCCATCATGGCGCGGGCGGCCGGCAGGGCCAGCTCGTCCGACGATGCACCGAGATAGGCGAGGTCCTTCCGGAGCGGACCGACCTTCCGGCGGCCGTCGTCGAACACGGTCTTGAGCTGGGGGTTCCGGGCGACGAGCCGATCGAGGTGCGCCTCCAGGGCGGCATGGATGTGCAGCAGCTGCGCGAGCCAGTGGAGGTAGAGCGGCCGCGGCAGTGTGCCACGTACGAACTGCTGCTGGAACTCGTGCTGCTCGGCCCGGCGATGGTGACTCGCCGTGGCTTCTCGAAGGGTGAGCATGGTGCCGGCGGTTTCGGTGTTCACTGGAGCGCCACCAGCAGCGCCGGGATGATGAGCCACATGAGCCCCTTGATCAGGAAGAAGAGGGTGCCGACGAGTCCGAACTTCGCGATGATTGGCGGCAGGCGCATAGATGAGAATCACTCTCAAATGATTTGTATTGCGACCAAAGCTGTCCTGATTCCTCTGGGCTGTCAAGAGTGGGACCGCCGCGCTCGCCGATCCGCTCCCACGGCGTAGATTGAGGGGTGCGATCTCGCACCCGATTTCGGAGCCCTCCATGCACCGCTGTCTCGTGACCGCTCTCGTCGTCCTGACCGCCTGCAGTTCCGGCAGCCAGGGCGCCGCGCCAGCTCCCGCCCCGGCATCCGGCGGCGCCCAGCCGGCCACCGCCACGACCTGCCCGATCGAAGCCGGCAGCAGGGTGCTGTCCACCGAGTTCTCCGCGTCCGGCGAGCGGGCGCGGATCACCTTCCGCGCCGGGTGCCTCTACTGGGCCACCACCGACGTCGGCGGCGTCCTCCTCCAGCTCCGGCCGCGGACCTCCGGCACCCAGATGCCCTACGTAGGGCAATTGATGAGCGGCGGCGTCCAGGGGGGCAGCACCTGGGAAATCCGCGCGACGATCGACGGCGAGTACGACATCTGGGCCACCGGCGCGCCGAGCGGCCGGGCGGTGAAGCTCGAGGTGACGGTCCGCGGCGACAACGCACCGCGAGGGAAGTAGCGATGACCACCGGACGCCTGGAGACCTTCAGCGACGGGGTGCTGGCCATCATCATCACGATCATGGTGCTCGAGATGAAGGTGCCGCACGGTGCCGAGTTCGGCGCCCTGCGGCCGCTGATCCCCGTCCTTCTCAGCTACGTGCTGAGCTTCATCTACCTCGGCATCTACTGGAACAACCACCACCACATGATGCACGTGGTGCGCCGCGTGAGCGGCGGCATTCTCTGGGCCAACCTGCTGCTTCTCTTCTGGCTCTCGCTTGTACCGTTCGTGACCGGCTGGATGGGAGAAAACCACTTCGCGCCGGCGCCGATGGCGCTCTACGGCGTGGTGCTGCTCATGGCGGCGGTATCGTACACGCTGCTGGTCCGGGCCACGCTGAAGGTGGAAGGCCCCGATTCCCTCCTGGCCCGGGCCATCGGGATGGACCGCAAGGGGAAGATCTCGATGCTCCTCTATGTGGTCGGCATCGCGGTGTCCTTCTTCTCTTCCTGGCTCTCCGGCGCCATGTATGTCACGGTGGCGCTCATCTGGCTCGTTCCCGACC
>CAYUOK010000282.1:0-1663 GCA_964446395.1 uncultured Gemmatimonadaceae bacterium | reverse complement strand
GCCCGCGCCAGCGCCGCCATGGCATCCGCCACCCGGCCTTCGCGCATCGCCTCCCGTCCGTCGAGATAGGCGCGCAGCGCCGGCAGCGGGATGGAGGCGAGCGCCGGCGCATCGGCCCCGTCCTCGCTCGCCAGCGTCGAGAGCAGGCTCGCCGTCATTCGGTCCACCATCCACGGGAGGCTGTCGATGGGCCCACTCACCTGCGGCAGGACCGTGGTCGCCCCGCTCTCGGTCTCGGTGACGACAGGGGCCAGCACGATGCGGGCGCCCTCCCGGACCAGGGTCCCTCCCAGGATCAGCCCGGCGCCGGTGCGTCGGGCCGCTTCCCGAAGCTGCGCGGCACTGGGGGTACTGTCCTCCGTCCGCGCCTCCGCCACCGCGCGGAGCGCCATGTCGGGATCGACGGGGTGAGGAAGCGACGCCCCTGAAAGCCGCGCGTTCGCCAGGTCCACCAGGCCGACGGAGAGCACGCCGAGCACGCTGTCGGCGGTCGTGGTGCGGAACGGCGCGACCAGCAGCCGGTCACGGCTGACCGGAGCCGGGGCGGCCGGTCGTACCCGCCACCTGCCTGCCACGGCGACCGCCGCCAGCACTCCCAACCCGGCCACCGCCCACCAGAGGGTGCGCTCGCGACGGCGCCGCCGGGCCGCCTCGGGCGCGATGGACCGGGCGGCCTCGACGGGAAATGATGGAGACGGTGACGGCGGCGGAGCCTCCGCGGCGTCCGGGGCGGTCGCAGGAATCGCGCGTCGCATGGCCACCGTCTCCGGCGCCGGGGCCACCCCGTACTCCCGGCGCATCCGCTCCTCGAAGGCGCTGTACGCCTCCGCGGCGCCCGCAGCGTCGCCGGACTGGACGAGGAGGGCGAGCAGCCTCCGCACACCCGCTTCGTCGTCGGGCGTGTGTTCGATCGCCCGCCGGGCCCAGCTCGCGGCGAGGGCCGGCGCTCCCGCCGCTTCCGCCTCCCTGCACAGCGCCCAGGCACCCTCGGCAGCCCGGCGACGAACGTCCGCGCGGCGGCCCTCCAGCCATTCCTCGAACCCGACGGCCTCGGACACGTACAGCCCCGGCGCCAGTTCCCCGCGGAGGAGGTCGAGCGCTACCCGCCACCGTCCCGTGGCGGCGGCCTCCTCGAACTCGGCGATATCGGATCGGAACAGCCCCGGATCGAGGCCGACTTCCTCGTCGCCCCGGTTCAGCAGCACCCCCTCGCCGAGCTCACGCCGCAGGTGGAACAGGGCCTGCCGCAGCGCGTTCCGTGCGCCGGCGGTGTCGAGCTCGGGCCAGAACATCGCCAGCAGGGTGTCGCGCCGGAGGAACGTACCGGGACGTTCCGCGGCCAGGCGGAGGAGGAGGGCCAGTCGCTTCGGCTGGGTGAGGATCCCCCGGAGTTCTCCGTCCACCCCGCGGAGATCCATGCTGCCGAAGGACTTAAGGCGGATCATGCGGTAACCGAGGCAGAGTGAAGGCGGTGTTACGGGTCAGGTAACGGTGAAATAACCGGCCGAACGCAGATTCGTCAATCGCCCGCCGCTCGGCCGGCGTCCAGCGCCGTCCGACACCAGCTCCTCGACACCCACTTCCCCGGAGTCCCACCCATGACGAAAACCGGATTCGCGTTCCGCCGCATCACCGCGGCCTCCATCCTCCTGCTCGGCGTTTC
>CAYUOK010000281.1:0-1665 GCA_964446395.1 uncultured Gemmatimonadaceae bacterium | reverse complement strand
AGGTCGCGGCTCAGGCTGTCCGCGACGGCGGCATCCGACTTTTCGCCGCCGCCGCAGGCGGCGAGGCCCAGGACGCAGAGGGCGGTGAGAACGTGGCGCATGGTGTAGCTCCTGTTGAGACGGCTTGCCCGGTGCGCCTGCACCAGACGAAATTGGTTCAAATGGCAATCTCAAATATATGTTGAAGTCCCTCCGGGCGCTTGTGCCCTACATCACAAAATACAAGTCCGCGTACGCCGTCGGGCTGGCGTGCGCGGTCGTCTCGAACGCGCTCATCACGCTCGGCCCCAAGATCCTGGAACGGGGCATCAACCTGATCGACGGCGGGGCCGCCAACGCTGCCGTCGCCCGCGCCGCCCTCCTCCTGGTCGGCGTCACCATGCTGGGCGGCATCGCGCGGTTCGGGATGCGGCAGCTCCTCAACAGCGGGAGCCGCTGGGTCGAGTACGACCTCCGGAACGACCTCTTCCGCCAGCTCGAGCGGCTCTCCCCCTCGTTCTACGATCGCTCGAACACCGGCGACCTGATGGCGCGTTCCACCAACGACCTGCTCGCCGCGCGGATGGCCGCCGGCCCGGCGCTCATGTACATGGTGGACACGGCGGTGCGCGTCGCGATGGTCCTCCCCGCCATGCTCTCCATGAGCCCCCGGCTCACCGCGCTGGCGCTGCTGCCGCTCCTCGGGCTGCCGGTGGTCATGATTTCGCTGGGCCAGCGCATCCACATCCGTACCCTGGCCATCCAGGACCAGTTCGGCACCATCACCACGCACGTCCACGAGCATCTCTCCGGCCTCCGCATCGTGCGGGCCTACCGGCAGGAGGCGGCGGAGACGGCCGAGTTCCGGCGGCTCAACGACGAGTACCGGCTCCGCAACATCTCCCTGGCCAAGGCGCAGGGGGCGTTTCACCCGCTGCTGGCGCTCCTCGCGGGGCTCGGCGGCGTCGTGGTGCTGGCGGTCGGCGGGCGCCTGGTCATGGCGGGGACGGTGAGCGTCGGCGAGTACGTGGCGTTCGGCGTCTACCTGATGATGCTGGCCTGGCCGCTCATCGCGCTCGGCTGGGCGGTGACGCTGGTGCAGCGCGGCGAGGCCGCCATGGGACGCATCAACTCGATCTTCCGGGAGCGGCCGGCCATCACCTCGCCCACCAACCCCGCCCTGCTCCCGCCGCGCCGCGGCGCGCGGGGCGTGGCGCTGGAGCGGGTCTGGTTCAAGTACCCAGGGGCGGAGGACCGCGGCTGGGTGCTGCAGGACGTCTCGTTCGACGTCCGGCCGGGGCAGTCGCTGGCCATCGTCGGCGCCACCGGCTCGGGCAAGTCCACCGTCGCCGAGCTGCTGGCCCGGAGCTACGACCCCGACAAGGGGCGCGTCCTCCTCGACGGCCTCGACATCCGCACGATTTCGCTCGAGGAGTTGCGGCAGAACCTCGGCGTGGTGCCGCAGGAGACCTTCCTCTTCAGCGCCACGGTGCGGGAGAACGTCCTCCTCGGCGCGCCCGACGACGGCCGGCTGGAACGGGTGGCCGAGGTCTCGCAGCTCACCGAGGCGCTTCCCGACCTTCCGAACGGGTATGATACGATGCTTGGGGAACGGGGTATCAACCTCTCCGGGGGCCAGAAGCAGCGCGCCGCCATCGCGCGGGCGCTGGCGCAGGATCCCCCCGT
>CAYUOK010000280.1:0-1669 GCA_964446395.1 uncultured Gemmatimonadaceae bacterium | reverse complement strand
GACCTTCCCCGCGAACGACTCTGGGCCCTGGGGCCCTCCGCGTTGACGCCGGGCGAACTTCTCGCCATCCTCCTAGGGACCGGTAGCTCCACCACCAGCGTCGCAGAAGTGGCCGCCCGCCTTCTGGAGGCGGGGGGAGGGTCTTTGCGCCGTCTGGCGGCCAGGCCCCCGGCCGAACTCCTCCGCGTATCCGGGGTGGGAACTGCCAAGGCGGCCCGCCTCCTGGCCGCCTTCGAACTCGCCGCGCGGATTGCCGGGGAGGCCCGCCCGGTGCGGCCCCGGATCGGGGAGCCCGCCGACGTGGCCAGGCTGATGTCGCCCCGGCTGCGGGACCTCGAGGTGGAAGAGTTTCGCCTCCTCGCGCTCGACAGCCAGAGCCGGGTGCTGCGGGACGTGCTGGTGACGCGGGGGCTGCTGAACAGCTCGCTGGTGCATCCCCGCGAGGTGTTCCGGCCCGCCATCGCCGAGGCGGCGGCCGGTATCATCGTGGTGCACAACCACCCGAGCGGGGACCCGACCCCCTCGGCGGAAGACCAGGCGGTGACCCGGCAGCTGGTGGCGGCCGGACGCCTCCTCGACGTGCCGGTGTACGATCACGTCGTGATCGCCGGCGACCGGTTCGTCAGCTTCGCCACCGCGGGACTCCTGTGACCGCTCCGACGCTCGACCTCGCCCCGGAACTTCGCGCGATGCTCGCGAAGCACGCCGATCGCCTCGATCTGGACCTGATCGAGCGGGCGCTGCGCTTCAGCACGTCTGCGCACCACGGGCAGAAGCGGGCGTCGGGCGAGGAGTTCATCTCGCACAGCATCGCGGTGGCGATGATCCTCGCAGAGCAGCTGCCGGACTCGACCTCCATCGCCGCGGCGCTGCTGCACGACGTGGTGGAGGACTCCGACGTCGGCGTCGAGGACATCGCCCGCGACTTCGGCCCCGAGGTCGGCGTCATCGTGGACGGGCTCACCAAGATCTCCCACCTGACGTTCCGTTCTACGGCCGAGGAGCAGGTCGAGAACTACCGGAAGCTGCTTCTTTCCATCGCCAAGGACGCCCGCGTCATCATCATCAAGCTCGCCGACCGCCTCCACAACATGCGGACGCTCGAGCACCTCGAGCCGCAGAAGCGGCTGCGGATCGCCACGGAGACGCGGGAGATCTACGCCCCGCTGGCGCACCGCTTCGGCATGGCGGGAATGAAGGCGGAGCTCGAGGACCTCGCCTTCCGGTTCCTGGAGCCCGAGGAATACCGGTCGCTCGCGGAGCAGGTGGCCGCCGAGCGGGAGGCGCGGGAGCAGATGATCGACCGGCTCCGCCGCCCCCTGGAAGAGGAGCTCAAGCGGGCCGGCATCGCCGCGGAAGTGACCGGCCGCCCGAAGCACCTCTGGTCCATCGAGCAGAAGATCAAGCGGCGGGGCAAGCCGTTCGACGAGATCTACGACCTCATGGCCGTCCGCGTCATCGTGAACACGGTGCCGGAGTGCTACCACGTCCTCGGCATCATCCACCACAACTGGACGCCGCTGCAGGAGCGGATCAAGGACTACATCGCGAGCCCCAAGTCCAACGCGTACCAGTCACTGCACACCACGATCTTCGGGCCTGGCGGCGAGCTGTTCGAGGTCCAGATCCGGACCCGGGAAATGCACCGGACGGCGGAGTACGGCATCGC
>CAYUOK010000279.1:0-1698 GCA_964446395.1 uncultured Gemmatimonadaceae bacterium | reverse complement strand
CTCATCGGCTCCCAGGCGGGCAGCTACGAGGTGACGCCGGAGGTCTTCGCGCGCGAGCTTGCCGGCGCGCGCACCTTCGGGTTCGTGCACGAGGTCGAGGCGCTCAAGGCCAAGGGCCTCATCCAGGGCGCCTCGCCCGGGAACGCGGTGGTGCTCACCGACACCGGGCTCGTGGACGGCACCACGCTCCGGTGGCCCGACGAGTTCGTGCGCCACAAGGCGGCCGACCTCATCGGCGACCTGGCCCTCATCGGCGGCCGGGTGCACGCCCATATCGTCGCCACCCGCCCCAGCCATCAGGGCAACATCGCGCTCGCGCGGGCCATCGCGCGGACCGGGCAGCGCGAGGGCGGGATCGCGATGGACATCGGCCGGATCCTCGACGTGATCCCGCACCGGTATCCCTTCCTGCTCGTGGACCGCATCATCGAGATGGAAGGCAAGAAACGGATCGTCGGCATCAAGAACGTCACGATCAACGAGCCGTTCTTCCAGGGGCATTTCCCCGGACACCCGATCATGCCCGGCGTGCTGGTCATCGAGGCGATGGCGCAGGTGGGCGGGATGCTCCTCCTCGGCTCGCTCGTCGAGATGACCGAGGAGAAGGTCATCTACTTCATGTCGCTCGACAACGTCAAGTTCCGGCGCCCGGTGCTCCCCGGCGACCAGCTCCGGTTCGAGCTCGAGATGGTCCAGTTCCGCGGGAAGACGTGCAAGATGAAGGGCGTCGCGTACGTGGACGGAAAGGTGGCCGTCGAGGCGGAGATGATGGCCGCCGTGGTGGACCGGTGACCGTCCGCATCCACCCGACCGCGCTGGTGGACCCCGGCGCGAAGCTCGGGGAACGCGTCGAGGTCGGCCCCTTCGCGATCATCGGCCCCGACGTGGTGGTGGGCGACGGGTGCCGCATCGGGCCGCGCGCCACGCTGGAGCGCTACGTCCGCCTCGCGGCGGGGGTGAGCGTCGGCGAGGGCTCCCTGCTGGGCGGCCCGCCGCAGGACTTCAAGTTCAAGGACGAGGAGACCTGGGTCGAGGTGGGGCCGGGCACCGTCATCCGCGAATACGCGACGATCAACCGCGGCACCGCCGCCACCGGGAAGACGGTGGTCGGCGCCAACTGTTTCCTGATGTCGTACGTCCACATCGCGCACGACTGCCGGGTGGGCGACCGCGTCATCATCGCCAATGCCACGCAGGTGGCCGGGCACGTGACCATCCACGACTTCGCGAACCTGAGCGGCCTGGCGGCGGTGCACCAGTTCGTGACCATCGGCAGCTACGCGTTCGTGAGCGGGTGCACCCGCGTCAACCAGGACGTGCCGCCGTACGTCAAGGCGGCGGGCAACCCGATGGAGCTGTACGGCCTGAACTCCATCGGGCTGCAGCGAGCGGGCTTCGCCCCGCAGACCATCGCCGGCCTCAAGCGCGCCTACCGGCTGTTCTTCAACTCGGACCTCAACCTCGGCCAGGCGATCGAGCGGGCTCGGCTGGACCTCCCCGACCTCCCCGAAATCGAGCGCTTCATCGGGTTCGTGGAGTCCTCGGGGCGGGGCGTCCCGGCGTGAGCGCGCCGCTGCCCGTCGGCGTGATCGGCGTCGGCGCGCTGGGGCGGCACCACGCGCGCCACCTGGCCGCCCTCGACGGCGTGAAGCTCGTGGGCGTCTACGATTCCAATCCGGAAACGGCCGAACGGGTCGG
>CAYUOK010000278.1:0-1705 GCA_964446395.1 uncultured Gemmatimonadaceae bacterium | reverse complement strand
GAGATGTCGCCGTGGGCGCCGCGGATCTTCACGCTGCAGATCAAGCCCGACAAGATCGGCGACCTCATCGGCCCGAAGGGCAAGACGATCCGCGGCATCCAGGAGGCCACCGGCGCCAAGATCAGCGTCGAGGACTCCGGGCTCGTCACCATCGCCGCCGTCGGCGGCGAGGCCGGCGAGAAGGCCCGCGAGATGGTCACCGCCATCTGCACCGAGCCCGAGGTGGGCAAGATCTACGAGGGCCCGGTGAAGAGCACCACGGCGTTCGGCGCCTTCATCGAGATCCTTCCCGGCGTCGAGGGGCTGCTGCACATCAGCGAGCTCCAGCACGGCCGCACCGACAAGACCGAGGACGTCGTCAAGAAGGGCGACATCGTCAAGGTCAAACTCCTCGAGGTGGACGAGCGCGGCCGGATGAAGCTGTCCCGGAAGGCGCTCCTGCCGAAGGAATAGGCCGGTGACGACTGTCCGTCTCGACGACGGGCTGTTCCAGACGAGCGCACCCAACGGCTGCACACTCCTCACGGAGGTGCTGCCGGGGGTGCGCTCGGCCGCATTGGGGATCTGGGTCCGCGCGGCGAGCGCCCACGAGGCCCGGCCCAAGATGGGGGTGTCCCACCTCCTCGAGCACATGGTGTTCAAGGGCACCGAGCGCCGGAGCGCGCGGCAGATCGCGCTCGAGCTGGAGGTGCGGGGCGGGAGCCTCGACGCCTACACCAGCCGGGACCACACCAGCTACCAGGCGCACGTCCTCGACGCCGACCTGCCGCTGGCCGCCGAGATCCTGACCGACCTGGTCCGCCGGCCCCTCCTCCGCGAGCAGGACCTGGTGCCGGAGCGGAACGTGGTGCTGGAGGAGATCAACGGGGTGGAGGACACCCCCGACGACCTGGTCTTCGAGCTCCACTCCGAGACCCTCTGGCCGGAGCACCCCTACGGGTACTCGATCCTCGGCAGCGCCGAGACGGTCGGCGCGCTCTCGGCGCCCGACCTCCAGGCCTCGCACCAGAGGGGCTACTTTCGCGGGAACTGCATCATCGCCGCGGCGGGGCACGTGGACCACGAGCAGCTCCTGACCGTGCTCGAGCGCGAGGGGTGGTTCGAGGGGACGGAGCGAGAGGCGCCGCTGGCGCCGGCACCGGCGGGGGCGGCGGCGCGGGGCGTGGTGCGCCGGGAGGCGAGGGACACGACCCAGGCGCACATCGTCTTCGGGACGGATACCTTTCGCTACGCCGACGACCGGCGCTACGCCCTCGCGATGCTGGTCAACGCCTTCGGCGGCGGGATGTCGAGCCGGCTGTTCCAGCGCATCCGCGAGGACCTCGGCCTGGCGTACGCGGTGTACGCGTACCACCAGTTCTATCGGTCGGCGGGGCAGTCGGGGGTGTACATCGGCACCCAGCCCGGCACCGCCGACCAGGCGACGGACGCGATCCTGACGGAGTTCCGGAAGCTGGCCGCCGACGGCCTGACGCCGACGGAGGTGGACGACGCCCGCCGGCAGCTGAAGGGGCAGGTGATGCTCGGCCTCGAGAGCCCGCAGAGCCGGATGAACCGGCTTGCCACGCTGGCGCTGCAGGGAGAGCCGTACCGCCCGCTCGACCGCGTGCTCGAGGAAATCGATGCCGTCGGGACCGACACCCTGACGGCGGTGGCGCAGGAGTTCTTTGCCCCGGAGCGGCAGACGATCGTCCGGCTGGGGCCG
>CAYUOK010000277.1:0-1711 GCA_964446395.1 uncultured Gemmatimonadaceae bacterium | reverse complement strand
GAGGCCGAGGAGATGCTCCGGATCATCCAGTCGCTCGACCCGCCGGGCATCGGCGCGCGCGACATCCAGGAGTGCCTGCTCATCCAGCTGCGCGAGCTCGGGCAGACCGAGACGCTCACCTTCCGGCTGGTGTCCGAGGCGTTCGGCGACCTCATCGCCCACCGCTGGAACGACCTGGCGCGGAGGTTCGGCGTGCCGGCCGCCGCGGTGCAGGCCGCCGCCGACTCGCTGGCGTCGCTCGACCCGAAGCCGGGCCTCAAGTACTCCGGCAAGGACGACGGCTACATCACGCCCGACCTGATCGTGGAGAAGATCGACGGCGGGTACAAGGTGTTCCTGAACGACACCGGGATGCCGCGGCTCCGGCTCTCGCGGGCGTACCAGGAAGTCACCCGGGACCGCAAGAAGCTCACGCCGGAGAACCGCGAGTTCATCGCGTCGAAGATGAACAGCGCCACCTGGATGATCCAGGCCATCGAGCAGCGCCGCCAGACGATGCTCAAGGTCATGAACTTCATCGTGGACCGGCAGCGGGAGTTCTTCGAGAAGGGGATCGAGTACCTCAAGCCGCTCACCCTCCGGGAGGTGGCCGAGGTCATCAACATGCACGAGTCCACCGTGAGCCGGGTCACGAACGAGAAGTTCGTGCAGACCCCCCGCGGCGTGCTGCCGCTGAAGTTCTTCTTCAGCAGCGCGCTCTCCACCTCGTCGGGCGAGGACGCGAGCGCCCGGTCCATCCGCGCCAAGCTGGAGAAGATGGTGGCCGACGAGGACACCGGGAAGCCGCTCACCGACCAGCAGATCGTGCACCTCTTCCAGGAGCAGGGGATCAAGATCGCTCGGCGCACCGTCGCCAAGTACCGCGACCAGCTCGGCATCCTCCCGGCCCGGATGCGGAAGCGGGTATGAGCTTCCCCGAGCGGACCGGCCCCGTGGACGTGAGCGTCCTGGTCCCGGCCAAGGACGAGGCCGAGAATCTCCCCGAGTTCCTCCGGCTCTGCGCCGAGGCCCTCGGGCCCGCGCCGTTCACCTTCGAGGTGGTGGTGGTGGACGACGGCTCCCGCGACCGCACCGCGCTCGTCCTCGAGGCGGAGCGGGTGCGCAACGCCTTCCTGACGGTCGTGACGCACAACCGGCAGCGGGGGATCGCCGACGCGCTCCGCTCCGCCGGCGACGCCGCCCGCGGGGACGTGTTCGTCTTCTACCCGGCCGACCTGCAGTACCTGCCCGAGGACATCCCGGCGCTCGTGGCCCCCATCCTCGCGGGGCGCGCCGACATCGTCACCGGCACCAAGCAGGGGAAGTACGAAAAGGCGTTCGTCTCCCGGATCTACAACACCCTCTGCCGCTGGCTCTTCGGCGTCCGGGTCACCGACCTCAACTCGGTCAAGGCGTACCGCCGTGACGTCATGGCCAACGTGCCGCTCCGCCCCGACTGGCACCGCTACATGGTGGTGGTGGCCGCCGCGGAGGGCGCGCGCCTCACCTCGCTGCCGGTCCCGCTGTACCCGCGGAAGGCGGGCGTCTCGAAGTTCAACTGGAAGCGGATTCCGGTCGGGGTGCTGGACCTCCTCTCCGTCTGGTTCCAGCTCCGCTTCGGCCGGAAGCCGCTCCTCTTCTTCGGTGGCATCGGCGCCGCGCTCTTCCTGGTCGGGTTCCTCGGCGGCGTCGTGGCGCTGGTGCTCCGCTTCGGGTACGGCATCGGGTTCCG
>CAYUOK010000276.1:0-1723 GCA_964446395.1 uncultured Gemmatimonadaceae bacterium | reverse complement strand
CTCGTCATGCTGCTGCTCGTCGGGCTGCAGTTCTACGTGCGGCCCCGCCTCGGGAACCCGCGGGTGGCGCCTGACTTCCTGATGCTCGGGCTCATGATCTTCGCCATCCGGAGCCGCCCAGGCGCGGCCGCGTTCGCCGGGTTCCTGATCGGCTTCGCGAGCGACGCGCTCACGCCGGCGCGCTTCGGCGCGGCCATGCTGGCGAACACCCTGGTCGGGTACACCGCCGCGTGGGGACGCGCGGTCTTCTTCGCCGACAACCTGCTGGTCAACGCCGGGTTCATTGCGGCGGGGGTGTGGCTGCGGGATCTGCTGGTCCTGGTGGCGAGCGGCACCGGCGGCAAGGAGCTCGTCGTCCAGCTGGGCGTCTGGAGCCCGCTCCTGGCCCTCACGACCGCCGTGACCGGCGTGCTGGTGCTTGGGATCTTCCGCGACTGGCTCGACATCCGGCTCGAGGAATGAACGAGTTCCATTCCTACCGACGCGCCGAGCGGGCCGGCATCGCCCGCTGGTTCTTTGTCGCGACCTTCCTGGTCCTCGTCGTCGCCTTCTTCCGCACCCAGGTCGTCCAGCACGAGCGGTTCCGGGTCCGCGCCGAGAAGAACCGGCTTCGGATCGTGCCGCTGGTGGCCCCGCGCGGCATCATCTACGACCGCAACGGCCTGATCATCGCCGAGAACGTCCCCGGCTACGCCATCAAGCTCCTCGCCCCCTCGCAGGACTCGCTGCACGCCGTGCTGGCCCGGTTCCGGGAGGTCGTGCCGCTGGACACCGTCGAGGTCGCCGGCATCATGACCCGGTACCGGCAGGCGCCGTACCAGCCGGTGCTCGTGGTGGGCAACGGGACCTTCGAGATGGTGTCCCGCCTCGAGGAACACAGAGCGGTGCTGCCCGGGCTCGTGATCCAGTCGGAGCCGAGGCGCTACTATCCCGACGGTCCGGCGGTGGCGCATCTCGTGGGGTACGTGGGCGAGGTCAGCGAACGGGACCTGGAATCCGACCGCTTCCCCGGGGCCCAGCTGGGGACTGTGGTCGGGCGCGCCGGGCTGGAGCAGGAGTACGACAAGGAGCTCCGCGGGCGGCCCGGCGTCCACTACGTCGAGGTCAACGCACGCGGCCGCCTGGTGCGGGAGGAGAACGTGGCCCCCGCGCTCGCCGCCATCCCGGGCGAGGCCATCAGGACGACGATCGACCTTCCGCTGCAACGATACATCGACAGCCTCTGGCAGGCGGCGGCGCCGGGTGTGCGCGGCTCGATGGTGGCGCTCACGCCGAGCGGCGAGGTGCTGGCGCTCTACAGCGCCCCCGGGTACGACCCGAACGCGTTCGTCGGAGGCATCTCCACCGAAGAATGGCGGCGGCTCAACGACGACCCGGCGCGTCCGCTGCTCGACCGGGCCATCCAGACCCGCTATCCCCCGGCGTCGCCGTTCAAGCTCGCCACCGCGGCCATGGCGCTGAAGCGGGGCATCGCCACCTTCACCACGCACATGCCGGAGCCGTGCCGCGGCGGGCTGCAGGTCGGCAACCGGTACTTCCGCTGCTGGAAGCCGGAGGGCCACGGCAACCTCGACCTCGAGGGGGCCATCGCCAAGAGCTGCGACGTGTACTTCTACCAGCTCGGCCTGCGGATCGGGCTCGACGCCATCCTGAGCGACGGCGTGCTGATGGGCTTCCGCGAGCGGAGCGGCATCGACCTCGAGAACGAGATCGCCCCGATCTA
>CAYUOK010000275.1:0-1734 GCA_964446395.1 uncultured Gemmatimonadaceae bacterium | reverse complement strand
TCCTCTCCGAGCGCCTGGTCAAGGACGACGTCTACTCGTCGATCCACATCCAGGAGCTCGAGCTCCACGTCCGCGACACCAAGCGCGGCCAGGAGGAGATCACCCGGGAAATCCCGAACGTCTCCGACGAGTCGCTGATCGACCTCGACGAGCGCGGCATCGTCCGCATCGGCGCGCACGTGAAGCCGGGCGACATCCTGGTCGGCAAGATCACGCCGAAGGGCGAGACCGAGCTGTCGCCGGAAGAGAAGCTCCTCACGGCCATCTTCGGCGAGAAGGCCAAGGACGTGAAGGACAGCTCGCTCAAGGTCAGCCCCGGCATGAAGGGCGTCGTCATCGACGTCAAGATCTTCAGCCGGATCGAGGACCTGGTCGTCGAGAAGGACCGCGGCGAGCGGATCGGCGAGGTGCGGCGCATCGAGGCCGACGAGAAGGCGCGCATCACCGCGGTCATGATGGAGGAGCTGCACGCCTTCCTGAAGGGCCAGGAGGTGGCGCTGATGCTGAAGGCCGGGACGGTGGAGGAGTTCCTGTCCCAGGGCACGAAGCTGACCGCGCAGGTCCTCGAAGGGCTGGACCTCTCCGACGTGGACCTCAAGACGCTGCGCGTGGCCGACAAGGCCGCCAACGAGCGGATCCGGGCCACCATCGACGCCGCCGCGCGCGAGCGCGCCCGGGTCGAGGAGCGGGCCGAGGACCAGATCGACAAGATCCTCCAGCCGGACGAGCTGCCCCCGGGCGTCATCCAGCTGGTCAAGGTGTACATCGCCGAGAAGCGGAAGATCAGCGTCGGCGACAAGATGGCCGGCCGCCACGGCAACAAGGGCATCGTGGCCCGCATCGTCCCCGAAGAGGACATGCCGTTCCTGCCGGACGGCACCCCGGTGGACATCGTCCTCAACCCGCTCGGCGTGCCGAGCCGCATGAACGTCGGGCAGATCCTCGAGACCCACCTCGGGTGGGCCGCGCGGATCCTCGGGTTCGAGGCCAAGACCCCGGTCTTCCGCGGCGCGGACGAGGCCGAGATCAGCGTGCTCATCCGGCTGGCGGGGCTCAAGTGGGCCGCCGACGCGCTGCGCCTCGGCGCGGCCGCGCCGGACGCGGCGCCCGAGGTCATCACCGCCATGGTGGCCGACCTGAAGAAGGCCGCCACCGACGCCGACCGCACCGCCCTCGGGCGGGTGGGAATCGAGGTCCTCGGGCACCGGGCGTCGTCGGCGGACACCAAGGCGCTCTACAAGGCGGCGCAGGCCTTCCTGGTGGACGCGGCCAAGGAGCTCGCCGCCCGGGAGCAGGCGCAGGTCACGATCGAGCTCGAGCACCATCGCGCCATGCTGGCCGACGCCGGCAAGGCCGAGAAGAAGGCCCTGGACAAGTCGCTCAAGGAGCTGGAGCGGAAGGCGGAGCTGTCGCCGGCCGAGCTGCTCGAGGCGTGCGGGCTGCCGGCGCTGGGCGGCGTGCTCGGCGCCCGGTCCGAGGCGGCGTGGGACGAGGCCTCGGCCGAGCTCCTGCGCGCGGCCGGGATCACCCCGGGCGGCAAGGCGCGCCTGCGGGACGGCCGGACGGGGCAGGAGTTCGCCGGGGACGTGACGGTGGGCGCCATCTACATGCTCAAGCTGAGCCACCTGGTGGACGACAAGATCCACGCCCGGTCGATCGGCCCGTACTCGCTGGTCACGCAGCAGCCGCTGGCCGGCAAGGCGCAGTTCGGCGGCCAGCGCTTCGGCGAAATGG
>CAYUOK010000274.1:0-1738 GCA_964446395.1 uncultured Gemmatimonadaceae bacterium | reverse complement strand
GTGATGTCGGCGCTGATGTCCACCTTGGTCTGCGGCTCGATCCGGCCGCTGGCCGTCACCGAGGCCACCAGGTCCTGCGCCTTGACCGTGTCGAACCGGACTTCCACCGCCCGCTTGTTGCGGTTGGCCGCGGTCAGGAAGAAGAGGCCGCCGACGACGACGATCAGGATCGCGGCGATGAGTCCGAACTTGGTGCGACGTGACATGGTCATCCTCAGGATTGACGAAGGGGTTGCCCGACCGCCTCTTCCAGCGCGGCCACGGCCTTGTGATACGCATACACGGCGTCGACGTAGGTGCCCTCGGCCCGCTGCACCGCGCCCTCGGAGTCGGAGAGCTCGAGCGCCGTGCCCTGGCCCAGCCGGTACCGGTCCTGCGCGAGGCGGAGCTGGTCGGCGGCGGCGATCCGGTTCGCCTCCGCCACTGCGATCGCCCGGTAGGTCGCGTCGATCGCGAGGTACCGGCTCGTCACCTGCGTCCGCACCGCCAGCGCCTGCGCCCGCGCCTGCTCGGTCGCGTCGTCGCGCCGGGCCTTCGCCTCGGAGACGCGGGTCTCACGCTGCAGGCCGTTGAAGATCGGCAGAGAGAGGCCGGCGAAGACCTGGAACGGCTGGGTGGTGAAATTCCACGGGAAGACGTCGTTGGCGTCGACGATCTGCTGCGACACCAGGGGATCCAGCGCGGTGCCCGACGGGTTCAGCCCCGAGTACAGGTTGCAGTCGGGGATGATGCCGCCGTTCGGGTAGCCGGGAATGCCGCCCGGGCCGTAGGTCAGGCCCCGGATGACGTCGTTCTGGAAGGAGCAGTTGGCTGCGGTCGCCGAGGCGCTGCCGTACGCCTGGTCGAGCAGCGAGTTCTCGTCGGTGTACTCCTGGGTGTATCCCGCCCAGGTGGCGCCGGCCCGGAGGGTCGGGAAGTATTCGCTCTTCACCGACTTCAGGTTGTAGCTGGTGGCCTCGGACGACGCCTCGGCGGCGAGCAGGTTCGGGTTCACCTGCGCGGCCGTCGCGAGGAGTTCGTCGAGCGAATAGGCCGGCTCCACCACCGGGAAGGAATCGGTCAGGCGCACCTGCTCGAACCCGTCCGGCGCAGACACCCCCATCAGCCGGAACAGCTCGAGCCGGGCGTCGGCGTTCTGCTGGCGCGCCACGAGCAGGTCCACCTCGGACTGGCCCAGGGTCACTTCCGCCTGGCGCGTGTCGAGCATGGTCGCCTGGCCGACCTGGTACCGCGCCTTGGCGAGGTCGAGGAAGACCTTGTTCCGCTCCACCTGCTGCAGGATGACATTGATGCGCGCGTTGGTCTGGAGCACCGTGAGGTACTGGACCTGGACGGCCGCGCGGAGGGACACCTTGGCGGCCTCGATCTGTTCGCGGGTGGCCCGGAGGTTCGCCTTCGACTGCCCGGGAGCATTGATGACCCGTCCGTCCAGCGTCCAGCCGAGGTCGATGCTGTAGCTCGAGCCGACCGAGGCGGAGGTCTTGACGACGTTGGTGCCGCCGAAGTTCGAGGAGCCGGAGCCGGTGTAGTTGAAGCCGCCCGAAACGCTCGCGCTCGGCAGGAAGGTCCAGTAGGAGCTCTTCACCGCCATGCTCGCGGGGCTCTCGTTGTTGAGCCACTGCTGGTAGTCCGGGTTCTTGGCCAGCGCGGTGCTGAAGGCGTCCGCCAGCGAGAGCCCGGCCGTCGGCGCGGGTTGCAGGCTGGCCGTGGGTGCCGGCGTCGTGGGCTCTTGGGCCGC
>CAYUOK010000273.1:0-1740 GCA_964446395.1 uncultured Gemmatimonadaceae bacterium | reverse complement strand
CCACGATGAACAGCGTGTCGCCGTAATACCACCGTTGAGAGAAGGGCATCATCAGGCGGACGCCGTAGGTGTTCAGCAAGTCGAGAAGCGGGTGACTCACCACTCCGATGGCGGAGAGGAGCACCAGCGGCCCGAATCGGGCGCCACGCCGTGCGCCATGCCGGTCGAAAAGCACCATGGCGGCTGCGAGCAGGAAGGGCCACAGAGAGAGCGCCAGCACGCCGTGGGTCCAGCCGCGCCGGAAGCCGAGCCCGGCGGTGCCGCCCCACGCCAGGCTGATGACGTCGATGTCGGGGAGGTTGGCGGCGATGAGGAGAGTGGCGGTGGCGAGCGGAGTTCGGCGCTTCAGCCCCGATTGCGCCAATGCGGCGCCCACCAGCGTGTGGCAGAGATTGTCCACTATGACTCCGTCATCCGCCGGCGCTGCCCGGGGGTGAGCATGTCACGCTCGATGATCCGTTCGACGATGCCGGCCACGAAGGCGTAGCCCCGCACATCCGCCACGAGCCAGCGCTGCCATTCCAGTTCGTCGAGCGCCGAGTCGAGTTCGGCTGCGGGGATTCCGGTCGCACGCGCCAGCCGGGCCGTGGTGACCCGCCCGCCGAGGGCGGCGGCCGCGGCCAGCGCCCGCTGGGCCGGATTGGAGAGCCGGCGGTAGCCAATCCGAACCGCGGCGATGATGCTGTCGGGAAGGTCGCCGGGCTCCGTCTGGGTGAGGGTGTGGTATGGCGCGGGCCATGCCCCCGATTCCCGCTCCCAATCGAGCCCCGACGAGACTCCGTGCAGGATTTCGATGGCGAGGAGCGGGACCCCGGCGGAATCGGCCGCCACCCGGCGTGTCAGGCGGTCGAGCTGCGATGCGTCGTAGTCCGGGAAGACCGCCTGTGACATCGCCTTGAGTGCATCGTGGGTCAGCGGACCGAGCTCCACCACCTCGCCGCTGAGATCCCGACCGAACCGGCTGCGGAGCCCGTCGAGCGTGTCGGAGGGAACGGTCGGTTCGGCGGTGAGCAGCAGCATGATCGGCGCCGCGGGCACGTCGCGCGGGAGCGATGCGAGGCTCTGGAACGATTCCACATCCAGGTGGTGGCAGTCGTCAGCCACCACGAGCACCGGCTGCTCGTCCGCCGCCGCCCTCACGAGCTCGGTGAACGCCCTCGGCAGCGGGGCGGGCTCCGCGCCGCCGGCGCCGCGGAAGCGGTCGCCCCATTCCGTGATCTGGGCGGCAAAGGCGGAGTGAGCCGACGCAGGCGCGGAGGCGATCCCGCGCGCCTCCAGCAGTCCGCCCCGCGCCATGCCGAGGAGCCCGCTCCAGGGCGACGCCTTGTCCGTCTCGATGCAGCGTACTCGAAGCGGCACCCCACCCTCGAGCCCGACACGGGCCATGAGTTCCTCGACGAGCCGGGTCTTGCCCAGCCCGGCGTCGGCCAGGACCACGGCGACCGCAGTGCGCTTCCCCGCAACCGCCCTCCGCCAGGCTCCCGTGAGCGCCGCCAGTGCATCCTCCCGACCGCACAGGGGAAGACGTCGGGTGAGCGCCACTTTGGCCGCTTCGCTTTCCGGGGCGGGGCCGAGTCGGTCCTTCCGGATTCGCTCTGCGAGGGCGGAGACCGCAGCCTCCGGCTCGACGCCGAGCCGATCCCGGAGCGCCTCGGCGTAGTCGTCGTACCTGGCCAGCGCCGCCCCCCGGTTGCCGGAGAGCGCGAGCGCCTTGAGCAGCACCGCCGCAGCCTGGTTGGA
>CAYUOK010000272.1:0-1759 GCA_964446395.1 uncultured Gemmatimonadaceae bacterium | reverse complement strand
GAACTTGGCCTCCCGACCCAGGGCGCCGAGCACCACGAGCCCGGACAGTTGCTCCCCGGGACGACCGGCGATCATGGCGCCCGCGGCCTGGGCCACGGTCAGCGCGGCCTGCAGCCCCCGCTCGACCGTCGCGTCGAGGGTGCCGAGCGTGGAGAGGTCGTGCGCCAGGGCGCGGAGGGCGTCGCTCCCGGCGAGCGCCTGCCGCGTGGCGTCCGCGGCGGCCCGGATGGCGTCGGCCGCGAGGGGCTCGTCTGGCGCAGGCCCTCTCATGGCGACTCCGGCACCATCACCCGGATCGCCCCGGGAACGACCGTGGCCGTGAACGGCGTCAACCCGCCGATGTCCCCGTCCATCTCCACCGGCACGGCAGCGTCGGTTTCCACGTGGATCTCGCGGCCCCGCACGTGGCCGATCCGGGAGTCCGGTCCCTCTGCACGTCGGAGGAAATGCCAGATGGCCTGCACCCCGTCCGCCAGGCTGTCGGCCCGCAGCACGACGACGTCGAGGAAGCCGTCGTCCGGCCGGACGCCGTCGCCGAAGCGGAGGATGGGGGGAAGCACCTCGGCACAGTTGGCCACCAGCACCACCGCCGCGTTGGCCTCGTACTCGACGCCGTCCACCCGGATGTGGTACAGGTGGCTGCGGATCTCGCTGATGAGCCGGAGCGACGTCGCGATGTACGCCCCGACCCCCCACCGCTGCTTCAGGCTGCTCGGCGTCTCCGCCATGATCCGGGCGTCGAAGCCGGCCCCGCACGCCACGGCGAAGTAGTGATGCGCCCCCGAGGCGTCGAGCCGCCCGAGGTCGAGGCGGCGGGAGACGCCGCGCACCAGGATCTCCGCGGCGCGACTCGGCGAAAAGGGAATCCGGAGGTTGCCCGCGAGGAGGTTGCCGGTGCCGCCGGGAATGAGGCCGAGCGCCACGTCGGTGCCCACCAGCGACGAGGCCGCCTGCATCGTGGTCCCGTCGCCGCCGAAGACGGCCACCGCGTCCATGCCCGCGGCGACGGCCTCGGTGGCCAGCCGCCGCGCGTCTCCCGGCCCGCCGGTCGCGACGATCTCCGCCTGCCAGCCGCCACGCCGCAGCACATCGCGCACCTCGCGCACCGTCCTTGGCTTGGTGCGCGCGGCAGCGGGATTCGTGATGACGAGCGCACGTGGCACGCTAGAACTCCTGCTCCCAGAGGACGTCGAGGCCCGCCTGGTACCGGTCATTCGTGGTGAGCGGGGCCGTCTGCTGGTCGGCGGTGCAGGACGCCGACGGCTCGAAGCTCGCCAGGAACCGGAAGCCCCGGGCGAAGCGGTACTCGAAGCTCGCCCCGATGTTCTTGTAGCTCGTGGCTCCGCCGGTGGTGCAGATGCCGGCGCTGAACGTCAGGAACGTCTTTCGGCCGATCTGCCATCCCGCGGCGAGCTGCGTGGCCGTGGAGGAGCCGTAGGCGCCGCCCGCGGTCCCGGGCCGAAGCTCAATGTAGTCCACCGGGACGCGAAGGTCGGTGACGAGGGCGCGCTGCAGTTCGCTCGTCACTGCGCTCGAGAGATACGCGAGCCCCAGGTTCAGCGCCTGCTGCTGGTCGCCCGCCGCGCCGCCGAGGGTCTGGAGGTTGGACGCGGGGCGCCGGAACATCAGGTACGACATCAGGTTCGTCTCAGAAATCGGCGGCAGGATCGTGGAGCTCAGCGCCAGCTTCGGCTCGAGAAGCGTCCCCGTGATCTTGGCGGTGACCGGCACGTCCTGGGAGCCGTCGAGCGGGTGCACG
>CAYUOK010000271.1:0-1767 GCA_964446395.1 uncultured Gemmatimonadaceae bacterium | reverse complement strand
ACGGCGGTGTCCGAGCCCGTCAGGAGGAGAGGAGTGACGACTTCGACGCCGGGGACGCCGTCTCTCCCCCTCCCCCGGAGCACGATCTCACGATCGAAGTCGTACCGGCCGGTGGCGTACGTCCGGCGGTTGCCTGCCGAGTCGTGTAGTGTTCGGGCGTCCACCGCCGGGAGACTCCGTTGGCTGATGGCGGTGGCCGATTCGGCCCGGCGGGCGCCGAGACGGTCGAGCTGCCAGACGCCCAGCCGGAGGCATACCGCGCCGGCGACCACGGAGAAGGCGATGAAGGCGATCGGGTATCGTGAGGTCATCTCTGTCTGCCGCCGAGGACATCGGAGGTCGGAGGAGGGGTGACGGGGCCCTGTGAGTCTAGTTCAAGATATTGAACTGTAATGACTTGGCGGGTGATTCGCCTGTGGTACCTTGCTTGCTCCATATTGGCGAGATTTCCGTTGCCCCACCATCACCGAATTTCTGGAGGTCCTATGCGGGTCAGTCGGCTGGCCACGATCCTCGGTCTCGCCCTGCTCGGGAGCATCACCCAGGCCGCGGCGCAGGAACCGGCTCCCGAGGGGCTCGAGGTCGTCAAGAATCCCACGCGTCGAAGCGGATTCTGGACGACCCTCGGACTGGGCGTCGGCTCCGAGACGTTCAGCGTCCCCGATTCGTTTCCTGATCCGGGCTGGCTCGCCGCCCCGACCTTCGACCTCCGCATGGGTGGGACGCCCGACATCCACTTCCGGGCGGGCGGCGAGATCATCTCGTGGTTCAACAGCGAGGGCGAGGTCAACCAGAATCTCGGCGGGTTGCTGGCGATCGGGCAAATCTATCCGTCCACCACGATGGGTTTCTTCCTGAAGGGCGGCGGCGGGTTCGCCTGGAACTCGTTCGCCGAGGACTACTACTGCAGCTGGTACGTCTGCAGCGCATCCGGATACTCGCAGGACTCGGGCTTCATGTGGTCGGCCGGCGCGGGCTGGGAAATCCCCGTCAGCCAGAAGCTGATCATCATGCCGACGGTGGACTACTACGAGTTCTATTTCGGCGGCCGGTACACGGCCGACTACACCGAAAAGCTCTGGAACTTCGGGCTCTCGGTCGGCGTGCCCTGACCGTCCGGAGGTTCCCTGCTCCACAGGAGGGTGTCGCGGCCCCGCGATAGAGGGGGCCACGGCACCCTCTCTGCTTGAGGCAAGTGGTTGCGGGAATTGGACTTTGGCGGTACGATATCTCCCCCGGACGGGGCACGCGCTGTGCCCCATCCGATTGGGGGCTCGGCCGTGCGCCGGTCCCCAATTCCCCGACTGCCGAGCCGCGCCCCTTGCACCTCAGGATTTGTCACGCCGCCTGGCCCCTGATCATCGCCGCCGCTGCGGTCAGCTGCAGCAGCGACAGCCTGACGCTGCCCAGCGAGGGGCTCCCCGCTGCGATGACGGTGGTGTCCGGCGGGGGCCAGACGGCGCAGGTGGCGACCCCGCTCCCTGATTCGCTCCGCGTCCGGGTCACCGATTCGGAGTCCCGCCCGGTCGAGGGGGTGAAGGTCGCGTTCACGCCGCTGCTCGGTGGGGGCGATGCCCTGCCCGACACCGGGGTGACGAACGCTGATGGGCGGACGGGCACCCGGTGGGTGCTCGGCTCGACGGCGGGCGCCCAGCGGATGCAGGCGATGGTGACCGGGCAGACGTCCTCGGGCGCGCTTGTGCAGAACTTCGACGCGACAGCGCTCGCCGCGCCGGCCGACACGATCTTCGTCGCCCGGGGGAACAA
>CAYUOK010000270.1:0-1772 GCA_964446395.1 uncultured Gemmatimonadaceae bacterium | reverse complement strand
GTCGCGACGTCGGCGCCGTGGAGCATCGCCGAGCGGACGGTGGCCACCACCAGGCGGGCGTCGTCGCACTGCGCGTCATAGTAGCGGGCTCCCCCGACGAGGCCCCGTTCGCGGAGCATCGGCTCCTCCGCCAGCAAGGCGCGCTTGCCGAGGATGCGGTGTCGGCGCACATTCCGGAGCGGGGCCAGCAGGTCGTACAGCATCATGCCGGCCGCGAGCTTCCACAGCGGCACACGGTCGCCCTTGTGGACCGGAAAGACGAAGGCCAGCGGGCGCACGAGGTGCGGGGCGATGTGCAGCAGGGTCCGGCGCTCGCGGGTGGCCTCGTGCACGAGGCGGAAATGCCCCTGTTCGAGGTAGCGCAGGCCGCCGTGAATGAGTCGGCTCGAGAGCGAGCTGGTGCCGGACGCGAGGTCGCGCGCCTCGACGAGGGCGGTGCGGAAGCCGCGCATCGCGGCGTCCCGGGCGATGCTCGCCCCGGTAATACCGCCGCCGATGACGAGCAGGTCGTAGGGCTTGGCCGTCAGCTTGTCCAAGGTCGCACACCGGAAGGAAACGTTACGAGTGTCCATGGCTCCCGAGGGGCGGCTTGCCCTGCCCAGTACGTGGTTTACGTGGCACGATCACCTGGTGAAACCGGGGATGCGCGTGCTGGATCTGGCCTGTGGCGACGGGCGGCACAGCCTGGCCGCCGCCGCGCGCGGCGCGGCCGTCACCGCCTGGGACCGCGATGCGGCCTCATTGGCGACGGGCCGTGCGCAGGCGGCCGCCCGCGACCTCGACGTGGACTGGCAGCAGGTGGATCTCGAGGCCGACTGGCCGGCGGTGCCGCCTTTTGATGCCGTCCTGGTGTTCAACTATCTTGACAGGGAGCGGATGCCGCTCGTCCGCGGGCTCCTGGCGCCGGGCGGTACGCTCATCATGGAGACCTATCTCGCGACCCAGCGAGAACTGGGCTGGGGGCCGACCCGCGACGAACACCTGCTCGCGCGGGGTGAGCTGGCCCGGCTGATCGTCCCGCTGGAAGTCCTGCACGGGCGCGAGGTGCTCGAGCCGGTGGACGTGGAGCGCTGGCGCGCGGTCGCGAGTGTCGTGGCCCGCCGGCGCCCTGACAAACCTTAACGCACGAACGATAACATGCTGACGATCCCAGCCGGGCGACGGGCAGCCGTCGTCGCCGGCGTGCGGACTCCCTTCGCGAAGAGCGGGACGGCGCTCAAGGACGTTACGGCGGTCACCCTGGCGCGCCACGCCACGAAGGAACTCCTCTACCGGACGGACCTCCCCGGTTCCGAGGTGGATGAAGTGATCTTCGGCCAGGTGATCCCCTCCGTCCTGGTGCCGAACATCGCCCGCGAAGTGAGCCTCCTCCCGCAGTTTCCCAAGACCATCCCCGCCTACTCGCTCAACCGCGCCTGCGCCTCCGGCGCCCAGGCCATCGTCAACGCCGCCGACCAGATCATGCTCGGGCGCGCGGACGTCGTCGTCGCGGGCGGGGCGGAGTCGCTCTCCGACATCCCGATCCTCCATTCGCGCCGGATGAGCACGCTGCTCGTCGAGGCCAGCAAGGCACGGAGCCTCGGGCAGCGCCTCGGTGTGCTCTCGAAGGTCCGGCTCAAGGACCTGGTGCCGGTCACGCCCGCCATCGCGGAGCCGTCGACGGGCGAGTCGATGGGACAGTCGGCCGAGAAGATGGCCCAGGAAAACGGCATCCGGCGGGAGGACCAGGATCGCATTGCGCTCCTGAGCCATCAGCGGGCCGCCGCCGCCAC
>CAYUOK010000269.1:0-1775 GCA_964446395.1 uncultured Gemmatimonadaceae bacterium | reverse complement strand
TCGCGCCAGGCGCGCGCCGCCACGGAATCGGGATTCGACGGCAGGACGTACGCCTCCGTCGGCGCGGGAAAGCCCCGGGTCGCCACCACGCGCAGGCGGCCGAGCGCCTCGTCGTACACCATGATGGAGGCGCGGCGGGCCGCGACGACGGCGCTGACCTCGCGGAGGATCGTCTTCGCCGCTTCCTCGAGGCGGATGGTGTGGCCGAGGATTTCGCTGATGGTATAGAGGAGGTCGATCTCCTCGTACCGGCCGGCCAGCTCCTCCCCGATCTCGACGGCGCGCCGCTCGCTCTCGAGCAGGGTGCCGAGCACGGGCCGGAGCCGGTCCGCGGCGGCGTGGGTCTCGGCATCGGCCAGCCCCTCGATGCTGAACCAGACGCCGTCGATGCCGGGGACGGCGTCGAGCCAGGCCCGGCCGGTGGGGGTGGGCACGAACCCCGCGTCGTGGGAAATGATCGGAGCCCAGCCGGGGTCCTCGCCGCCGAGCGCGCGGACGCGGCGCCCGTCGTAGCGCCAGGCGCGGACGCGCCCGCCGACGAGGCTGCCGAGCGCCTCGAGGACGGGCCCCGCCCGGTCTACTGTCGGCGGAGGGTCATGCAGATGGAATTCCCCGGGGGCGTGAAGCGGACGTCATCCATCAGGTTGCGGATCAGGAAGAGGCCCCGGCCGCAGGGCAGCTCGAGGTCGTCCGGGGTGACGGGATCGCGGACGGTGGCGGGATCGAAGCCGGGTCCCTCGTCGGTCACGTGCACGTGCAGGGCGTCGGGCAGGCACTCGGCCCGCACTTCCACCATCAGCGCCGGCTCCTGCCCGTTGCCGTACACGATGGCGTTGGCCAGGGCCTCGCTGAGCGCCACCCGGAACCGGAAGTGCGCCCGCTTCGGGGCGTCCCAGCCGGCGAAGCAGTGGCGAGCCACCAGCTCCACCGCCTCCTCGATGACGGACACGTCGCTGGGGATGCGGAGCGCGATTTCCACGGCAATGCCCGAGGGAAGGGGCCGGTCGGCGCGGCGGACGCAGAGGCGAAGCGGCGCGGTCACGGTCGGATCAGAAGCCGGCGAGCGCCTGCGCCGAGCTGTCGGCGATCGCGAAGAGGGTGTCGAGCTTGGTGAGCTCGAAGAGGGAGCGGAGGTCCTCGTTGAGCCCGCTGAGCCGGAGCTCGCCCCCCTGCTCGCGGACCTTCTTGGAAATCGAGACGAGCGCCCCGAGTCCCGACGAGTCGATGTATCCGGTCTTGGCGAAATCCACCAGCAGTTTCCGCTCGCCGTTGTCGAGCGCCTGCTGGATGGTGGCCTTCAGCTCCTGCCGGTTGCCCACGATGAGCTGGCCCTCGACCTCGACGATCAGGACCCCGGACGGATGCTTGGACGTGGTGAACGCCATGAACGAATACCTCCCTCAGGAGCCCGGATCGGCCTGCAGCACCGCGAGTGCGGCCACCTCGACAATATCATCGCTCGTCGCCCCGCGCGACAGGTCTGCCATCGGCCGGGCCAGCCCCTGCAGCATCGGCCCGAGCGCGACGGCCCCCGCCAGGCGCTGGACCAGCTTGTAGGCGATGTTGCCCGCGTCGAGGTTCGGAAAGACCAGCACGTTGGCGCGTCCCGCCAGCGCGGAACCCGGCGCCTTCCCCGCCGCCACGTCGGGCACCAGCGCCGCGTCGGCCTGCAGTTCGCCGTCGGCGGGAACGCCGGGCGCGAGCTCCCGGAACCGGGTCACCGCCGCGCGCACCAAGTCCACCGAGCGTCCGCCGGCGCTGCCGTGGGTGCTGTA
>CAYUOK010000268.1:0-1785 GCA_964446395.1 uncultured Gemmatimonadaceae bacterium | reverse complement strand
CAACGGCGGAGAGCGAGGACTGAGGACTGAGGACTGAGGACTGAGGACTGAGGACTGAGGACTGAGGACTGAGGACCGGGCGGCTGCCCTCTGTCCCCAGTCCTCAGACCTTTTCTACGGCCACACCTGGTCCCCATGTTCGTCCACCAGGGTGATGGCGTCTACAGGACAGGCGCGGGCGGCGTCGAGGATCAGCTCGTCCTCGGCGCCCTCCGGGTCCACGACGACCGAGATGTTCTCCTCGTCATGCGCGAAGACATCGGGGGCCAGGCCGACGCAGTCCCCGTACCCGCTGCACAGCGTCCGGTCGATCTTGATCGTGTAGGGCATAGGGCGAACATACAAAAGCGGTTTTCATCCTGCCAGAGGGGCGATGCCGCCCGCCCCGGGCCGCCGGCTGCCGGGGTCTCTCTTGCCATCCCGCTCTCGACCTCCTCTTTTTCCTCCCACGATCTCCTTCCCGGCCCCCGTCACCCCATCGAGCCCGATGCCCGACATCGTCGTCTCCCTGGACCGCATCACGAAGCGGTTCGCCGGTCACACCGCCGTGCATGCCCTCTCGCTCTCGGTGCCTGCCGGCGCCGTGTTCGGCCTCCTCGGCCCGAACGGCGCGGGCAAGTCGACCACCATCCGGATGATCATGCACATCCTCGTGCCCGACGAGGGCACGGTGACGCTCTTCGGCGGGCCGGGCACCGGTCGCGACCTGTCGGCGCGCATCGGGTTCCTCCCCGAGGAGCGGGGACTCTATCCCAGGATGGAGGTGCTGGAGCACCTGATCTTCCTCGGGGAGGCCAAGGGACTGCGCCGGAAGGACGCCCGCACGCGGGCGCTCCGGTGGCTCGACCGCCTCGGACTCGGCGACTGGGGGAAGCGCAAGGTGCAGGAGCTGTCCAAGGGGATGCAGCAGAAGGTCCAGTTCATCGGGACGCTGCTGCATGACCCGGAGCTGGTCATCCTCGACGAACCTTTCAGCGGACTGGACCCGGTGAACCTGCAGGTGATGAAGGATGTGGTGGTGGAGATCGCCCGGTCGGGGCGGACCGTGCTCTTCTCGACCCACATCATGGAGCAGGCCGAGCGGATGTGCGACCGGATCGCGATCATCGCCCGGGGGGAGAAGGTGGTGGACGGCCGGATCGCCGACATCAAGGCGGAGGGGGGCATCCGCCACGTCTACCTCTCGTTCGCCCACGACGGCGCCAAGGCGGGTCCGGTGCTGGCGGACCGGAGCCTGGTCGCTCGGGCCGACGACTCCGGTGCCACCGCCGAGGTGGAGCTGGCCATCGGCGCCAATCCCGACCGGCTGCTCCGCGCGCTCGTGGAGGCCGGGGTCGGACTGAGTCGCTTCGAGGTGGACGAGCCGTCGCTGCAATCCATCTTCATCGCCAAGGTCGGACAACAGGCCGCCGTCGCTCCGGCCCGGGAGGCGGCTCATGCGTAAGCTCTTCGCGGTCATCCGGCGTGAGTTCATGGTGCGGGTGCACACCCGGGCGTTCGTGATCTCCACGGTGCTCGGCCCGACGCTGATGGCGTTCCTGTTCGTCTTCCCGATGCTGCTCGAATCGCGCGACCGGGCGCCGAAGCGCATCGTCGTGCTCGACGCCGCGAGCGGCGAGTTCGGGGCGCGAGTGACGGACGCCCTGACGGGAGCACGTCGGGGCGTGGGGCCCGACGCAGCCCCCAGGTACGTCGTGACGAGGCTGGCGGCGGGGGCCGGAAACCTCGCGCCGCTGGACTCGCTGGTCTCGATGACCGGGGCCAAGGACGCCGGCCCCGAGGCGC
>CAYUOK010000267.1:0-1788 GCA_964446395.1 uncultured Gemmatimonadaceae bacterium | reverse complement strand
CGCTGAAGCCTGACTGGTAGTGGGCCTCCGCGCCGAACCGGCCGAACTGGATGCCCAGCCCGGCGATGCCGCTCCAGAGCCCGCTCTGTGAACTGTCGCACTCACCTGCGGTACTGTCCTGGTCGACGCTGCAGCTGACTTCCCAGCTGATGGCGGGCCCGGCGAAGATGTTGAGCTTTCCGAAGTAGACCTTCAGGAGCATAGGCACCACGATGTAGCCTTGCGCCACGTCGTACTCGACGTTGGCCGTGTCGGCTCCCTGGAACCCCTGCCCCTGGAAGAGGAGCTGCCCCTCGGCGGAAAAGCGCGAGCCGAGGTAGATGTTGGCGTACAGGCCGCCTGCGCCGCCCGTCTTCGAGCTGACGTCGATTTGGTCGGCATCGCTGCCGGTCAGGGTGGCGGAGTTGACGCCGCCGGTGAGGCCGACGGCAAGCTGAGCGGAGGCGGGAGCGGCCAGCAGCACTCCAAGGCCGAACGCCATCGTTACCAGACGCATCCCACGGGTCATGCAGCCTCCCCTTACCCTAAATGCCATAAGTTGGACGGGCTTCCGCCCCGTCCCGGTGTGACCTGAACGTTACCACGATGGGCAAATTGGCCGAAAAACGCAAGGGGGGACCCGCGGATAACCGGCATTAAGGGTAGGGATTTAGGTCCCCGGACCTCAAGTGGGATGTCGGGTCGGAATCGGGCGCCACGGTCAGTCGCCCGCCAGGAGTTCCTCGATATACGAATGGAGGTCGGCCCGGAGTTTCGTGTACTGGGCGCCGGTGGCCGGCCCGTAGAAGCCCGCGTGGATCTTCCTGATCCGGCCGGTCCGGTCCAGAAACAGGAGGGTGGGGTAGGCCGTAAACCCCTCCAGCTGCGGCAGGGTGGCCGCGGTGAGTTCGGTGTCGTTGACGCCCGCCAGCAGGACGGGCCACGGAATCCCGAACTTGTCCCGGAAGCGCTCGACCAGCTGGCCGTCCACCACCGGATCGCCTGTGACCTCATAGGCGAGGCTCACCGCCTCGAACCCCCGCGCATGGTAGGTCCGATACAACTCCACGAGCGTGGGGGCAGCGTCGTGACAATTGGGGCACCAGGTCCCGAAGATGTCCACCATCACGATCTTCCCCCGGAACCGGGGATCCTCGTTGGTGACCATCCTTCCCGCCAAGTCGGGGAATGCGAACTGGAAGGGTGCGGTCGTATCTGCGGTCGTGACTTCCGTGGGCGGCTTGAGATGGAGGGCCCCGGTGGCGCGCCCGGCCGTGAAGGGGGTCTGGCTCCGTAGGCCGGCGTGGAAAGTCCCGCGGATGCTGTCGCCCTCCACCGCACCCGTGATCAGGTAGACGAATGACCCATCGAAATGCCCGATCGAGAACTGCTCCCCCGAGGCCTCTCCCCAAAAGGCGCCGTAGTCTCCCGAGTTCGAAAGCACCGTCCCCATCAGCCCTTCGGTCGAGTTGCTGAACTCCAGGATCCGCGGGGACCGCCGGCCCTCGGCCCCGAACCAGGCGTTCCACTCTCCCAGCAGGGCGGGATTGCCCGGCTTGGCAGGCCACCGCCCGGGGGAGGCCCTGAACGGAATGGTCCGGGGGCCGCGGTTGCCCACATTGGAGTAGGCGCCGACGAGTGAGTCGCCCACCCGGACGGCGCGAATCGTGGCGGCGTAGTCGCCCAGCTCGAACACCACCGTGTCGCCAGTCGTGACTACCCTGGAAAAGGGCTGGCAGGAGCCGCCGTTGCAGAGCCGGGCCGTGAGCGGCGCAGACCCGCTGTCCACCTCGATGGAGAAGCGGAGCG
>CAYUOK010000266.1:0-1793 GCA_964446395.1 uncultured Gemmatimonadaceae bacterium | reverse complement strand
TGCGGGTGGGGGCCACGGTCGCAAAGGCGCTGGTGCGCTCGCATGGGGTCGCCCTCCACGCCACTCCTGCACTGATGGCGGTGGCGTGGGCCGCCCGCCCCGCACCGGATGACCGCGTGCTGGCCGTCGCGAACGCCCTGCGCGGCGAGGTATACGCCGCCGAGTACCGGTTTCCCGAGGGAGGGGTGGAGGTGCTGCAGGCGCCCACCGTCTGGCTGCCGGAGCGCCTCCTCGCGGATTGTCCTGTCCCCGATATCCTGTCGGGGACCCTCCCGGAGGGGCTGACGGCGCGGCTGGCGGAGTGGCAAGGTGGGCGGCATCCGCGGACGGTGCACGGGGTCGCCACGGCGTGCGCACTTCTCGAGCTCGCGGCGCGCCGCGGCGGGGTCGCGGTCGTCGCGGACCCCGCCGGGTGGCAGCCGCAGTACGGACGTCCGGCAGAGGCGCAGGCCAAGTGGGAGCGGGAACATGGGCACACACTTCCCGATTCGCCCGGCCAGTTTCGCTGACGCGGCGGCCATGGCCGCCATCGAGCGTCAGTGCTTCTCGGATCCTTGGCCCCTCGAGGGCTTCCGCGAGGTGCTGTCGATGCCCGGCGGCGTCGGTCTGGTCATGACGAATGCGGACGAACCGATCGCCTACTTCCTGGCGCGCGAGATCCTCGGCACGGCTGAGGTTCTCAACCTGGCCGTGGTGCCCGAGTTCCGCGGCCGGGGTCTCGGGGCCGAGCTGTTGGACGCCGGGCTGGCGGCCGTGCGGAGTCGCGGCGGCACGGAGGTCTTCCTGGAGGTCCGGGCCTCGAACTTCGTGGCGCAATCCCTCTACGCCGGCCGGGGCTTCCGGACCGAGGGTCGGCGGCGTGGGTACTACCGCCGCCCCGACGAGGACGCGCTGGTGCTCCGCCTGCTGATGGCGCCGGTGCGTTCGAATGATGGTGACGGCGGGCCATTGGTGTAGATTTCAGCCTTCAGGGCAGTACTGTATGGCTGTCCGCAGTCCCGAACCCTGTTGATGCGTGGGAGGTCATTGTGAGTCGGAGTCTGAACAAGGTCCAGCTGATCGGGAATCTCGGGGCGGATCCGGAGGTGCGCAGCACCAACAACGGCTCGCGCGTGGCCACCCTCTCGGTCGCAACCAGCCGCCAATGGACCGGCAAGAGCGGCGACAAGCAGGAAAAGACCGAGTGGCACCGGGTCATCCTCTGGAACACCAACTTCAGCAAGCTGGCCGACATCGCGGAGAAGTACTGCAAGAAGGGCGACAAGGTCTACATCGAGGGGTCCATCGAGTACCGCAGCTGGCAGGACCGCGAGGGGCAGACGAAGTACACGACCGAGATCAACGGCCGTGAACTCATCCTGCTCGGCGGCCGGGGCGGCGGCTCAGACGAGTCCTACAGCACGCCGAAGGTCGGCGCGGCCGCCTCGGCGCCCAAGAAGGACGAATCGTTCGATGACTTCCCCGAGGCGCTCGACGGCGAGGACGACGACCTCCCGTTCTAGGCCGGAGGAGAGCTTTTCGCGGGTCAGCCGGCGGTCGGGGCGTCCTCCCTGACTGCCGGCTTTGCCATTGCAGGGAGGGGGAGGGCACAGCTCTTGCTTTTTCTCCGGCCCAGTCGCTTCCGCCGCTCAGGAAGTGGAGCAGGTCAGGTCCTCTTAGCTTTTGTCCCGCAACGTGTTACATTGTGGGCGAGCGGGCTGGCCGACCGCCCCGGGCCGCGTTGCAATTCACCGCAACCCTTTCCGGAAACCGAAGCGCCTCTACACCACAAGGACACCCATGGCTATGCGCAA
>CAYUOK010000265.1:0-1796 GCA_964446395.1 uncultured Gemmatimonadaceae bacterium | reverse complement strand
TGGCTGAGCACCGAGTACAGGACGGTGAAGATGGGGATCGTGGTGACGAGGATGGTGGCGTTGATGGCGGTGGTGTGTCCGAGACCGACCAGGAAGAGGGTCTGGTTCAGCACCACGCCGAGGAGCCCCAGTACCGCAAGCCGGACCAAGTCCTTCCGGTCGCGCACCCACCGCCGGGTCCAAAGCAGGTTGACGAGGAGGAGAACCGCAGCCGCCCCGACGACGCGGAAGAGGACGATGGATGCCGCCGGGAAGTCCAGGAGGACGATTTTTCCGATGATCGCCAGGCTGGCGAACAGGATCTGGACCAGGAAGAGCAGCGCATGCACGCCCACTTGCACGGGGATTCCTTCGGCGTGATATTGTGACTGACTGTTCAGTCAAAGTATAACACTAATACGGACAACGCATTGAAAGACAGGATCGTTACCGGAGCCGCCGCTGTACTCGTCCGGGAAGGGCTGCAGAACTGGAGCGTCGACCGCGTGGCCGCTGAGGCTGGCTGCGCCAAGGGTCTCGTCGCGTACCATCACGGCACCAAGAAGTCGCTCCTCGGAGCGGTCGCGGCGCGCCTCGGCCACCGCCGACGGGCCGGGCTGCTTGCGGCCTTGCAGGGTTCCGGTGCCGATGCCCTCGACCGGCTCTGGCAAGAGCTCGTGGGCGAGGTCCGAACCGGCGAGTGGGCCGCCCGGACTGCCCTGACAGTAGAACCGGGCATCGCCACCCCGGGCGATTCCGCCGCTGACGTCGCCGCCTTCAGCACAGCCATCAGCCGTGTACTCGAGGTTCCACCATTCCGCCCCGAGGAAGTCCGCCTGATGACCGCCGCGCTCGATGGTTTCCAGGTGGCGCTGCACTCGGGCGCGCCGGAGGACGCCATCCGGGAGGCCTATCACCGTCTCTGGCTGTCGCTCCTCCCCTGACTACCGCCCGCGCTTGCCCCCCCGCCCGGGGCCGCGCCCGCCTCTCCCGCCGCCACCGCCGCCACGCCCGCCGCGCCGAGGACCCCGAAGCTCCGTGTGCCGGCCCCTCCGCTCCCGCGGCTCGTTCTGGATCGCATCCCTCAACTCGTCGAGCGTACGCCCACGCAGCGCGGGCTTCGGTCCCCGCATCACGCTGAACCAGAGGGGCCGGTCCACCTTGGGCAGGTCCTCCACTTTAAGCCGGCGCAACTGGCCCTCCCGGAGCCGCAGCACGACGACTCCCTGCCCCTCTTCCACCTCGTAGTCGAGCGGCACCGCATCCCCGAGCAGGTGCACCATCGAGGGAAGTTCCAGCAGGCGGGCCCGGGTGGCCGCGTCCACGAGCGCATCGGCGTCCAGCGCCACGCGAGTACCGAGGAATTGCTGCCAGCTGGTCACTTCCGCCAGCGCGCTGCGGATGCGCGGGCGGAGCGCCGCAGTCGAGGCTTGCGCCAGCGTCCCGCCCGAGCGCCGCCAGAGCTCGCCAAGTTCGGAGAGCGCGCGCCGGATCCGCCCCTGGTCCGGATGCGGCGTGTCGCCGGCAATCAGTGCGTCCGCCAGGGCGTCGCGCGCCTGCTCCCGGAGTTCCGGAGGGACTTCGCCGCGCAGCTCCTCCACGACCGTCTCGAGCTCGAACCCGAAGTAGGTCAGCCGCCGCGACAGGGCCAGGTGGCGATGCTTCCGGGCGCCGGCCACGCTGATGACCGGCTGGCCCCGCCGGGCGTTCTTCCGCACCAGGTCGTAGGGAATCGTGGTCCCCTCGATGCCGGCCCTGGCGATGCCATTCCGGTCGCCGAAGTACCGGAGCGTTCCGGCCACGGCGCCCCAGCTCCC
>CAYUOK010000264.1:0-1807 GCA_964446395.1 uncultured Gemmatimonadaceae bacterium | reverse complement strand
TGGAGGAAATCGCCGACGCCGTCATCCGCGGCAAGGGAGACCTGGTCGGGCTCGCCTGCGAAAAACCCCTGGCGCGCACGGTCAGGGAAGCGAAGCAGGTGGCGGCGCTCACCCGAAGGGCCGGCCTCAAGCACGGTTACCTCGAGAACCAGCTCTTCAGTCCGCAGGTGGAGCATGGCCGCACCCTCCTCTGGGCGCGTGGCGCCGCCACCACCGGGCGGCCCTACCTGGCCCGCGCGGCGGAGGAGCACAGCGGCCCGCACATGCCGTGGTTCTGGCAGGGGAAGCTCCAGGGCGGCGGCGTACTCAACGACATGATGTGCCACTCGGTCGAGGTGGTCCGCCACCTCCTCACCAAGCCGGGCGCGCCGCGTTCGTCGGTGCGGCCGGTCGGCATCACCGGCCGGATCGCGAGCCTCAAGTGGTCCAGGCCGGAGTACGTGCGCCGCCTCAAGAAGACGATGGGCAATTCCGTGGATTACGCCCGGCACCCCGCCGAGGACTTCGCCAGCGTCACCATCGAGTTCGAGACCAGCGACGGCCACACCGTGCTCGGCGAGGCCACGACGTCGTGGAGCTTCGTCGGCGCCGGGCTCCGGCTCTCGGCGGAGCTGCTGGGGCCGGAATATTCCATGACCTGGAACACCCTCGACAGCGGGCTCAAGCTCTTCTTCAGCCGGGAAGTGAAGGGGCGGGAGGGGGAGGACCTGGTCGAGAAGCAGAATGCGGAACAGGGACAGATGCCGGTGGTGGCCAACGAGCCGATGGCGTACGGCTACGAGGCCGAGGACCGCCACTTCGTGCGGGTGTTCCTCGGGCTCGAGGAACCGAAGCTCTCCTTCGATGACGGCGTCGAGGTGGTGCGGACGCTGATGGCGGCCTACATGAGCGCGGAGTCGGGGAAGACCGTCAAGTTCCCGCCGCGGGGGCTGGAAGCGTTTGTGCCGAAGGTGGCGAAAGGAACTTGGCGACCGTAGAACAGGCCTTCGCGCTCTTCGCGTCTTCGCGGTAACTGATGTTCACCGCAAAGACGCAAAGGGCGCGAAGGTCCCTGCGAGCTACAGGCTCCACCCCTTCCGATATTCCGGCGTAATCCACTTCTCCGGCAGCGTCATGTTGGTCACGTTCCCGGTCACTGGATCAATCTGCAGCGTCTGCCCTGCGCGGATGGCCAGGCACCCCAGCAGCACCATCTCCGTCAGCCCACCGGCGTAGCCGTCGAAGCTCGAGAGCGCCGCCGGCCCTCCCTTGCAGGCCTCGATCCACTCGTCGTACACCCCCTTGGACCGCGGATACACCTTGAGCGGCGGATTCGCCCGTACCTCGGCATCGCGCTTCGGGTCGAGGAGGACCGGGTCCTCGCCATACATCCCCGCAATCAGGGCGCCATCGTCCCCGATCCAGAGCTGCCCGCCGATGTCGGCCGGCGGCCACTCCATCGTGATCGGCAGCCCCTGCGGCTTCGGCGGCCGGAGGTCGCCGTCGCGCCAGACGACCTTGACCGCCGGGCGCTTCCCCTTGGCCGGGAATTGATACTCCACCCGGCTCGACTTCGGCGCCGTCTCCAAATAGAGCTGCGTAGACTCGGGAATGATCCGCTCCGGATAGCCGAGATCGAGGATCCAGTACGCCGCATCCATGCCGTGGCAAGCCATGTCGCCGAGGGCGCCGGTGCCGAAGTCCCACCAGCCGCGCCAGCGGAATGGGGCGTACGCCGGATTGTAGGGTCGCTCCGGCGCCGGGCCGAGCCACAGGTTCCAGTCGAGCGTGAGCGGCGGCACGTGCAGCTCGGTGGGCCGCTCGAGCC
>CAYUOK010000263.1:0-1808 GCA_964446395.1 uncultured Gemmatimonadaceae bacterium | reverse complement strand
GCGTGGCGCGCCCGCAGTGCATGCAGAACTGCGCCGCCTCGGGCAACGGGGTATGGCAAGCGGGACAGGCGCGGGCAGCGGTGGTCATCAGCGCTCGGTGACAGGCAGATTGGCGGTGTGGGGGGTACCGATGGAATAACGCGCAAAAACCGAGTGGACGCAAGCCGCGACTCCCGAGGGACTTCCGCCTCCGCCGCTGGCGTCATCCCGCGGCGCGTCGTACCTTGAGCGCGTCCGCCACCCAAGGCCGCCATGTCCTGCCGAATCACCACCACCGCCCTCGCGTTGACGTTCGCGGCCGCACCGCACTTGGCCGCGCAGGGACTTCCCGCCGGAAGACCTGCGCAACTCGGATTCTCCACCGAGCGGCTGGCACGGATCGACACCCTGTTCCAATCCTATGTCGCCCAGGGGAGGACGGCGGGCGCAGTGGCCCTGGTCGCCCGGCACGGACAGGTGGTGTGGAGCGGCGCCTTCGGCATGGCCGATCGCGAGGCGGCACGGCCGATCTCCACTGACGCCCTCTTCCGCATCGCCTCGCAGAGCAAGGCGGTCACCAGCGTTGCCGCCATGATCCTGGTCGAGGAGGGACGGCTCCGCCTGGACGAGCCCGTCTCCCGGTACATCCCGACCTTTGCCACCGCGCGCGTGGCCGTGGCCACCGACACCGGCCGCGTCCTGGTGCCGGTCCATCGCGCCATCACCGTCCGCCAGCTGCTGACCCAGACGGCCGGGCTCTCGTACGGCACCGAATCGCTCATCCGTGACGACTACCGCGCCGCCGGCCTCGGCCCCGCCGCAGGCTACGGCTGGTATCTGGCCGACAAGGCCGAACCAATCTGCGCCACGATGGACCGCCTCGGCACCCTCCCGCTCGCGGCCCAGCCTGGCGAGGCATGGATCTATGGATACGCCACCGACGTGCTGGGGTGCGTGGTGGAGCGGGCAGCGGGGATGCCGCTGGATCGATTCTTCCGGCAGCGCATCTTCGCGCCGCTGAGAATGAATGACACCTGGTTCTTCCCACCGACGTCCGAGGCGGGCCGCCTCACGGCGGTGTACGCTGTCACCCCAGAGAGCACGCTGGTCCGCGCCCCGGACGGCCCGCGGGGCCAGGGGGACTATCTCGTCGGGCCACGACAGGACTTTGCCGGTGGCGCCGGGCTCGTCTCGACGGCTGGCGACTACGCCCGCTTCCTGCAGATGCTGCTCAACGGCGGCGAGCTCGACGGGGTGCGCATCCTCTCGCCAGCCACGGTGTCCTTGATGACCGCACCCGCGGTGGACTCCCTGTACGACACCCCCGGGATGGCGTTCAGCCTCGGCTTCGAGGTGCTGCAGAATCCTGGGCGGGCCGGTGAGTACGGCTCCGTCGGCCGCTTCGGCTGGGCCGGCGCGTACGGCACCAGCTATGAGGTGGATCCGGCCGACGAACTGGTCGTGGTCTTCATGCAGCAGGTCCTCCCCCGGCGCGGACTCGACCTCGCGGATAAGTTCCGTACCTTGGTCTACGCCGCGCTCCTCCCCCCGACACGCACCAAAGGACACTGACCGATGCGCCAGACATCCGTGCTCGCGACCCTGACGTTCCTCGCCGCGGCCGCCGCGCCCGTCGCCGCCCAGGCGCCGACCGTCGAGTGGCAGATCGCCGCGGCGGTCCTGCCCCTCCCCGACAGCATGCGCGCCGGCGCCGAGGTACTGGGTCACCGCACGGCCGGCGGGCCGCTGGTCCAGCTCCGCGCCGGCACCAATTCGATGATCTGCCTGGCCGACGACCCGAGCGTGGAGGGCTACGCCGCCCACTGCTA
>CAYUOK010000262.1:0-1823 GCA_964446395.1 uncultured Gemmatimonadaceae bacterium | reverse complement strand
GGGAACCGCATAACCGCCTCCAGTCAGGGTTGCGACTGGAGGGTGCGGCGGGGGGGTCAAGCGGGAGTCAAGCGGCGCTCGGTTAGATTCCGGCCATGCCCCTGCCGGCCAGGCTTCCCGAGCGGATCCCGACCGTGGTGCTGGACAGCCACGAGGCCCTCTCCCGCACCATCGCGCGGCGGATCGCCGAGGTGATCGCCGGCCGGCGGGCCGCCGGGGCCCGGCCCGTCCTCGGCCTCGCCACCGGATCCACCCCGATCGGGGTCTACCGCGAGCTGATCCGGATGCACCGCGAGGAGGGGCTGAGCTTCCGGGGGGTGGTCACCTTCAACCTCGACGAGTACTACCCGATGACGCCGGGGAGCATCCACTCCTACCGGCGCTTCATGCAGGAAAACCTCTTCGACCACATCGACATCGACCCGGCCGACACCCACGTCCCCGACGGCGGCGCGCCGCGCGACGGCGTGCGCGCCATGGCGGACGCCTACGAGGCCGCCATCCACGCGGCGGGCGGGATCGACTTCCAGCTGCTCGGCATCGGGAAGACCGGCCACATCGGCTTCAACGAGCCGGGCTCCGGCGCGGAGAGCCGCACCCGGCTGGTGCAGCTCGACGTGATCACCCGGCGGGACGCGGCGGCGGACTTCTTCGGCGAGGAGCACGTGCCGCGCGAGGCGGTGACGATGGGCGTGGCCACGATCCTCGAGGCGCGGGAGATCGCGATCCTGGCCACGGGGGAGCACAAGTCGGCCATCGTGCGGCGGGCGGTGGAAGGGGAGGTGGACCTCGAGGTGGCCGCCACCTTCCTGCAGCGCCACCCGAACACGACCTTCTACCTCGACACCGCGGCGGCCGCGGAACTCACCCGCGTGGCCACGCCGTGGCTGGTGGACGAGGTGGAGTGGACGCCCGAGCTCGCGGTGCGCGCCGTGGTCTGGCTCTCACTCCGGACCGGGAAGGCGATCCTCAAGCTCACGCAGGGCGACTACGCCGAGCACCAGCTGTCGTCGCTCGTGGCGCGGCACGGCTCGCCGGGCGCGGTGAACGGCCTCGTCTTCAACGCGCTGGGCGCCAAGATCCGCGGGAAGTCGAAGCTCCCCGAGGGCCGGCGGGTGATGGTCTTCTCCCCGCACCCCGACGACGACGTGATCTCGATGGGCGGGATCCTGCACAAGCTGACGCAGAACGGGAACGCGATCACCGTGGCCTACATGACGAGCGGCAACATCGCCGTCTTCGACCACGACGTGCGGCGCTACGTGGACTTCCTGGAGCGGCTGGCGCGGGACCGGGGCATCGGCAAGGCGGACGTGCCGGGGTTCACGGCCCAGGTGCGTGAGTTCCTCGCCACGAAGCAGCCGGGCACGGTGGACAGCGACGCGATCCAGGACCTCAAGCGGATCATCCGCGAGGGCGAGGCCGTCAGCGCGCTGGAGACGATCGGCCTCGGCCGCGCCAACGCCCGCTTCCTCAACCTCCCCTTCTACCAGACCGGCAAGGTCCGCAAGGACCCGATCGGCCCCGCCGACGTGGCCATCGTCCGCGCGCTTCTGGAAGAGATCCGTCCGCAGCTGGTGTTCGTGGCCGGCGACCTGAGCGACCCGCACGGCACCCACCGGATGTGCAAGGAGGCGATCGATTGCGCGCTGTCGGAGATGAGCGGCACGCCGCCGGAGGCCTGGCTCTACCGCGGGGCGTGGCAGGAATGGCCGGTGACGGAGGCGACCTGGCTGGTGCCGATGAGCCAGGAGGAACTGAAGCTCAAGATCCAGGCGATCTTCAAGCACCAGAGCCAGAAGGACTCGGCGCCCTTCCCCGGC
>CAYUOK010000261.1:0-1847 GCA_964446395.1 uncultured Gemmatimonadaceae bacterium | reverse complement strand
CGGTACGAGCGGCTGCGCGGATCGCGCGCGCCCCGCGCGGTGGTGGCGCTGGCCGGCGACGCCTGCGGCGCCTGCTACACCGCCGTCCCGATGAACCGCCGCGCGCAGATGCGGATGTCCGGCGTGGTGGACGCCTGCGAGGGCTGCGGCGTCATGCTGTACTACGTCGAAACCTCCTGAGCACCCGGGCCTGATGGCGGCATCGCCCCGTCCGGTCCGGCTGGTCTTCGCGCCCGCGCCGGACGACGCGCAGGTGTCGGCGCTGGCCGCGGCACTTTCGGTGCCCCGCGCACTTGCCGCGCTGCTGCTGCAGCGCGGCTTCGGCGACATCGAGGCCGCCAGGCGGTTCCTGCGGCCGGCGCTCGACCAGCTGGGCGACCCGTACCTCCTCGGCGGGATGGAGGCGGCCGTCGGCGCCATCGCAGGCACGGTGCGCGCCGGGGGCACGATCCTCGTCCACGGCGACTACGACGTGGACGGCCAGTGCGCCACGGCGCTCCTCACCCGGGCGCTCCGCCACGCCGGGGCGACCGTCGAGCCGTTCGTGCCGCACCGCATGGCCGACGGGTACGACTTCCGCGAGGCGGGTCTCCAGCGCGCCCGCGAGGTCGGTGCACGGCTGATCCTCACCTGCGACTGCGGCATCACCGCGGTCGAGACGGTGCGGGCCGCGCGGGCGGCGGGGTTCGAGGTCGTCGTGACCGACCATCACCTCCCGGGCCCCGAACGGCCCCCCGCCACCGCCATCGTGGATCCGCAGCTCGACGGCGAGGGCTCGCCCTACCGCGACCTCTGCGGCACCGGCGTCGCCTTCAAGCTGGTGCAGGCGCTGGTGCCGGCGCTCGGGCTGCCCCCCAACCTCCCCCTGCACCTCCTGGACTATGTGGCGCTGGCCACGGTGGCGGACGTGGTGCCGCTGCAGGGAGAGAACCGCCTCCTCGTGCAGCAGGGACTCAAGGTGCTCGCGCGGAGCAGGTGGCCCGGCCTCAGGGCGCTGATCAAGTCGGCGGGGCTCGAGGGCAAGCCGATCAAGGCGGGGCACCTCGGGTTCGTCCTTGGCCCGCGGCTCAACGCCGTGGGCCGGGTCGGCGACGCGAAGGACGGACTTCGCCTCCTCCTGACCGACGACGAGGACGAAGCCAGGACGCTGGCGGAGCGGCTCGAGTCCCACAACGCGGACCGGCAGGCGCTCGACCAGCGCATCCTCGACGAGGCCATCGCGCAGGTCGAGGCGAGCGCCCGGCTCGAGGTGGACTCCGCGCTCGTGCTCTCCGCCGAGGGGTGGCACGCCGGGGTCATCGGCATCGTGGCGTCGCGCCTCGTGGAGCGCTACGGCCGGCCGGCGTTCATGATCGCCTTCGACGAGGAGACCCCGACGCTCGGGAAGGGCAGCGGGCGGAGCATCTCCCGTTTCCACCTTCGCGACGCCCTCGAGACCTGCGGCGACCTCCTCGAGCGGTTCGGCGGCCACCGGATGGCGGCGGGCCTCACCATCCACCGGGACCGCCTGGACGAATTCCGCGCGCGGTTCGTGGCGGAGGCCAACCGGCAGTTGCGAGGCGAGGACCTCGTGCCCGAGCAGCGGGTGGACGTGACGCTCCGGCTGGAGGAGGCGACGCCCGAACTCGAGGCGCTGTGCCAGCACCTCGAGCCGTGCGGCATGGGGAATCCGGGCCCCGTGTTCGCGGTGCGCGGCATCCGGCTCCACGGCGCGCGCGAGGTCGGGAAGGGGCACCTCAAGGCCACGATGCGGGAGCAGGGCGTGACGCTCGATGCCATCGGTTTCGGCATGATGGACCGCGCTCCCGCCGCGCTCGACGCGGTGGACGTCGCCTTCAAGCTGGAGC
>CAYUOK010000260.1:0-1851 GCA_964446395.1 uncultured Gemmatimonadaceae bacterium | reverse complement strand
GCCGGAGCCGTGGGCTCGCACCGGCGGATGGGCGGGGTGTGCGGGTGCGGATCGAACCGGGAGTGGAGCGCTTTGCGGATCTTCGGCTCGGCGAGCAGGCGCAGGATCCCGCGGCCCAATGCGGCGACCTCCTGGTCCGCGACCGCCTGGGACAATGGACCTACCAGTTCGCCGTCACGGTCGACGACTGGCTCGAGGAGGTGGATCTCGTCGTCCGCGGAGAGGACCTGCTGCAATCGACCGGCCGCCAGCTGCGGCTGGCCCGACTGCTTGGCCGCACGACGCCGATCCGGTACCTCCATCATCCCCTGATCCACGGGCCCACCGGCGCCAAGCTGAGCAAGGCCAACCGCGATACGGGGATTCGTGAGCTCCGCGCCGGGGGAATGTCGCCGGAGGACGTCCTCGGCCTGGCCGCGCACGCCACCGGCCTCCTGCCGGAGTTGCGTCCCCTCCGTCCCGCCGACCTGCCTTCGCTGTTCGCCCCAGGCTGAGCCGCGTCCCCGCTTCCCCGCTTCCCCGCCTTCCCGCCTAGGCCTCGAACTCCGCCTCCCCCTCCCAGCGCGCCATCGCCGCGGAGGCCAGGCAGTTGCCCAGCAGGTTCACCGACGTGCGCGCCATGTCCATGAACGCGTCCACCCCGAGAATCACCGCCACGCCCTCGAGTGGAAGGCCGAAGGTGGCCAGCGCGCCGGACAGGATGACGAGCGACGCCCGCGGCACGGCGGCCACCCCTTTGCTGGTGAGCATCAGCGTGAGCATGATGACCAGTTGCTGGCCGAGGGTCAGGTCGGCGCCCGCGGCCTGGGCCACGAACAGCGCCGCCACGGACAGGTAGAGCGTCGAGCCGTCGAGGTTGAACGAGTACCCGGTCGGCAGCACGAAGGCCACGATGCGGCGGGGCACGCCGAACTTCTCCATGTTCTCCATGGCGAGCGGCAGCGCCGCCTCGGACGACGCGGTCGTGAAGGCGATGAGCCACGGCTCGCGCGCCCGCTTCCAGAAGGCCCGCAGGGGAATCCGGAACAGCAGCGCCACGGGCACCAGCGCCACGAGCACGAACACGATGAGCGCCACGTAGAGCGTCAGTACGAGCTTGCCCAGGCTCAGGAGCAGCTCGATGCCGCTGGCCCCGATCGTGGCGGCCATCGCGGCGAAGATGCCGATGGGCGCGAAGCGCATGACGATGTCGGTGAACTTGAACATCACGTCGTTGAGCGACTCGAAGAACTTCAGCAGCGGCTCGCGCCTCGTCGCGGGGACCCGGGCCAGCGCGATGGCGAAGAGCACCGTGAAGAAGACGACCTGCAGTACCTCGTTCTTCGCCGCCGCGTCGAAGAAGCTGGTGGGCACCGTGTGCTCCAGCACGCCCGACAGGGTGGTCGGCGTGCTGGCGAACTGCTGCCCCGCCTCGGCGGAGCCGGCCAGCACCACCCCCGCGCCCGGCTGGGCGACGTTGACCGCCACCAGGCCCACGAGAAGTGCGACGGTGGTGACCACCTCGAAATACACGAACGACTTCAGGGCGAGGCGCCCGACGCGCTTGAGGTCGTCGCCGTGCCCCGCGATGCCGACCACCAGGCTCGCCATGATGAGGGGGACGACGATCGACTTGATCATCCGGATGAAGATCGACGACAGCGGCTTGAGCGCCGCGCCGACGTCCACCGTGGTCCAGACCGCGTTGTCGAGGTACCCGACCACCACACCCAGGATCGTCGCGACGATGATCCACTGGGTGAGGGTCGTCCGGCGAAGGAAGGCCCACATCGAGGTCTGTCTCCGGTGGAGGGGTCCTACCCGGCCAGCGCGCCGGCCTTGGCGTCGATGCCGCTGAGCAGCGAGCGGAAG
>CAYUOK010000259.1:0-1852 GCA_964446395.1 uncultured Gemmatimonadaceae bacterium | reverse complement strand
ATGATGAGGAAGAAGCCCAGGAAGACGCCGGCGTTCCAGTAGGAACTGGTGGTGCCGAAGGTCTGGTGGCCCCCCGCGGCGTCGACCCAGTAGAGGACGAGCGCCGAGAGGACGGAGAAGAGCAGGCCGAAGCGCCGCCCCAGGTACCAGGCGCTCAGCCCGACGGGAATCGCGTAGAAGATCGAAAAGGAGAGCTCGGCGCCGGTCGCGAAGTCGATCGTTCCGACAACTGCGAGTAGGACGAGGGAGTAGACCCCGAGCTGGAAGTGGGATCGACCCGAGAGATAGCGGTCCACTGCAAAGAGCATGGGGCTCCCGGGTTACTGCGCCAGGCGGGGAATCCAAACGGCCCCCGTACGTTACCAGTGCGCGACCGCAACGCAAGCAGACGCACCGCGACTGACGACCAAATGCCCCCTCCGGCGTCGAATCGATACCCAGTGCCGAGTCGTCGTGGTATACCTTGCGCGGGATGGCGGGCCGGGTGGTGGGTGATTACATTGTAATCACACCCGGAGGTACCCCATGAAGGCCCGTCTCATCCGAATCGGCAATTCCCGCGGGATCCGGCTCCCGAAGCCTGTCATCGACGAACTGGGCATGACTGACGAGGTAGACATGGAGGTGCGCGCGGACAGCCTCGTCATCCGGCCGAGCCAGGGCACCCGCGCTGGTTGGGCCGAGGCGGCGGCGGCGTTGGCCGCCGAACAGGGCCGCGGTCTCCTCGACGCGCCGACCTCCACCCGGTTCGATGACGAGGAGTGGACGTGGTGAGCGAGGCAGTGCGACGGGGCGACGTCTTCCTCGTCGCGCTCAACCCCACCCGCGGCCGGGAGATGCGCAAGACGCGCCCCTGCGTGGTCGTCTCGCCGGACGAGCTCAACGCCCATCTCCACACCTGCATCGTCGCGCCACTCACCAGCGCCTCGAAGCCCTATCCGTTTCGGGTGCCCTGCCGCTTCGAGGGGAAGCAGGGGCAGGTCGTCCTCGACCAGCTCCGCACGGTGGACCGCGAACGGATGGTCCGTCGGCTCGGGAGGGTCAGCCCCAATGTCGAAAGCCGGGTCCTGGCCACCCTGCAGGAACTCTTCGCACCATGAGGCGGCCCCATCCCCCCTCTCCCGGAGGGAGAGGGGGAAGGGGGTGAGGGGTTCAACGGCGGACCGGATATCCTCGGCTAATCCAGGCCGCGCTAGTTCGCCGACGCCCACACCAGGCAGAACTGCGAGTTGTCCGCGCCCATAATATCGGTCCGGCCCGTCACGTACACCGCGTTCATCAGCGCCTTCGGCGCGTAGCTGATGTCGGCAATCTGCAGCCCGTCCGCGGCCTTCTTCTTGGTCACGAACACCTTCCCGAAATGCCCCAGGCTCATCGCGTGCCCGGTCTCGTGCGTCGTGATGGTGTAGGTGTCCACCACGTTGAGCGCGCCGCTGTTGCCCCACGCAAACCGGGTGTTGTAGTAGATCTCCGCCAGCCCGGTGTCGGCCCGGCCGTCGCGGTCGATGTCGGTCGGGTTGCCGTCCTCATCCACATACCAGAACGAGAAGGTCACGCCGATGATGTTGTTGCCGGCCGTTCCCGCGAAGGCGGTGAAGAAGCCCGGCACCTGCCAGCCCCCCTGCACGATGTCGCTGACCTGCGCGTAGGTGCGGCCCGCGCCGTCGGAACCCAGGAACAGCTGGTCCAGCTGGTCGGGATCGGTCCCTGCGGGCACCGCCGCCCGGGTGACCGGGGCGTCGGAACATTGCAGGTCGCGCCACGCCGCCATCGTGGTCTCCAGCTGGGGCTCCAGTTCGGCGAACGGCATCTGCCGGAGGCCCGAGCCGTCGGGATTCCGCGTGAACGGCTC
>CAYUOK010000258.1:0-1859 GCA_964446395.1 uncultured Gemmatimonadaceae bacterium | reverse complement strand
CGGATGGCGCAGGCCTTCCTGCGCTCGAAACTGACGCCGCTCGTCACCATCGCGTCGCTCGCGGTGGGCACGCTCGCCATCCTCGCCACGCCGCGCGAGGAGGAGCCGCAGATCTCGGTGCCGATGATCGACGTCATCGCCGTGATCCCGGGCGCCTCCCCCGAGGAGGTGGAGAACCTCCTCACGCGCCCCATCGAGAAGCTGATGTGGGAGGTGCCCGGCGTGGAGTACGTCTATTCCATGGCGGGCGAGGGGATGACGCTGGTCACGGTGCGCTTCAAGGTGGGCGAGAACCAGGACCGGGCGGTGAGCCGGGTCTTCACCAAGATGGGTTCCGCCGCCGACCAGGCCCCGCCGGGCGCCATGCCGCCGATGATCAAGCCGCACTCGATCGACGACGTGCCGATCCTGGCGCTCACGCTGCACGGCGGCGGCTACGGCTCGGACGAGCTCCGTGCCATGGCCACGCACCTGGCCGACGAGCTCGCCACCATCCCCGACCTGGCGCGCATCGACCTCATTGGCGGCGAGCCCACCCAGCTGCGCGTCACGCTCGACCCGGCCCGCCTGGCCGCGAGCGGCGTGACCCCGGGCGAGGTGATGCAGGCGCTCCGCGCCGCCAACGTCCGGCTCCCGGCCGGCGAGTTCGCATCGGCCAACGAGGTCTTCCTCGTCACCGTCGGCGCGCCGATCCGTTCCGCCCGGGACGCGGGCGACGTGGTCGTCGCCAACCGCGGCGCGCCGGTGTACCTGCGGAACGTCGCCACCGTGGTGGAGGCGCCCGCCGAGGCCACCGACTACGTGACCCACGCGGCGCGCGGCGAGGACGGCGCCCAGGCGGTGACCATCGCCGTGGCCAAGCGGCCCGGCGTCAACGCCACCGACATCGCGCACGCCGCGCTGGCGCGGGTGGACGAGGCGCGGAGCCGGCTCCTCCCCGCCGACGTGCTGGTGGATGTCACCCGGAACTACGGCGAGACGGCCAGCGAGAAGTCGAACGAGCTGATGCTGCACCTCCTGATCGCCACGCTGTCCGTCACGGCGCTGATCGGCCTCTTCCTCGGCTGGCGCGAGGCGCTGGTGGTGCTGGTGGCGGTGCCGGTCACGCTGGCGCTGACGCTCTTCGTGTACTACGCCCTGGGCTACTCGCTCAACCGCATCACGCTGTTCGCGCTGATCTTCTCGATCGGCATCCTGGTGGACGACGCCATCGTGGTGGTGGAGAACATCTACCGCCACCTCCAGATGGGCGACCGCTCCCCCGACGTGGCCGCCGTCGAGGGTGTGGACGAGGTCGGCAACCCGACCATCCTCGCCACCTTCACCGTCATCGCCGCCATCCTGCCGATGGCCTTCGTCTCCGGGCTCATGGGCCCCTACATGCGGCCCATCCCCGTCGGCGCCTCGGCGGCCATGCTCGCCTCGCTCGCGGTGGCGTTCATCATCACGCCCTACCTGGCGCTCCGCCTCCTCAAGGGGCACGTGGCCCCCGGGCCGCACATGCCCGACCGCGCGCACGAGCCGGAGGAGCTCTCGGGCTTCGCGAAGTTCTACACCGGCATCATGACGCCGCTGATGGACCTCCCGAAGCGCCGGCTGGCGTTCTACGGCGGGATCGTCGGCCTGCTCCTGGTGTCGATGGGGCTCCTGGCGGTCAAGCTGGTCGAGGTGAAGATGCTCCCCTTCGACAACAAGTCGGAGTTCCAGGTGGTGCTCGACCTCGCCGAGGGCGCCACGCTGGAGACCTCCAACGCCGCGGCGGGCGCCGTGGCCGCCTACCTCCGCACGGTGCCCGAGGTGACCAGCACCGAGACGTACGCCGGCACCTCGGCGCCGTTCAACTTCAACGGCCTGGTGCG
>CAYUOK010000257.1:0-1860 GCA_964446395.1 uncultured Gemmatimonadaceae bacterium | reverse complement strand
CCGTTGGCGAGATTCACCTTGCGGAGCTGGCGGTCGGCCAGGTAGAGGATCCACTCGCCGTCTGGAGAGAACACCGGGTTGGAGGCGCGTTCGGTGCCCGGGATTGGCACCGGGTCGAGCGCACCGCGCCGCTTGACCCACAGCCTGGCGTTTTGCCTGGAGTCCTTCAGGACCAGGGTATTGCCGTCCGGCGAGAGCGCGAGCCCCGGCGTCAGCGTGGTGAGCTGCACACTGTCGCCGAGCGAGAGGTATTGCCAGCTGGTGGGCTGGTCGGCGGCCCAGCGGGCGCGAGACCACCCGACAGCCGCCAGGATGACGGCCACGACGGCCATTGCGGTCGCAAGCGCGAAGCGCCGCTTCCACATGGCGGTGGCCGGTCCGGCCGCCGCCGCCACGGCCAACGTGGACTTCGACGCGTAGCCCGCATCGGCGAGTGCCGCGGCGAACTCCGCCGCCGTGGCGAACCGGTCGGCCGGCAGTTTCTCCAGCGAGGTGAGCACGGCGGCCTCCACCTGCGGCGGGATCGTGTGCCGCTGGGGGAGCATCGGCCGCGGGTGCTCGGTGAGGACTCGCGCCACGATGGCCTGCGCGGTGGCGCCGGTGAAGGGCGGCTCGCCGGTGAGCATTTCGTAGAGGACGCAGCCGAGGGCGTAGACGTCGGAGCGGGCGGTGATGTCCCGCTCGCCCATGGCCTGCTCGGGGCTCATGTAGTGCGGCGTGCCCAGCGACATGCCGGTCTCGGTCATCCGCGTGCTGCCGGCCTTGCTGGCGGCGAGCGCGATGCCGAAGTCGGCCACCAGCGCGCGGCCGTCGTGCAGCAGGACGTTTTCTGGCTTGATGTCGCGGTGGATGACGTTGTGGCGGTGCGCGTAGTCGAGGGCCGAAGCCACTTCCGTGGTGATGCGGACCGCCTCTGCCACCGGGAACTGCTTCTCCCGGTTCATCCGGTCCCGGATGGTCTCGCCCTCGACGAACGGCATCACATAATAGAGAAAGCCGTCCGACTCCCCGCTGTCGAAGAGCGGCAGGATGTGCGGGTGCTGCAGGTTGGCGGTGGTCTTGATCTCGGAGAGGAACCGCTCGGCGCCGATGACCGCGGCCAGCTCCGGCCGCAGCACCTTGACCGCCACCTTGCGGTCGTGCTTCAGGTCCTCGGCCAGGTAGACGGTGGCCATGCCGCCCTGCCCGAGCTCCCGCTCCAGGCGGTAGCGGTCGGAGAGGGCGGTGGTGAGGCGGTCGGGTGGAGTGATCGGCACACCCAAAGATGCACGGCCGAGGGCATTCCCGCGAGGAGGCGCTACCAGAAGTAGATGTAGAGCGCCGCCACCGCCGCCACCACCAGCCCCCCGAGGAGGCCGGCGTGCCGGGCGGGCTCGAGCAACAGCCCCTCCTTGACCGGCAGCACCCGCGGCGCCGCCAGCGGCCGGCGGGCCGTCACGATCCACATGTACGCCACCAGCACGAGAAAGGTGATGGCCATGTGGTGCAGGAAGGCGATGCCGGGCAGGAACCAGAGGAGGAGCCCGTACACCGGGATGCCGAGGAGCATCGCCCCCTTGGCCGCCATGGGCGGCGTCCTCGGGGAGACCATCCCGACGACGAAGGCCGCCACGATCCCCGGCGAGATGAATCCCCAGAACATCTGGATGTACTGGAACACGCTGCCCGCCCGGCCCACGATCGGCGCCCACAGGCACCCGACCAGGAAAAGCACGAGCGTCGCCCAGCGGCCGACCCGGAGCAGCTGCGCCGGCTCCGCGGCGGGCCGCCAGTGGCGCTGGTAGATGTCGAGACTGAAGATGGTGGCCGCCGAGTTGAGCAGCGACTCGAAGGTGCTGAGGACCGCGCCGAAGAGGGCCG
>CAYUOK010000256.1:0-1861 GCA_964446395.1 uncultured Gemmatimonadaceae bacterium | reverse complement strand
TTCTTCGAGCGGATGACCGAAGGGGAGTTCCAGGCGAAGTTCGCCGACACGCCGTTGGCTCGTCCCGGACTCGCCAGGATGCGGCGCAACTGGCGGCTGGCCTGGGCCAGCCTGCGGGCAGCTCAGCGCCGCGCGGCCACCGAACGCCAGTAGAGATAGACCGGGACGCCGAGCGCGAGGAGACCCACCCCACGTACCGCATTGCCGGGGTTGGACAGGACCGACCCCACCACCACATACCCCGCCGCCGCCACGAACAGCCAGAGCGTCACCGGATAGCCCGGCACACGAAACGGAATCCCCGCCATGCCGTCGCGCCGCCGGAACACCAGCAGCGTGGCCGCGGTGAGCCCGAAGAAGATCCAGTCAGCGAAGACCACGTAGTCGAGCAGGGCACCGTACTGGCCGGAATAGACCAGCGCCGCCGACCAGACGCCGAGGAATACGATGGCAGGCACCGGTGTCCGGAACTTCGGGTGCAGCCGGGCAAAGCGCTCGAAGAAGAGGCCGTCGGCCGCCATCGCCTGGAAGACCCGCGGCGTCACCAGGATCACCAGATTCAGGAAGCCGAAGGTCGAGCACGCAATCCCCGCCGTGATGACCACCCGCCCCGCGGAGCCGAGCAGCACCTCCATCGTGTCGGCGGCGGGCGCGGTGCTCGCGGCGAGTCCGTCCACGCCGAGCGCGCCAAGGTACGCCACGTTGGCCAGCACGTAGACCAGCACTACCGCCATCACCCCGAGCACCAGCGCTCTCGGCAGGTTCCGCTCCGGCTCCACCAGCTCCTCGGCAATGAAGTTCGTCTGTTGCCACCCGCCGTACGCGAAGAGCACCGGCACCAGCGCGGCCGCCACCGCGCCGACCATCGCTCCCATCCCCGACGGCACGGTGAGCGCGGCGCAGTCCACGCACGGCGGCGCCGGGTTGCCGAGGGCCCGGAGGCCGGCCACCACGACCATCGCGATCGCCGCCAGCTTCAGCACGGTGAAGACGTTCTGGGTGACGGCGCCAAAGGTGACGCCGAAACAGTTGATCAGGGTGAGCAGGAGAATGGCCGCGACCGCCACCGGGCGGACGAGGGCTGGTGGAAATCCCACCAGCGCGGCGGTGTAGTTGGAAAAAGTGACGGCCACGGCGGCGATGGCGCCGGGCGCCATGATGAGAAGGAGCGCCCAGGCGTAGAGGAAGGCGGGCAGGGGCCCGAACGCCTCGCGGAGATAGGCGTAGCCACCGCCTACCTGCGGCCGCCGCTGCCCGAGCTCGCCGTAGACGAACGCGCCGATGAGCGCCACCACGCCGCCACCGATCCAGACGCCGAGCGTCGCGGCGGGCGTGCCGACCCGCTGAGCCACGATGGATGGATTGAGGAAGATCCCGGAGCCAATGATGCCGCCGATGACGGACATCGTGCCGGAAAAGAGGCCCAGGCGACGCGCATACGTGACGGCCACAGCGGCTCCGGAAGAGGACCGAGCGAAGGTACGGCGGGGCGGGGAAGGGCGCCAGCAGGAGGCGCATCACGGCGGCGGTCGGTTGGGTAAATTGCCTGCAGTCCAGCAAGCGCCACCTTCTCCCCTGACGCGCCCTGCGTCGATCGGAACCCGATGGCACCCCCGGCCAGGAAGTCACCGAAACGGACACCGAGATCCACCGACGACGCCGCGGCGGCGGGGCCCTCGCTCCGTTTCCATCACTCGGAGGAGCTGCAGGACCGCATGGACGCGGTGCTCGATGCGCTCGAGACGGCGGACGACCCGGAGGAACACCGCGGCGCCCTGGCCGACCTGGTGTCCGAACTCACCGAGTGCGGGATGGATTACTACTACATGCGGGCGCTCAAGCTCTCGAACGCCGGCTTCGT
>CAYUOK010000255.1:0-1869 GCA_964446395.1 uncultured Gemmatimonadaceae bacterium | reverse complement strand
GTCACGCTCTGCATCGTGGCCGGCCTCCTCCTGATGTTCGGCCTGCTCGACGAGCCCAACGGGACGCTGGCGCGGACGATGAGCCTTATCCCGCTCTTCGCGCCATTCGTCACGCCGGTCCGGCACTCCCTGAGTCCGCTGCCACTGACGGAGCTCCTGGCGTCCGCGGGGATGACGGCGCTCGGCGTCGTCCTCGTGGCCTGGGTGGCCGGGCGGATCTATCGCGTCGGGATCCTGATGTACGGCAAGCGGGCCACGATCCCCGAAATCTTTCGCTGGATTCGGACGGGATAGCGCCTACGATGTGGGTTGCGCGCCCCGAGAGTTGGGCGGTCTCGCAGCCGGTTGTGACGTGGGAGGAAGGGGATCGTCGGCGCAGGAAGTTCGCAGGGGAGCGGGGCGGGGTGGTTAGAGAACTTCCGGAGCCGACGACCCTGACGAGCACGTCTGGTCACTGCGCTGGTCGGCCGGCTCGGGATGGTCCTCCGGGCCAACCCAGTTCGCGCCCCCTCCGCGCCACGGTCGCTCCGGGGGACGCGAACTGACGGCCCTCCGGACCATTCCCTTCGCCGGCCTGCCGAATTGAGTCGATCCTCGGCGCCCCGAGGACCGGAGGAGCAGGCTGGTCGAGGGGCGCTGCGCGCCAGAGCTTCACGGGCCGGCCTCCATCCCCGCTTCCCCGCTTCCCCGCCTATAATCCTGCATGCACTATGACGTCATCGTGATCGGCGGCGGCCACGCCGGCGCCGAGGCGGCCGCGCTCGCCTCGCGGGCGGGCGCGCGCACCCTCATGCTCACGCAGAATCTCGAGACGATCGGGCAGATGTCGTGCAACCCCGCCATCGGCGGCATCGCCAAGGGCACGGTGGTGCGCGAGGTGGACGCACTCGGCGGCGTGATGGGGCGTGCGACGGACATGGCCCGGATCCAGTTCCGGATGCTCAATCGTTCGAAGGGCCCAGCCGTCTGGTCTCCTCGCGCCCAGTGCGACCGCGCGCTGTATCGGCGAGCGGTGCGTCAGCTCCTCGAGGCGCGGCCCAATCTCCATTTTGCGCAGGGCACCGCCGCGTCGTTCGTCATTCGTGGAGGACGCATCGCCGGCGTGGTCACGAGCGCGGGGCTCACGCTGGAGGCGCGGGCCGTGGTGCTCACGGCCGGGACCTTCCTCCGCGGCGCGATCCACGTCGGACTCGACCCCCAGGTGCCTGCGGGTAGAGTGGGAGAGGCCCCATCCATAGAAGCATCAGAAGCCATTGCAGCACAGGGTATTACAAGAGAACGCTTCAAGACTGGAACGCCGCCCAGGATCGATGGCCGGACCGTCCGCCTCGCTGACCTGACCCGCCAGGATGGGGATGCTGGGACGTACTGGTTCAGCCACTTCGAGCGTGCCGTCCACCCGTCGCAACTGCCCTGTTACCTCGCGTGGGCCGGGGCCGAGGTGAAGGGGATCATCCAGAAACACCTGCGCGAATCAGCACTCTACGGCGGGGCGATCAGCGGACGGGGTCCGCGGTATTGCCCCTCGGTGGAAGACAAGGTCGTGCGCTTCCCTGACGCAGCGCGCCACCAGGTGTTCCTCGAGCCGGAGGGGCTGGGGACCGACGAGCTGTATGTGAACGGGCTCTCGACGTCGCTCCCTGCCGACGTGCAGCTCGCGTTTCTGCGAGCGGTGCCGGGGCTGGAGGCGGTCGAGATGACCCGGCCCGGGTACGCCATCGAGTACGACTACTTCCCGCCGACGCAGTTGCACCCGACGCTCGAGTCACGCGCACTGCCCGGGCTGTTCTTTGCCGGACAGGTGAACGGAACAACGGGATACGAGGAAGCGGCTGGACAGGGAGCGTTGGCAGGCCTGAACGCGGCGCT
>CAYUOK010000254.1:0-1871 GCA_964446395.1 uncultured Gemmatimonadaceae bacterium | reverse complement strand
CGGGGCCGATGATGCACTGGCCCTGCTCTACACCTCCGGCACCATGGGGAAGCCCAAGGGCGTTCTGCTCTCCCACCGCAACCTGGTGGAGACGGCGCGGCTGAGCGCGGAGGCGCTGGAACTCCGCGACGGCGACCGCGCGCTGGCGGCGGTGCCGTTCTTCCACGTCTTCGGCGTCTCGACGGTGGTGGGGACGATCTGCGTCGGCGGCACCCTCGTGCTGCAGGAGCGGTTCGAGGCGGGGGGAGCGCTCGAGCTCCTCGAGAAGGAGCGGGTCACCGTCTGCCACGGCGTGCCGACGATGTTCCAGCTCCTGATGCGGGACAGGACCTTCGCGGGCCGGGATCTCACGGCGCTGCGGACGGGGGTGGTGGCGGGCGCGCCGGTGTCGCCCGACCTGGTGCGGAAGATCCGCACCTGGTGCAACGTGGAGATCGCGTACGGGCTCACGGAGACGGGCCCCACCATCTGCATGACGCGGCCCGGCGACCCGGCCGAGCGTCGCGCGCAGACGGTGGGACGCCCGCTCCCGGGGGTGGAGGTGCGGGTGGTGGATCTGGCGACCGGGAGCCTCCATGGGCCGGAAGCCGTTGGCGAACTCGCGGTGAAGGGCGCCAACGTGATGCTGGGGTATCACCGCATGCCGGGCGAGACGGCGCGGGCCCACGGACCGGAGGGGTATCTCCTCACCGGCGACCTCGTGGTGGTGGACGAGGCGGGTGCCGTGCAGGTGGTGGGTCGCCGCAAGGAGATGATCATCCGCGGCGGCAACAACGTCACGCCCAGGGAAGTGGAAGACGTCCTCCGGACCCATCCGGCCGTGGACGACGTATGCGTGGTCGGCGTCCCCAACGAACTGCTCGGGGAGCTGGTGTGCGCCTGCGTCGTGCCGGTGGAAGGGGCCATCCTGACCGGCGACGAACTCAAGGAGTTCGGTCGCGACCAACTCGTGGACTACAAGGTTCCCGACCTCGTGCGCTTCTTCGACACCTTCCCGATGACCGGGTCCGGGAAGGTGAAGCGAATGGAGCTCGCGCGGGTGGTGAGCCTGGAGCTGAACACTACGTGAACAACCGTCACATCATCCGCGCCGGCCGACCCGCCGGCGCCACCGCCCCCGTGCACGCCCCGAACGCGGCGCTGCTCATCGACTTCGACAACGTCACCCTCGGCATCCGCTCCGACCTGACCAAGGAGCTGCGGACCCTCCTCAACAGCGACATCATCAAGGGGAAGGTGGCGGTCCAGCGGGCCTACGCCGACTGGCGCCGGTACCCGCAGTACATCGTGCCGCTTTCCGAGTCGTCGATCGACCTGATCTTCGCGCCCGCCTTCGGCACCAACAAGAAGAACGCCACCGACATCCGCCTCGCGGTGGACGCCATCGAGCTGGTGTTCACCCGGCCCGAGATCGGCACCTTCATCCTGCTCTCCGGCGACAGCGACTTCTCGTCGATGGTCATCAAGCTGAAGGAGTACGGGAAGTACGTCATCGGCGTCGGCATCCGGGAGTCGGCCAGCGACCTCCTGATCCAGAATTGCGACGAGTACTACTCGTACAGCGACCTCGCGGGGCTCACGAAGGAGGAGGACGTCCCCTCCATCCAGCGCGACCCGTGGGAGCTGGTGCGCGAGGCCGCGGCGCAGATGGTCCGGAACGACGACGTCATGCGCTCCGACCGCCTCAAGCAGGTAATGAAGCAGATCGACCCGAACTTCGACGAGAAGAACGCGGGCTACAGCCGGTTCAGCAAGTTCGTGACCGACGCCGGCGCCAAGGGGATCCTGGTCGTCACCAAGATGGAGAACGGCCAGTACGAGATCGCGCCGGTGGCGGGTGGGGTGGAGCCGCGGAAGGGCGGGGCAGCGGG
>CAYUOK010000253.1:0-1902 GCA_964446395.1 uncultured Gemmatimonadaceae bacterium | reverse complement strand
TTGAAGCGGCCGTAGGCGTCGCTGCCGGTGAAGGCGAACATGTTCCCGACGTGCAGCCCCTCGGCGGAGGGGTAGGGGAACATCATCAGGTTGTAGAAGGGGCGCGCGGCGCGGTCGAGGTCGGGCTCGTTGGTGCGGCGCTCGGCCCAGCGGGCCTGCCACTTGGCCTCGACGGCCTGGGGGTCGTAGCGGAAGGGTTGGGAGTCGTCCATGGTTCGGGAAATCTACCCGCCGCCGCGGGGGGAACCAAGCGCCCTGCGGCGCCTTGCTGGAGGGCGCCGAGGGGCCTAAGTTTTCGTGCACTCCCCACTTACATCGCCAGCGGAGCCCCATGGCCGGCGTCAGGAAGGACCTCACCCGATCGCTCTACCTGTACGGCTCCGCCGTGCTGGTGCTCTTCGGCGCGCTCATGGCCGGGATCATGAACGGCAACGAGTCGCGCCACATCCGGCGGGGCCTCGACGAGCGGCTCATCGGGCTGGCGGACCGCTCCGCGGCGCTGCTGGAGCAGGCGCTGGCGTACCAGCCGGGGGAAATGGCCCGGCTGGCCGCCCCGAGCGGACCGAGCGCGGAGACGGCCGCGGCCCTCGACCGGATGCTGTCCACCTCGAGGACCGAGGCGGACCTGGCGGAAATTTCGGTGGTCGGCGCCAACGGCACGGTCCTCTGGAGCAGCCGGCCCGCCACAGCGACTGGCGCTCCGATGCCCGGGCTCGAGGCGACGGCGGGCCGGAGCGGACTCCAGCTCCTTTCCCTGCAGATGAACGGCGTCGAGTCGCGCGCGGCGGTGCTGACCATCGCCGGCTCGAACTGGCGCGTGGTGACGAGCGCGCCGCTGGCGGCGCGGGCCGACTTCACCGGCAGCCTGGTGCTGGTCAGCATCCTGATCTTCACCATCGGCGGCATCGTCACCCTCTGGCTCCTGGGCAAGTGGCTCGACCGGCGGGTGCTGGAGCCGCTGCTGGTGGCGGAAGAGGTGGCGACGCAGGTGGCGCAGGGAAACCTGAGCACCACGGTGCCGGAGGCGGGGGGCGCGGCCACGGAGGGGAACCGCCTGCTCCGGGCCATCGCGGAGATGGTGGGAGCGCTGCAGAACCTCGTCGGCGCCATTCGCGGAGCCTCCAGCGAGGCGGCGGCGATGGCCCAGCAGATCTCGGCGGCCACCGAGGAGATGTCCGCTTCCACCGAAGAGGTGGCGAGCACCACCGCCGACCTGACCGACCGGGCCACGAAGCAGGCCGGCGTGGTGCGGCTGGCGGCGGACGACGCGAGGAAGATCCTGGGGATCGCGGAGGCGCTGGCCGAGGGGGCCACGCAGGCGGCGCAGCGCAACGCGGCGCTCGCGGCGCTGGCGCGGAGCCACCGGGAGCAGCTGGACCGGAGCACCACGGAGCTCGCGAAGCTGACGGAGGAGGTGGAGCTGGGGGCGGAGGAGGCGGAGCTGCTGGCCACCTCGTCCGAGGAAATCGAGAAGTTCATCACGCAGACCAAGGCGATCGCCAAGCAGACGCACATGCTGGCGCTGAACGCCGCCATCGAGGCGGCGCGGGCGGGGGGCGAGGGGCGTGGGTTCAGCGTGGTGGCGGAGGAGGTGCGGAAGCTGGCGGGCCAGGCGGCGCAGGCGGCCACCTCAACGAGCGAGACGGTGCAGAGCGTGCTGGCGCGGGTGCACACCGCGCGGGAGCGCCTGCTCCGGCTGGCGCAGGGGGGCATCGTGGCGCGGGACGCGGCGCAGGCGGCCGCCGAGGGGCTCCGGACGGTGGCGGAGGACGCTGACGCCAACGATCAGTGGACCCAGGCCATCTCGGCGTCGGCGGACGACGTGCGGATCCTGATCGACGGGATCGCGGGGCGGATGAAGGAAGTCTCGGCGGGCACCGAGGAGTACGCGGCGGCCGCGGA
>CAYUOK010000252.1:0-1903 GCA_964446395.1 uncultured Gemmatimonadaceae bacterium | reverse complement strand
TCCTGGCGTGGATGAACCTCTTCGGGCCCCGCGCCGCGCAGGCCGGCGCGCCGAAGCAGGAGGACCTGACCTCCACGCCCATGGTTCGGCTGTCGCTGGCGCTGCTGACGCTCGGAGTCTGGGGGCTCGCGGGGGGCGTGCTGGCGGGGCACGCCCCGGTCATCCTCGCCGGCGCTTCGCTGTACCTGGCCGGCGTCCTCGCGGTGCTGGGGCAGTACGCGCGAATCCTGCTCCTCGCGCGGCCGCTCCCGGCTCAGCGCACGGTCACGCTGTCGACGAAGTAGCTGGTCTCCCCGAAACAGGTCGTCGGAATGCCCTTGTGCTCGGTGTAGTGCACCGCGATGTGCTTCCCGATCGCGTCGCGAAGCTGCTGCGCCACCTCGTCGTCGCGGACGCTGAACGCCCAGAGCACCGGCATGACGCCGGGCACCGAGGTCATGGCGAGCTCGCCCTCGTACGTCTTGCAGATCCAGCCCTTCTCCGAAAATTTCTGCAGGATGCCCGCCCGCTCCCCGTCGGAGAAGTCCCAGGTGAGCGCCGTCCAGGTGTAGAGGACGAACAGCGCGATCGGCGCGAGGAGCACGCCCAGGAGGACCAGCTTGGTCTTCCGCTTCAGGCCGCGACGGGGGGCTTCCTGCACTGGCTCGGTCATGACGACTCCAGGGAAAACGGGACGAGAGGAAAGTAGGTGCGCGCCGGCCGGCGCGACAGCGTCATCGAGCCGGCCGCTGCGCGTTGAGGCTGAACACGAAGCCGCGCCCGAGGGAGACGATCCACCCCGACCCGACCGCGTCGTTCGCGAAGCGCCACGACAGATCCACCCGCGACACGATGCCCTGCGACGACCGCGTCTGCGCGATCCGCAACCCGAGCCCCACGTCCGTTCCCGTCCGCTCGGGGCTCCCGCTCCACCACGCCCCCCCGTAGTCCACGTACGCCGCCACCCCCAGGCTCACCACGCCGAAGACGTTCGGCCAGATCAGCCGCCGCGCCTCCGCCGTCGTGAAGAAGGCCCGGTTGCCGGTGAAGCTGTGTACGCCGAAGGCCCGCGGCCCGCTGGTCAGCCCGAGGTCGAACTCGTACCCGGGAGCGGGGTCGGTCATCCATCCGACGCTGCCGTGCCACACGAGCTGGGAGTTGGAGTCGGGATTCCAGGCCACGGTCGTGGCCAGCACGGTCCCGCCGGAGTCCACGCCTTCGGCGTTGATGAGCCCGTCCGAGATCCCGGTGAAGAGGATGAACCCGTTCCGGAACGGCGCCCCGAGACGCAGGTTCGCAAACAGGCCGATGCCGGCGGTGTCGTAGCCGAAGAACGCAGGCGCCGCGTAGACGCCGGTGGTCAGCGTGGTGCTGAGATCGATGTCCTCGGTGCGCGAAAAAGTCTGGAACCCCGTGCGCGCGATGTAGCGCACCTTCGATGATTCGATGAAGGCTCCGACCGCGGCGGTGACGGTCTGCGGGATCGGGGTGGTGTCGGCGGCCGGCTGATAGTTGTCGCGCACCACCTGGGCCAGCACGCCGACCCGCGTGTAGCGCCGCTTCTGCCGGCTCACGGCCCACGCGGCCGTGGTCCTGATCGCGCCCATGACGTGGTCGAGGGTGTCCACCGGTTCGTCAATGCCGTCGAGATACTGGTTGACCGTCTCATCGCGATAGTCCGCGTTGATCGAGAAGCCGCGCGCGTCGGTCACCGAGTAGAACGGGCGGATCACCCGGGCCCGGAGCACGGTGCCGTCGGAGCGGGCTTCCCACCGCGCCCCGATCCCGATGGTGGAACCGAGGAACCGCGGCTGCGAGGCCTCGAGCGCGAAGGTGGTCCGGACCGGGTCGGCCGAGATCGAGACGCCGGCCCGGCTGGCGGTGCCGAGGAAGTTGTCCTCGAGGAAGGAAAAGCCGATCGCCA
>CAYUOK010000251.1:0-1910 GCA_964446395.1 uncultured Gemmatimonadaceae bacterium | reverse complement strand
CGCCAGCTCCACGTCCTCGAGGCGGTCATCCAGACCTACATCGAGACGGCCGAGCCCGCCGGGAGCCGCACCGTCGCCCAGCGGTTCGGGCTCGGCGTGTCGTCGGCCACGGTGCGGAACATCATGAGCGAACTGGAGGAGCTGGGGCTGCTGTACCACCCCCACACCTCGGCAGGCCGCATCCCGACGGACCGGGCCTACCGGGTGTACGTGGACAGCCTGATGCGCCTCTCCCCGCCGAGCGACGAGGCGCGGCAGACGCTCCAGGCGGAGCTCCCCGGCTCCCGGAACGCGATGGACCAGCTCCTCCGCCGCACGGCGCAGGTGCTCGGCGTGCTGACCCAGGAACTCGGCGTGGCCGTCGCGCCCGCGTTCAACCACATCGTGCTGGAGCGACTCGAGCTGGTGCAGGTATCCAGCGAGCGGATCCTGATGGTGCTGACCCTGCGGAGCGGGGCGGTGCGCACGGTGTTCGTCGAGGTGCGCGGCAACATCGCCAAGCCGGCCCTCGACCGGGTGACGCAGGTTCTCAATGAGCGGCTCGCCGGGCTCACCGTCGAGGAGATCCGGACCTCGCTCGCCGAGCGGCTACGCGACGCCGCCACCGAGCCCGAGAGCCACGAGCTGCTCAACATCTTCCTCGCCGAGCGCGAGGAGATCTTCGACCTCTCGGGCGACGGGCGCGAGGTGGTGCTCGGCGGGGCGGAGCTCCTGGCCGACCAGCCGGAGTTCGCCTCCAACTCGAAGATGCGCGACCTGCTGCACCTCACGCAGCGGCGCGACTTGCTCCGCACCGCCCTGCAGACCCGGGGCGACGGCCTGACCATCACCATCGGGGGCGAGAACCTCGACCCGCGGCTCAACGACTTCACGCTGGTCACCGCTTCCTACCGCGCCGGGGACCTCCGCGGCGTCATCGGGGTCCTCGGACCGACCCGGATGCCTTACGACAAGATCATCGGGCTGGTCGAGCACACGAGCCAGCTCGTCGAAGGATTGCTGACGTGAGCGATTTCTACGCACTGCTGGGCGTCGAGCGCGGCGCGACCGAAGCCGAGATCAAGAAGGCGTACCGCAAGCTGGCGATGGAGCTCCATCCCGACCGGAACTCGTCGCACGACGCCGAGAGCCGGTTCAAGGAGGTCACCGAGGCGTACGAGGTGCTGCGCGATCCGCAGAAGCGCGCCGCCTACGACCGCTACGGCAAGGCCGGGCTGGGACGCGGGGGCGGCGGGTTCGAGTATCACCACGTGGACCTGACCGAGGCGCTGAACATCTTCATGCGCGACTTCGGCGGCCTCGGCGGGTTCGAGTCGCTCTTCGGCGGCGGCAGTGGAGGCCGGACGGCGGCGGAGGCCCGGCGCGGGCAGGACATCCGGGTCACCGTCCGGATGACGCTGGCCGAGGTGGCCACCGGCGTGAAGCGCACCATCAAGCTGAAGACGCTGGACGCCTGCGAGCACTGCGGCGGCAGCGGGGCCAAGAAGGGCACCAGCGCCGCCGCCTGCGGCACCTGCGGCGGCAACGGCGAGGTCCGGCGCGCGGCCCGGAGCATGTTCGGCCAGTTCGTCCAGGTCGCGCCCTGTCCCACCTGCGGCGGCGAGGGCACGGTCATTCGGACGCCGTGCGAAGTCTGTCGCGGGGAGGGACGGGTTCGCGCCGAGCGCACCGTCCAGGCGGAGATCCCCGCCGGCGTCTCCACCAACAACTACCTCACGATGCGCGGACAGGGCGCCGCGGGGCCCCGCAACGGCGGCAAGGGCGACCTCCTGCTGCTCATCGAGGTCGAGGAGGACGACCGCTTCGAGCGCCAGGGGGAGCACCTCGCCACCGACCTGCCGCTGTCGTTTTCGCAGGCGGCGCTCGGCGGCACCTTCCCGGTCCCGACGCCGTGGGGCGAGGAAGAGGTG
>CAYUOK010000250.1:0-1922 GCA_964446395.1 uncultured Gemmatimonadaceae bacterium | reverse complement strand
CTCGCGCGGATCGCGCAGGCCATCCAGCAGAGCCTGGCCCAGGCGGGGGTGACGGTCGAGATCATCGAGCGCGACGCCTCAAGCGCGCGGGCCGCCTCGTCGAAAGGAGAGGCGGACCTCTTCCTCACCGACTGGTACGCCGATTATCCCGACCCCGAGAGCTTCAACTACCCGACCTTCTACTCGAAGAACGCGGGGGGCGGCGGCAACCGCGCCTTCTACTCGGATCCGGTCACCGACCGGATGATCATGCTGGCCCGCGGCACGCCCGACCCGGCGCTGAAGGACAGCCTCAGCCGCGCCATCGACCAGCGGATCTTCGAGGCGGCGCCGTGGATCTTCCTCTGGTTTCCCGTGGACCTCTGGGCGCAGCGCGCCGACGTGACCGGGTGGGAAGTGCCGGCCATCTTCAACGGCCAGCGCTGGCAGACCGTGCGGCGCATCCCGTGACACGCTTCCTCGCCTGGCGCCTCGTCGTCGTCCTCCCGACGCTCTTCGGCGTCCTCGTGGTCGCGTTCCTCCTCCTGCACGTGGCCCCGGGCGACCCGGTGCAGGCGATGGTGGGCGAGCGCGCCGACTCCGCCACGATGGTCCGCCTGCGGGCCGAGCTCAACCTCGACGAGCCGCTCCCGAAGCGCTTCGTGCTCTACACCGCGGGCGTCCTGAAGGGCGACCTCGGCAAGAGCTACATCACCGGCCGCCCCATCCTCGGCGAACTGCTGCACCGCTTCCCGTACACGCTCCGCCTGGCGCTCGCGGCGATGCTCTTCGCGGTCAGCACCGGCCTGGTCGTCGGCATCTTCGGGGCGTGGCGCCCCGGAAGCTGGTTCGACCGCGTCATGACCCTCGGCGCCTACCTCGGCGTCTCCTTCCCGGTGTATTGGGTCGGACTCCTCCTGATTCTCGTCTTCGCGGTGCAGCTTCACTGGCTCCCGCCCTCCGGATCGGGGGGGCTGGCATTCCTGGTGCTGCCGGCGCTGACGCTGGGGATGCGCTCGGTGGCGGTCATCGCGCGCATGACGCGCGCCGCGATGCAGGAGGTGCTGCAGGCCGACTACATCCGCTCGGCGCGCGCGATCGGACTTGGGGAGGGCCGGGTGGTGCTGCGCCACGGACTCCGCAACGCGCTGCTGCCGGTCATCACGGTCGTCGGGCTCGACTTCGGCAGCTACTTGACGGGCTCCATCCTCACGGAGACCATTTTCTCCTGGCCGGGCGTGGGCCGCTTCGTGCTGAACGCCATCAGCAAGCGCGACCTGCCCGCCGTCCAGGGCAGCATCCTCTTTCTCAGCGTCGTCTTCGTGCTCGTCAACCTCATCACCGACCTGGTCTATGCCAAAGCCGACCCTCGGGTCTCGTATGACTGATGCCGCCCGCCGCGTGATCCTCCTCCTCGCGGCGGCCGCCGTGGTCGGGGCCGGGCCCGCCGCCGCCCAGGCACTCCAGAAGCGAATCGACACGCGGCTCGCGGCACCGCCGCTCGACCGCAGCCTCTTCGGCGTAGTGCTCCAGGGCCCGGACGGGAAGCAGCTCTACGGCAGGAACGCCGACCGGATGTTCATCCCGGCCAGCAACACCAAGCTCGTGGTGAGTGCCGTCGCCGCCGCGCTCCTCCCTCCGGACTGGACCGTGAAGACGAGCGTCTACGCCAACGGCCCGGTCCGCGACGGCGTGGTCGAAGGGGACCTGATCCTGTACGGTCGCGGCGACCCGACGATGGGGAAGCGCTGCTACGCCGTGGACACCACCACCGCCGGCGCCTGCGACGCCGACGCCTTCCTGCGCCTCCGCGAGCTCGCAGGCCAGTTGCGGGCCCGCGGCGTCACCGCCGTCAGCGGCGACCTCGTCGGCGACGGGAGCTGGTTTGACGGCGACCTGGTGCACGGCGACTGGGAGATCTACGACCTCAACTGGTGGTACGC
>CAYUOK010000249.1:0-1948 GCA_964446395.1 uncultured Gemmatimonadaceae bacterium | reverse complement strand
ACCCAGTGGCGCGCCACCGACGGCGTGGCCAGGTACTGCCGCCACGCGACGGGGAGCCCGTCCCCGCCGAGCGCGGCGGTGAGGGCGTGCGCCGCAACCGGACGGTAGAAGTCGTGCCGCATGTCGTCTTCGCGGGACCAGATGACCTGCACCGGCCGGTCGAGCTCCCGGGCGATCCGCGCGGCTTCCTCGATGTAGTCCACCTCCAGGCGCCGCCCGAATCCGCCGCCGAGGAAGGTGGTGTTGATCGTCACGTCGGAGGTGGACAGGTCTGCGCCGGTGGCCGCGACACCGCGGGCGCCGCCGCCGGCGGCGTAGAAGGGTCCGGCCTGGAACTGCGTCGGGGCCCAGATTTCCACCCGCCCGTCGTGCACCCACGCGGTGCAGTTCTGCGGTTCCATCGTGGCGTGCGCGAGATAGGGGAGGTCGTATCGCGCCGACACGGTCGTGGCCGCCGACCGCAGCGCGCCGTCCGCGTCGCCCTCCCGGAGCGCCACGGTGCCGGGCCCGCCCTCCAGCAGCGCATCGAGTTGCCGGGATATCGCCGCGCTGTCGAGCCCGGGCATGCTGCCCTCGGTCCAGGTGACCTGCAGCGCCCGCCGCCCCTTGACGGCCTGCCAGTAGTGTTCGGCCACGACCGCCACCCGGTCCGGCAGTCGCACCACCTTGATGACCCCGGGCATCCCCGACACCACCGCCTCCCCCGCCACGCTGCCCACCTGCCCCCCAGCCACGGGGCACCGCTCGACGCTGGCGTATGCCATGCCCGGCAGCCGGACATCGATGCCGTAGGTGGTCGTGCCGCGCACCTTGGCCTCGCCATCCAGTCGGTCGAGCCGCCTGCCGACCAGCCGGAAGTCGCGGGGATCCTTGAGCGGCGCCTCGCGCGGCACCGGCAGGGCGGCCGCCTCCGCCGCGAGGGCGCCGTAGTCCAGTGAGCGGCGAGTCGCATCGTGATGCACCGCGCCGCCTTCCGTCCGGCACGACGCCGCGGTCACCCCCCAGCGACTCGCCGCGGCGGCCACGAGCATCGCGCGCGCGGCGGCGCCCGCCTCGCGCATCGGCCGCCACCCCTGGCGCACGCTGGTGCTGATGCCGGTCACCTGCAGGTTCCAGAAGAGCGGGTTGCGGAAGGCCTTGTCGGGGTGGGCCTGCTCCACCGAGACGCGGCTCCAGTCGCAGTCGAGCTCCTCGGCGAGCGCCATAGCGAGGCCGGTGGTCGCGCCCTGTCCCATCTCCACGCGGCCGACGATGACCGTCACGGCTCCGTCGGGCGTGATGCGGAGGAAGGCGTTGGGCGCGAGGGCCCCATCCGGCCCCGGCGCCCCGTCGCCACACCCCTCGAACCAGACCGCCAGCGTGAGCCCAACGCCGGTGGCGGCTGCCGCCTTCACGAAGTCGCGGCGCGACACCGTCACGGCGTGTCTCCCGCGGCGATGTGGATGGCGCGCCGGATCCGCTGGTAGGTGCCGCAGCGGCAGATGTTGCCCGCCATGGCGGCGTCGATGTCGGCGTCGGAGGGGTGCGGCCTTTCGGCGAGCAGCGCCGCCGCCGACATGATCTGCCCCACCTGGCAGTAGCCGCACTGCGGCACTTGCTCGCGGACCCACGCCCGCTGCACCGGGTGGCTGCCGTCGGCGGACAGTCCCTCGATGGTCGTGATCCGCCGGGTGCCGACGTCGCGCACGATCCACTGGCAGGAGCGGGTGGCCTGGCCGTCGAGATGCACCGTGCAGGCGCCGCACTGCCCGACGCCGCACCCGAACTTGGTGCCGGTCAGGTTGAGGTGGTCCCGCAGGACCCAGAGGAGCGGCGTGTCGGGATCGACGTCCACCGAGGTGGAGGCGCCGTTGATGAGGAGGGTGTACTGCACAGGGCCGGCCCGGTGAGGAGTGCCTGAACTAACGGCACTCCCCCGGGCGGCGTCAAGCGGATGCGGCTACTTCTG
>CAYUOK010000248.1:0-1967 GCA_964446395.1 uncultured Gemmatimonadaceae bacterium | reverse complement strand
CCCAGCGCGCCAAGATCGAGCGGGCCGTCCGGCTCATCCGGGCCGAGCTGGCCGAGCGGCTGAAGGTGCTCCGGGAGGCCGGGAAGCTCCTCGAGGCGCAGCGCCTGGAGTCACGCACCCACTTCGACATCGACATGCTGCTCGAGGTCGGCATCTGCGCCGGCATCGAGAACTACTCGCGGCACCTGAGTGGCCGGGCGGAGGGGGAGCGCCCCGCCTGCCTCTTCGACTACTTCCCGCCGGAGTTCCTGGTGGTGGTGGACGAGTCGCACGTCACGCTGCCGCAGATCGGCGGTATGTCGAACGGCGACCGCGCCCGCAAGGAAACGCTCGTCGAGTACGGGTTCCGCCTGCCGTCGGCCCTCGACAACCGACCACTGCGGTTCGACGAATTCCTCGCGCTGGCGCCGCAGATGATCAACGTCTCCGCCACCCCGGGAGACCTCGAGCTCCGGCTCTCGGGGGGCGCCGTCGTCGAGCAGATCATCCGGCCCACCGGGCTCATCGACCCGCTGGTCGAGGTCCGGCCGGTCAAGGGCCAGGTGGACGACCTGCTCCACGAGATCCGCGAGCGCGCCCGCCGGAAGGAACGCGTCCTCGTCACGACCCTGACCAAGCGGATGTCCGAGGACCTGACCGACTACCTGCAGCAGGCCGGCGTGCGCGTCCGGTACCTGCATTCCGACATCGACGCCATCGAGCGGATCGAGATCCTCCGTGGCCTCCGGCTCGGCGACTTCGACGTCCTGGTCGGCATCAACCTCCTCCGCGAGGGTCTCGACCTCCCGGAAGTGTCGCTGGTGGCCATCCTCGACGCCGACCAGGAAGGGTTCCTCCGCTCCGACCGTTCCCTCATCCAGACGGTCGGCCGCGCGGCGCGCCACGTCGGCGGCCTCGGCATCCTCTACGCGGACCGGATCACCGGGTCGATGGAGCGGGCCCTCCGCGAAATGGACCGCCGGCGCGCAATTCAGGTGGCGTACAACTCCGAGCACGGCATCACGCCGCGCTCGATCATCAAGTCGTTCGACCAAGTGCGCCTCTCCACCTACGTGGCCGACGCCCGCACCGAAAAGCCGGCGCCGGTCGAGGCGGGCTCGCTGGTGCGCGAGGACCTGCACGACCCGGCGGTGCGCGCCAAGGCCGTCGCCGCGCTCGAACAGCAGATGAAGGAGGCCGCGGCCAATCTCGAGTTCGAGCTCGCCGCGCTCCTTCGTGACCAGGTCAACGACCTCAAGGCGCTGGGCGCCCCCGATGTTCGGCGTGACGGCAGCCGGCGGCGGAGGTTCGCCTGACCCGGGCGCTCACGGAGGAGCAGCTCATCGCGGAGGGGGAGGAGCTCGGCCGAAGCCTCCCGCCCGGCGCCGTGCTCGTCTTCGAGGGCGACCTCGGGGCCGGCAAGACGACCTTCATCCGCGCCATCGCCCGGGGGCTCGGTGTCGAGGCGCCCGCCACCAGCCCGACGTACTCACTCGTGCACCGGTATGCGGGCCGGCGCGGGCCAGTCTTCCACCTCGACTGTTACCGTCTCCGGGATCCGGAGGAGGCCGCCGATCTCGACTGGGAATCGCTCCTCTCCGACGGCGACGCAGTGCTGATCGAGTGGCCCGAACGCGCCGGCGCCTGGGTGCCCGAGCCCACCATGCGCTTCCGGCTCGGGCACCTCGACGACCCGGGCCGCCGCTCGCTGGAGGCGGACTGATGTGGCTCGCGCTCGAGACCTCGTCCGATCGCGCCTCGGTCGCCGTCGGCCGCCCCGGCCAGGTGGTGGCGGAGGCGGGGCTCGAGGGCGCGCGCAAGCACGCCGGCGCGCTCCCCGGGCTGGTCGAGCAGGTGTTGGCCGAGGCGAACACGGACCTGTCAGCAATCGAGGCCATCGTGCTGGGCGACGGCCCCGGGAGCTTCACCGGACTGCGGGTGGGGGCCACGGTCGCAAAGGCGCTGGTGCGCTCGCATGGGGTCGCCCT
>CAYUOK010000247.1:0-1988 GCA_964446395.1 uncultured Gemmatimonadaceae bacterium | reverse complement strand
TCATCACGGCGCCGGCACCGAAGAACACGAGCATGAAGGTGCCGAAGAGCTCGGCAACCAGCCGACGGGTCAGACTGTGCATCCTGCTACCTCGCGAATCGGGAAAGGGGGCCGTTCAGGTGTCGGCGAATCTAATCAGTCGGCGCGGCGCAGCACCAGCGCGGCGTTGATCCCGCCGAAACCAAAGGAGTTGCTGAGGATGTATTCCGGCCGAGCCGTGCGCCCCCCCGTCGCGAGGTAGTCGAGGTCGCAGGCGGGGTCTGGGGTCGTGAGGTTGAGGGTGGGCGGAAGCCAGCCGTGGTGGCTGGCCAGGGCGCAGATGGCCGCCTCGATGGCGCCGCTGGCCCCTAGGGCGTGGCCGTAGTAGCCCTTGGTGCCGCTGATGGCCAGGCGCTCGGCGTGCTCGCCAAACACCTGGTGGATGGCCAGGGTCTCGGTGGAGTCATTGAGCGGCGTGGAGGAGCCGTGGGCGTTCACGTAGCCGACGGTCGAGGGGCGCACCTCGGCCTCGGCGAGCGCCATGCGCATGGCGCGCGCCGCCTGCGCGCCGTCGGCCCGCGGGGCGGTCATGTGGTGGGCGTCGTTGGTGAGTCCGTAGCCGCAGAGTTCGGCGTAGATCCGGGCCCCGCGCGCCAGCGCGCGGCCCCGCTCCTCCAGCACCAGCACCGCCGCGCCCTCCCCCATCACGAACCCGTCGCGACCGGCGTCGAAGGGCCGGCTCGCGGTGCCGGGATCGTCGTTCCGCGTGGACATCGCACGGATGATGGCGAACGCGCCGAAACTGAGCGGCGCGAGCGGCGCCTCGGCGCCCCCGGCGAGCATGACGTCGGCGTCGCCGCGGACGATTGCCCGGAAGCCGTCGCCGATGGCGATGGTACCCGAGGCACAGCTCATCCCGTTCGTGCTGTTCGGCCCGGACACTCCGAAGGCGATGGCGACGTTGCAGCTGGCGGCCCCGGCAAAGACCATGAGCGCGAGTCCCGGATCCACGGCACGCACACCGCCTTCGACGTACCGCGCATGCTGCTCCTCCGCCATCCCGACGCCGCCGAGGGCGGTGCCCATCATGACGCCGACGCGGTCCCGGTCCTCCCTGGCAAGGTCCAGGTCGGCGTCGGCCAGCGCCATCCGGCTCGCGGCCACGCTGAACTGACCGAAGCGGTCGATGCGGCGCGCCCTCCGCTCCTCGATGTGGTCGGTGGCGTGGAAGTCGTCCACCTGCGCGGCGATGCGGGTGCGGAAGGGGGCGGGATCGAACCGCGTGATCTCTCGCACCGCGGACTTGGCTCCCTCCAGCCCGGACCAGAGCCCCTCGACACCGATCCCGATCGGCGTGATGGCGCCGATGCCTGTGATCACCACGCGGCGGGGCTCAACCATGGGCCGACTCCACCGCCAGTGCCAGGCCGGCCAGCGTCCGTGACGCGATGCCGTGGACGAAGACAGGGCCGATGACCCACTCCGCAGCGGGGACGCGGATGAGAGGCCAGGCCGGGCCGGTCCACGTGTGCACGATCGTCACTTCGGTCTCCTGTGGTCCGCGAGGGACCACGCTCCAGACGACGTCCATGCCGGTGGTGATGCCCCGGACATGGCGGTACCGGACCTCGCGCCGAGCCGGCTCGATCCACATCTCCGACTCCCACCAGACCGGCCAGGCCAGCGGGCCGAACGGGCGCACCGCCGCCATTTCGACGATGCCGCCGCCGGGGCGCCGCTGGTTGAACCGCACCCAGCGATAGTGCGCCAGGCGCTCGGGCCACCGCTCGACGTCGGCGGCCGCGTCGAACATCGGATCGGCGGGGGCGCGGACGATCAGCCGGTCCACGGTGCGCATCAGCGGGATCTCCAGAGGGCGACGACCCGGAATCCGGGGCGGCGGCGGACCTGCGCCCGCTGGCCCGCCCGGGCGGCGAGCTCGGCGAGCTCCCCGACGTGGTACCCGCGCCGCACCGAGGTGATCCCGTCGGCGCGGGTGACGGCGTCGA
>CAYUOK010000246.1:0-1997 GCA_964446395.1 uncultured Gemmatimonadaceae bacterium | reverse complement strand
ACCTGCTCCTTGCCCGTTCCGTCGGCGGGACGCTGGCGGAGGGAGCCAGCCCCGTCCACGATGTAGGTGACCGACTTTCCGTCGGGGGTCCAGCGTGGCCGCTGCTCGGACGCGCTATCGAAGGTGAGCCGCGACAGCGGCCCCGCCGGCAGTTCCTTGATCCAGATGTCGTCGCCGGAGTTCGTGTTGAGCCCGATGGCGAGCCGCTTGCCGTCCGGAGAGAGCGACCAGCCGAGATTCCCATTGGAGAGGGAATGCCGGAGGGTCCAGCTGGAATCGAGCGCAGTCAATCGCCCGGTCCGGTCGATCCAGGTCATCTCGTACAGCAAGGCTCCCGAGCCTCCTCCACCCATTTCCGTCGTCATCGTTCCGCTGGCGCTGAACGCCAGCTGGGGGAAGACGTCGAGGAAAAGCGCCACGTTGTCCAGGATCGGGACGGCCGTGCCACGGAGCTCGAGCCGCTTCAGGTCGAAGGGAGCGGCCAGCACGCTGCCATCGGGACGGACGTACGCGAGGTGTCCCGTGGGGAGGTACCATCCTTGCTTCGCGGTGGGGTCGAGCATCCTGGCGTCGCCCGATTTCAGGTCGAGCACCCAGAGCTCGGATTGCGCGCAGAGGCTGCTGCACAACGAGAAGAGCGCGCCCCGTGCCCCGGGAAGCGGGGTGGGGAGCACGGCGGCGCGCCCGGACTCTGCCGGGCGCCAGGCGACCGTCGGTGTTCCGCCCGCGTCCGAGACCCTGCCCAGGGCGAAATCCTCACGGGAATAGAGCAGGGTATGGTCGTCCAGCCACGCCGCGGCCGCGACGAGGATCGAATCTGCCAGCGTGATGGCCGCCCCTCCGACGATGGGCATCTTCTTCAGCTTGCCGTCCTGGCCGAACGCGATCCACTGCCCGTCAGGGGAGAACAGCGGGAGCGCCGCGCCCCTCGTTCCCGCGAGCGGAGTGGCGGCGTACTGGGACCGCTCCTTCATCCAGAGCTGGGTTCCCCCGTCTGCACCGGGGCCCACATAGACCAGCCGGGAGCCGTCCGGGGAGAGCGCCAACGGGCCGGTCGGAGCTTGCCCCTCCGGAAAGGCGAGGCCGTAGCGGGACACCGGCCGTGGCGCTTCGGGCCGGAGCCATCCCCAGAGCGCGGCGATCGTGGCGACCGCCGCGAGGACGGCCAGCGGGGCAGCGAGGCCGGAAAAGCGCCCGCGCCCCGTGGCCGCCGCCATCAGGACGGTTGTCTTCGAGGTGTAGCGGGAGTCGGCCAATGCTTCGGCAAACTCCGCGGCGGTCTTGAACCGGTCGGCGGGGAGCTTTTGCAGCGAGGTCAGCACCGCGGCCTCGACATGCAGCGGGATGGTCTGCCGCTGCGGCAGCATCGGCCGCGGCGTCTCGGTCACCACCCGCGCCACGATGGCCTGCGCCGTGGAGCCGGTGAACGGCGGGTCGCCGGTGAGCATTTCATAGAGCACGCAGCCGAGGGCGTAGACGTCGGAGCGCGCGGTGATTTCCCGCTCGCCCATGGCCTGTTCCGGGCTCATGTAGTGCGGCGTGCCGAGCGACATGCCGGTCTCGGTCATCCTGGTGCCGCCGGCCTTGCTGGCGGCCAGTGCGATGCCGAAGTCCGCCACCAGGGCCGAGCCGTCGTGGAGCAGGATGTTCTCGGGCTTGATGTCGCGGTGGATCACGTTGTGGCGGTGGGCGTAGTCGAGGGCCGATGCCACTTCCGTCGTGATGCGGACCGCATCGGCCACGGGCAGCTGCTTCTCCCGGGTCATCCGGTCCCGGACCGTTTCCCCTTCGACGTACGGCATGACATAGAAGAGGAAACCGTCGGCCTCGCCGCTGTCGTGCAAGGGGAGGATGTGCGGGTGCTGGAGATTGGCGGTGGTCTTGATCTCGCTCAGGAACCGCTCGGCGCCGATGACGGCGGCCAGCTCCGGGCGCAGGACCTTGATGGCCACCCGCCGGTCGTGCTTGATGTCCTGGGCCAGGTACACGGTGGCCAT
>CAYUOK010000245.1:0-2015 GCA_964446395.1 uncultured Gemmatimonadaceae bacterium | reverse complement strand
GGCACCCTCGACACGCTCGCCGCCGTGGCCGCGCGCATCTCGGCGTGCACGTTGTGCGGCCTGTCGAAAGGGAGAAAGAACACCGTCCCCGGCGAGGGCAACCCGTCGGCCGACCTGATGCTCGTCGGTGAGGGACCAGGCGCCACCGAGGACGAGACCGGGCGTCCGTTCGTCGGCGCTGCGGGGGAACTCCTGACGCAGATCCTCGGCTCTATCGGGATCCCGCGGGAGAGTGTATTCATTGCCAATGTCGTGAAGTGCCGGCCCCCGCAGAACCGGAAGCCGCTGCCGGACGAGTCCACCGCCTGCCTTCCGTATCTCCGCCGACAGGTGCAGCTGGTCCGCCCGAAGGTGATCCTGGCGCTCGGAGCCACCGCCGCCGAGTCGCTGCTCGGCGTCCGGAAGAGCCTGGGCGAATTGCGCGGCGCCGTTCACAGCTACGGGGGCGTTCCGCTCGTCGTCACGTACCACCCCGCCGCATTGCTCCGTAACCCGAATTGGAAGAAGCCGACCTGGGATGACGTCCGTATCGCCCGACAGCTCCTCGATCGCTGACACCTACACCGGCCGCGCCGTCCCCTGGAGCCAGGAGGCGGAGCAGGCGGTGCTGGGCGCCATGCTGCTCGACCAGGACGCCGCGCTCCTGGCGACGGAGCTGGTGCAGGACGACATGTTCTACCGCGAGAGTCACCGGCGCCTGTTCCGGGCCATGGTCGGCCTCGTCGAGCGGCGCACCGTCATCGATCCTGTCACCCTGCGCGACGAGTTGGGCCGCCGCGGCGAGCTCGACGCGGTCGGGGGCGCCGACTACCTGGCCGACCTGGTGGACGCCGTGCCGACGGCGGCCAACCTCGAGTACCACGCCCGCATCGTCAAGGACAAGGCGATCCTCCGCCGGCTGATCGAGACCTCCACCGGCATCATCACCGAGGCCTACGACGGCCGCGCCACCGCCTCCGACCTGCTCGACAAGGCGGAATCCCGGATCTTCCAGATTTCGCAGGAACGGGGCACGGAGGGGTTCAGCCGGCTGAAGGAGATGCTCTGGCCGACGATGGAGCGCATCGAGGCGCTCCAGCGGAGCGGCAAATCGATTACGGGCGTGCCGAGCGGGTTCGTAGATTTGGACCGGCTGACCTCGGGGTTCCAGCCGTCGGAACTGGTCATCGTCGCGGCCCGGCCGTCCATGGGCAAGACGGCGTTCTGCCTGAACGTCGCCACGCACGCGGCGGTCGAAGGGCACGGCGTGGCCATCTTCTCGCTCGAAATGTCGCGCGACCAGCTGGTACAGCGGATGCTGACCGCCGAGGCGAGGGTGGACAGCCAGCGGGTGCGGCAGGGCGGGCTCAAGGACGCCGACTTCACCAACCTGGCGCGCGCGGCCGGGGTGCTGCAGAGCTGCCCGGTCTGGATCGACGACACGCCGAGCCTGTCGCTCCTCGAAATGCGGAGCAAGGCGCGCCGCCTCAAGGCCGACAACGACATCAAGATGGTGGTCGTGGACTACCTGCAGCTGATGCGAAGCCCGGAGTACGCGGAAAACCGCGTCCAGGAAATCAGCGACATCTCCCGCTCGCTCAAGGCGCTGGCGCGGGAGCTCGCGGTTCCGGTGGTCGCCCTGAGCCAGCTCTCCCGCGCCTCGGAACAGCGGGGCGGGGAGCGTCGCCCCATCCTCTCCGACCTGCGGGACTCCGGCGCCATCGAGCAGGACGCCGACCTCGTCCTCTTCATCCACCGCCCGGAGTACTACGACCGGGAGGACGAGTCGAAGAAGGGCCTGGCCGACATCATGCTTGCCAAGAACCGGAACGGCCCCACCGGCGACGTGGCGCTGCGCTTCAGCCGCGAGTACACCCGCTTCGACAGCTTCTCGAACCGCGACGACCCGGAGTAGCATGGCCCGCACGCAGTCGGTCTACCGGTGTACGGAGTGCGGACACGACCATCCCAAGTGGGTCGGCCGGTGCGAGGGGTGCGAGGCGTGGAATACCGTGGCGGAGGAGCCGCTGGTGCGG
>CAYUOK010000244.1:0-2026 GCA_964446395.1 uncultured Gemmatimonadaceae bacterium | reverse complement strand
CGCTGATGACGCGCCGCAGGTCGGCCAGCCCGCTCGGGAACTTTTCGTTGGCGTTAAGCCAGTTGCGGGGAAGGCCGATCGGAAGCCGCTGGTAGCCGTCGTCGATCTGCAGGTAGGTGTAGCCGAAGGGAAGCAGCGTCTCGGCGAGCACCTCCGCCGTCCGGTGGATGTCCTGCTCGGTCACCTTGTCGAAGTAGGCGTACCACGAGGTCCACCCCGCCACCGACCTGGTCCACGGTCGGTATTCCCAGGGACGGTACTGCGCCAGCCCGCGGTGCCGCTGGTAGAACCGCGGACGGAACCGGAGCGACACCTCGCCGCCACTGGCGGAGATCTCATACGAGACCGCACTATCCGCGCGCGCGACGGGCGCCAGTTCCACGCGCGCCGGCTCGTCCACCGACAGCACCCAGTCGAAGCGGCGGTCGTAGAAGGCGCGGTTGAGCCGGTTCGAGACCGGACCCGACGCGTGGCGCACCACGGGGAGGCCATCCTCTCGCGGCTCGGACGCCGCGGCGAACGCCTCGGGCGACCCCCGCACCACGCCGGTCAGGGCCACCTCGCCGCGACCGGCGGCGGTCCACTTGAAGACCTGGGTCACCCGGCCGCCGGCGGAATCGGTAAGCCGGCTGAATGAGGCGGCGCCGCCTGTCGCCACGAGCTTCCCCTCGAAGAGCACCCTCCCCTGGTACCGGAGGACGACCGAGGAGTCGCGGAGCTGGATGGTGGCGGGAGCGTTGGGAGGCGCCGCGGGCGCCTGCGCCAGGGCCAGCACGGGCGTGAGCCCGGCGGCGGCGAGCAGGGAGACGATCTTCATGATGCGGGTAGGTTGCGCCCCGCCACGGGAAATGGCAAGATGATGCCCTCCCCTCCACCCGGGCCGCCATGACCTTCTCGCCGATCGACCTCGCCAGCTTCGTAGGGTTCCTGGTGGTGGTGTTCGCCGTGTCGCTGGCGGCGTCGCGCCGGAAAAAGGTCGCGACCGAGGACTACTTCCTGGCCGGCCGCGAGCTCCGCTGGTGGCTGATCGGCATCTCGCTCATCGCGTCGAACATCTCCACCGAGCACTTCGTCGGCCTGGCGGGCCGCGGCTACGCGCTCGGCCTGGCCATCGCGAGCTACGAGTGGATGGCGGCCGTGACGATGGTGGTCGTGGCGCTCTTCTTCCTGCCAAAATTCCTGCGCGCCGGCATCTTCACGATGCCCGAGTACCTCGAGTACCGCTACGACGCCGGCGCGCGGAGCATCATGGCGTTCTTCATGATGCTGGCCTACGTCTTCGTCGCGCTCGCCACGGTGCTCTACAGCGGGGCCCTCGCGCTCGAGGCGGTCATCGGCCTCGACGTGATCACCGGCATCTGGATCATCGGCGCCCTTTCCGGCCTGTACGTCACCTACGGCGGGCTCCGCGCCGTGGTCTGGACCGAGCTCATCCAGGGGACGGCCCTCCTCCTCGGCGCCCTCCTGGTGTTCGTGCTCTCGCTCGACGCCCTCGGCGGCTGGGACGAGTTCACCGCCCTCTCCACCGGGAAGCTCCACACCGTCCTGCCGTGGAACGACCCGGAGATGCCCTGGCTCGCGGTGTTCGTCGGCGGACTCTGGATCCCCAACCTCTTCTACTGGGGGCTCAACCAGTTCATCACCCAGCGGGCGCTCGCCGCGCGGAGCCTGGCCGACGGCCAGCGGGGGACGCTCTTCGCCGCGGCCATCAAGGTGAGCATCCCCTTCCTCATCGTCATGCCCGGCATCATGGCGGTCCACCTCTATCCCGACCTCATCACGACCCCCGACCAGGCGTACCCGGTGCTCATCCGGGAGCTCGTCCCCCCGGGCCTGCTCGGGATCATGCTCGCGGCCCTCTTCGGCGCGGTCCTCAGCACCTTCGAGTCGCTGCTCAACTCGGCGGCGACCATCTTCAGCCTCGACATCTACCAGCGCCACTGGCGGCCCGCCGCGGAGCCGGCCCAGCTGCTCCGGGTCGGCCGCTGGGCGACGCTCGTGCTCTTCCTGGTCGGGTGCCTCTGGG
>CAYUOK010000243.1:0-2028 GCA_964446395.1 uncultured Gemmatimonadaceae bacterium | reverse complement strand
CCCGGCTCAGCTCGGCCGACGTCAGGCCGTCCACGTTCCCGTGCACGCCCGCCACGGACACCTGGCCGCGCCGCTCGACTTCAATTTGCATGTTGGACTGCCCTTGCGAGGTGGAGGAGGAGGACCCGGCCTGCCTGAACCGCTTGATCATCGTCAATTCATTGCCGCGGCCGCCGAGTTCCCGGTGGCTCACGTCGTCCATCAATTTACCCACCAGGTGCCACCCCAGCCCGCCGATGCGCCGTTCGGCCCACCCGGCGACCAGGTCGGGGGTCGGCGCCGCATCCGGCGGAAAGGGTATTCCCTCGTCCTGCACGGTGAGGGTCAGGACTCCGGGCTCGATCCGCGCGCGGAGCGTCAGCGGGCCCGGCGCCCCGCCCGGGTACGCGTGGTTGATCACGTTGATGAGCACCTCCTCCGCGGCGAGCCGCACGTCGTGCTGGCCTTCGTCGTCCGCGCCCGACTCCCGCGCGGCGCGCGCCGCCACGTCGAGCAGTGCGGACAGCTCGTCGAGGCGGGCCGTGGCATGCGCCACGCGGACGAGCGTCACGGGATCACCTCGGCCGGCCGCACGGCTGGAGCGGACCGGGCGTCAGGCTGAAGTAGGCCCGGAACGCCGTCGAGTCCCCGGGCGAGGGCAGCGTGCCGAGGAACTCGGGCATGCCGCCAGGGGCCGGGACGCACAGGTCGCCGACGCGCACAGGGAAGCTCCCGAGCAGCGGGCTGACCAGCTTGTCCGTGTGGAGCGCCACGGCGGCGGTCGCCGCCCGCTCACCGAAGCGCGCCGTGGCGGCGCTGAGGTCCTTCCTCTTGGTGACGGCGGGCTGGCTAGCGGCGAGGCGGAGGTGCGCCAGATGCAGCGAGTCGCCCCGCACCTCGGACGCTCCCACGAGGCGGACGGTAGTTGGCGCGCGCTTCGTGCCGACAACCACCATCTCGACAACGCCCCCGCCACCTGCGGGGAGCACCGTCAGCGATTGAACGGACAGGTCAGAGACCTTTCCTCCGCATCCCGGCTTGGCGGCGCATGGCCGGTAACCAGCGAGCGCCGACCGCATTTTCGCCGCGAGTTCCGCGGCCGGTGTGTCCCTGGTCAGGGGGAGGTCGAGGTCGGGAAGTGGAGCACTTTCCCACTTCGACGCCATCGCGTTGCGGAGGCTGCTCACCCTGACGGTGGCCCGCAGTCGCTGCTCCACGGAGTCCTTCCCGCCCGCGGTCGTCGCGCGCGCCGTCACCGACGCGGCTACCGAGTAGCGCCCGCCCCCGGGAACCGACGCCACGAGCGTCGAGCCGATCTGCGTGGTGGCGTACTTCTGCCCCGTCGTGTCCGTCACGCTGAGCGCCCACTCGCCCGTGGTCGCGCCGCCCGTCTCGATCACCAGCTGGTCCCGGTCGGCGGGGCCGCCGCCAAGCGTGATCCACGCCTGCCCGCGCGCCATCGTGGCCGCCTGCGCCTCGGTGTAGTTGACGGTGGTGCAGCTCAGCGTGGCCTTGCTGCGCCAGAAGCCCCGCCGCGCCGTCGCGGTCGCGTTCAGGGTGAATCCCACGGTGCCACGGCCCGACTCGGGAGTCACCGCGGCCAGCGAGCGCGCGGTCGAGGCCCGCCAGTCGGTGCCGCATGCCTTGCTCTTCTCGTCGCCGGTGGCCGCATCCCGCAGCTCGAACGCCTGCCCGCGCGAGCCGGAGACCTCCCGGAAGTACCGCGCACCGGCGTCGGCCGAGGCGGAGCCATCGGTCCAGCCATTGCCCGTCGCGACCCCCTCGAACGAGGGCGCCGTGCCAAGGACGACCGCCACGGCAGGGATGTCGCTCGGCGGGGTGACTGGAGCCGGGGCCGCCTCCGGCGCAGTGGCTCCACCGCCGCTGGAGCAGGCCAGCGCGGCGGCCGCGAGGAGCGGGACCGCATGCCGGCTCCGAAACGCTGACATCATGACGTCTCTCCGAGCAGGGTGGTGATCTTGAGGAGCAGCCGGTCCATCTCGACCGGCTTGGTGTCGTAGTCGTCGCAGCCCGCCTCGAGGGCGCGCT
>CAYUOK010000242.1:0-2039 GCA_964446395.1 uncultured Gemmatimonadaceae bacterium | reverse complement strand
CTCGACCGCGAGGTCTGCGAGCGGCTCCGCCTCGTCACCAAGGACCCCGACCTCCGGCCGTGGCGCACCATCGTGGACCGCGTGCTCCGTCCGACGCACGAGACGCGGATCGCCGTCGTCGGGAAGTACACCGACCTGCACGACGCCTACAAGTCGGTCCAGGAGGCGCTGATCCACGGCGGCATCGCCCACGACTCCCACGTCCAGATCGAGTGGCTGTCGAGCGACCTCTTCACCGACCAGGAGGCCGCGGGCACGCTGCTGTCGGGTTACGACGGGCTGCTCGTACCCGGCGGGTTCGGCGTGCGCGGGGTCGAGGGGATGATCGAGGCGGTCCGCTGGGCGCGCGAGCACAACCTGCCGTTCTTCGGGATCTGCCTCGGCCTGCAGATCGCCATCATCGAGTTCGCCCGAAACGTCTGCGAGCTCCCCGACCCGAACAGCACCGAGTTCGAGCCCGAGTGCGGCACGCCGGTGGTGAACCTCATGCAGACCCAGCGCGACGTCAGCAATCTCGGCGGCACGATGCGGCTCGGCGCCTACGCGGCCCGGCTCCGGCCCGGCTCGAAGGTGGCGCAGGCCTACGGGACCACCGAGATCAGCGAGCGGCACCGGCACCGGTGGGAGGTCAACAACTCCTACCGCGACGTGCTCGCCGAGTTCGGGCTCCGGCTCTCGGGCCAGTCGCCCGACGGCGGGCTGGTGGAGCTCATCGAGCTCCCCGACCACCCCTGGTTCATCGGCTGCCAGTTCCACCCCGAGCTGAAGTCGCGGCCGACGCGCCCCCACCCGCTCTTCTCCGGGTTCATCGGCGCGGCGCTGGCCCGCCGCCAGGCCGTGGCGACCCCCGCCAAGGGGAAGGTCAACCTGGCCGAGGCTTCGCGCTGATGCCCTGGACCTTCGACCGCGCCCCGTTCCTGATCGCCGGGCCCTGCATGGTCGAAGGGGACGAACTCATGCTGCGCGTGGGAGAGGCGCTGGCCGCGCTGTCGGCGCGGCGCCGGATCCCCGTCTGTTTCAAGGCCAGCTTCGACAAGGCGAACCGCTCGCGGGGCGGGGGACAGCGCGGACCGGGGCTCGACGAGGGCCTCCGCGCGCTGGAGCGGGTGCGCGCCGCCACCGGCCTGCAGATCCTCACCGACATTCACGAGGCGGCGCAGGCCGCCGCGGCGGCCGAGGTGGTGGACATCCTCCAGATCCCCGCCTTCCTCTGTCGACAGACCGACCTGCTGGTGGCCGCCGGGCGGACCGGCAAGCCGGTGAACGTGAAGAAGGGGCAGTGGATGCAGCCCGAGGGGATGCTGGGCGCGGTGGAAAAGGTGAAGGGCGCCGGCGCGAAGGAGGTTGCGGTCACCGAGCGAGGCACCTTCTTCGGCTACGGCGACCTCGTGGTGGACATGCGGAGCTTCCAGCGGATGCGCGCCGCCGCCGGCGTGCCGGTCATCTTCGACGCCACCCACTCCGTCCAGCAGCCCGGCCAGGGCGAGGGCGGCGCGAGCGGCGGACTCCGGCACTTCATCACGCCGCTCATCGCCGCCGCGGCCGTCAGCGGCGCGGACGGGTTCTTCCTCGAGACGCACCCCGACCCGGCGCGCGCGCCGAGCGATGCGGCGACGCAGTGGCCGCTCGACCAGCTCGACGCGCTGATGGACCGGACGCTCGACCTCTGGGCCCTCGCCCGCGAGGCCGCCGGTGCTTGACCCACGCGTGGCGCGGCGGGTCCGCCTCCTGGCGCTCGACGTCGACGGCGTCCTGACGGACAATGGCGTGTACATCGGCGCCGGCGGCGGCGGCGAGCGGGTCGAGCTCAAGCGGTTCGACATCCAGGACGGGCTGGGGCTGGCGCTCCTTGATGGCACAGGGATCCGGGTGGCCATCATCAGCGGCCGGCGGTCGGAGGCCACCTCGCTCCGCGCCCGCGAGCTCCGGATCGACGACGTCCTCCAGGACTCGGGCGCGCGGAAGGTCCCGCTCCTCGAGACCCTGCTCACCAAGCATGGCCTCGGCTGGGACGAGGTGGCGTTCGTGGGCGACGACCT
>CAYUOK010000241.1:0-2051 GCA_964446395.1 uncultured Gemmatimonadaceae bacterium | reverse complement strand
TGGACCACAAGGACACGGCGCGGAACATCAGCGCCATGATGCGCACCACCGGGTATTCGCTCGCCATCACCGGGCTGATGCAGGCCGACGGCCGCGTGACCCGGAAGGGCGTGCTGACCCCCGACGAGGCGATGCCGTTCCAGCCCTACGTGGACGAACTCGCCCGGCGGGGCGTGATGATCCGGGAACTCTGAAGCGAACTTCCGCGTTCCTTCAGCGGGGTCTCAACCAGGAGCCGTTAGCCTTGGCCGACTGACCGGCCCGCTGACGGCTCCAGCGTTTCCAGGGGTAACCGATGTCGCTCGACTTTCGCGCGTTGTGGGCGCAGGCGCTCCCGTTCCACGAGTACGTGGCGGCCAGTACCGAGCACCGCGGGCTGTGGGACGGAATCCATCGCATCGCGACCGTGCCGGAGTGGGCGCGGGCGCTGGACTTCAGCGCGACGCCGCGCCGGCTGCTGGTGCTGGCCGAAGACTGGTGCGGCGACGCGTCCAACACCATCCCGATCCTGGCCAAGATGGTGGAGCAGGTGCCGGGGCTGGAGTTGCGGGTGTTGCGCCGCGACGAGCATCCCGAGGTGATGGACCGCTACCTGACCAACGGCGCGCGGGCGATCCCGATCGTGATCGTCCTCGATGCGGACTTTGCCGAGTCGGGACACTGGGGCCCGCGCCCGACGGAGCTCCAGGCGTGGGTGATGGGCAAGAAGGGGGTCGTGCCGAAGGCGGATCTCTACCCGCAGGTGCGGAAGTGGTACGCGCGGGATCGCGGCGAGTCCACCCTCCGCGAGGTGCTGGGGGTGGCTACAGGGTCTGGCTCGACCGGGCTGGCGCCGATTCCGTCGGCACGTCCGGCGTGAAGTCCTCGCCCGGGTTGATGAAGCGGTCCATCTCCACGTTGTACTGGCGGTCGTAGAGCTGCCGGTAGCGCCCGCCCAGCGCCAGCAGTTCCCGGTGCGTCCCCCGCTCCACGATCTCCCCGCCCTCCAGCACCAGGATCTGGTCCGCCGTCACGATGGTCGAGAGCCGGTGCGCGATCACGAACGTCGTGCGCCCGCGCCGGAGCGCGCGCAGGCCGTCCTGGATCTGGGCCTCGCTCTCGCTGTCGAGCGAACTGGTCGCCTCGTCGAGGATCAGGATGCGCGGGTCGGCCAGGATGGCCCGCGCGATGGCGATCCGCTGCCGCTGGCCTCCCGAGAGCTTGATGCCCCGCTCGCCCACCACCGAGTCGTAGCCCTGCTCGAAACCGCGGATGAACTCGTCGGCGTGGGCGATGCGCGCCACCGCCTCGATCTGGTCGCGCGTGGCGTGGGGTCGCGCGAAGGCGATGTTCTCGGCGACGGTGCCGTCGAAGAGGAAGTTCTCCTGCAGCACCACGCCGATGGCGCGCCGGAACTCGTAGAGCCGGATCGTGGCAAGGTCCCGGCCGTCGATGCGGACCCGCCCCGTCTTCGGGCGGTTGAAGGCCATCACCAGGGAGATGAGCGTGCTCTTGCCGCCGCCGGAGGCGCCCACCAGCGCCGTGGTGGTGCCGGCCGGCACGGCGAAGTTGATGCCCTTGAGGACCGGCACACCAGGATTGTACTCGAACCAGACATCCTCGAACGCCACGTCGCCCCGGATCTCCCCGACCGGGTCCCGGGAGGCGTCCTCCTGGTCCTCGGTCGCGAGGAGCCGGATCTCGCGGATCCGGTCCAGCCCCGCGAAGGCCTCGGTGATCTGCGTGCCGATCGAGGCGATCTGCACCATCGGCGCCGCCATGAGCCCGGTGAAGAACACGTACATGATGAGGTCGCCGACCGTCATCCGCCCCGCCAGCACGTCGCCGCCGCCCACCATGATCATCAGGACGCCGATCCCGCCCACGATCGCCGTGGCGAACGCCCCCGTCCCCGAAATGGCGGTCATCGACTGCGCCACGTTCCGGAACAGCCGATGCGCCCCGGCGGCGAAGACGTACCGCTCGCGCCGCTCGGCACTGTATGCCTTGACGATGCGGATCCCGCCGAGCGTCTCGGCCAGCCGGCCGGTCACCTCGGCGTTGATCTTGCC
>CAYUOK010000240.1:0-2074 GCA_964446395.1 uncultured Gemmatimonadaceae bacterium | reverse complement strand
CTGTCGCCCCAGGGCGACTACGTTGAAGACTCCTTCGGACATGGGATACCTCTCGCGGAGTGGGGAGTCCGCACGGTGCCCGGTCGTAACTCCGCATTCCGTCCGGGCGGCGGTTCAGGTCAGGTCAGGGGTGCGTCAGAGGCCGGTCCTCTTGACGATGTCGCGCTCGATGCCGTCGGCCGTCTGACGCTCGCGTCGGGCGACGACCCGATCGATGATGGGATTGGGCTTGACTCCCCGGACACGGCGCGCCCGTACCCAGCCGTTGCCCGCGCCGTGGGACGACGCACCGAGGTACGGGTTCCAGCCGGGCACGAAGACGAGCGCGTCGGCCTTGCGCGGGCCGTGGTCCCGCGTGCCGTTGATCACCATGTGCCAGAAGAAGGCGATCTTGCGCCGGCTGCCGACGACCCATCCGGGCTTGCCGGTCTTTGCGCGCTTGACCCGCACAGCCCGGGCCATGTGCCGCGACACCGGTCGGGCCTCGGCCTTGACGTCCTTGGCCAGCGACCGGGCGGCCGTGCGGTTGGCAGCATCGATGATCTGGGTGATCTCGGGCTCGAGGAGCGGCCGGAACGCCCGGTGGATAGCCGGGACGCCATCGACCGTGACCCGCAGGGTGGATGTGCCGCGAACGCGCGTGGTCATGGTGTCAGACTCACGGTCTCGTACAGGTACAGCGTCCAGTGGACGCGGATGGCGTCGTACTCGGTCCCGCCGACCTCGACCTCATCCCACTCCCAGCCACTCGGTAGGGCCTTGGCGACCTCGTAGGCGCCTGGTGCGATGCCGAGCTTGAGCGCGTCGACCGTCGCATGGAGCAGGTAGGGCAGCCACTTGCGCCGGATGGTCTCGGTGCGTGCCGTGTCACCCGGCCGCTTGGCGATGACGAGCACGCCATCGACCGAGATCTCGTGCTCCCAGCGGCTGTTGGCCACGATCGACCCCTCGCGCACCTCGAGGTAGTGGGCCGGCAGGGCAGCGATGGCCTTGGGTGTCTCCGAATACGACTTGCGGATAGACGTCTGGCCGCTGGGGGTCCCGATCGTGGCCGCGACGAACCGCGCTGCCAGTGCATCGCAGACGGCCTCGAAGTCGATGGCGGGACTAGTCATGCCATGTCACGTCCGCGCCGGTAGGCCATGAGCGTGTCCAGCTCCTTGGGCCAGAACGACCGGATGACGATCGCGCCCATGGCGTCGGTCCCCACCTGTGACGCATCCCCGCCACCGGCTGACTGGACCGCGTACCACGCCCGCGTCGCGACGGTCGCTGCCACGTCGGCGATGTCGTCGGGGATGGCCGCCGGTCCGGCCGTGGCGGTGATGCTGACGGTCGCATAGCCCCGCGGGAACGCGGTGTAGCCACCGGTCGGCAGGTCGCTGATCTCGACCCGCTCGTAGGGCATCCCGGGGCCCGGCACGCCGCGCAGGAAGTAGTCGGTGGATGCGAGTGTCTCCAGTGTGGCCCCGGTCTGTGCGCGCACCTGTAGCTGCGAGATGGCCCGCAGCCCGCCGATGAACTGCCCATCGGCAGTCTCGGTCACGTCGAGCACCCGGCGCCCCTGACCATCGAAGACGTAGGTGGCACTGGTGATCGGGGCGAGTGTGCGCCGCGTCTTGGTCTCGATGAACTGGTTGACGCCATCGCAGACGAGCCCCAGCACCGTGTCATCGGTGGTGTCGCCGATGCCGAGGCGTGTCTTGAGCAGCGATGCCGTCACGTAGGATCCGATGGCGGTGGCCATGTGGTCAGTCTCCGATCTGGGCGGTAGGCGTTCTAGGTCGGCCGGCGGTCATCTCCGGGACATTCCCGGCCATCTGCTGGCGCCAGCGCCGGATGGTCCGGCCATCGCGCCCGAGTGCTTCGCCGATGGCTTCGTCGGTGACCCGCTCGCCCGATGCCCGCAACATCGCTTCGGCCTTGGCGATCATGGCCCGGCGCGCATCCGGCGGGCGCGTGCCGCGCTGCTCGTAGGGCAGCCCAGGGTCCCGGCCGCAGTGACCGCAGGCGGTCGCTGGGTCGGTCGGGTGCCCGCACCAGCCGCAGACGATCATCGCGTCTCGCCCCCGAC
>CAYUOK010000239.1:0-2136 GCA_964446395.1 uncultured Gemmatimonadaceae bacterium | reverse complement strand
GAGCGCGCGGCGGAAGCGCTGAAGCTCACGGCGGCCGACCTTCTCCGGCTCAAGGTCATCGACGAGATCATCCCGGAACCGCCCGGCGGCGCCCACACCGATCACGAGGCGACGGGTGAGGCGGTGCGCGAGGCGCTGCTCCGGCACGTCGGGGAGCTCCGGAAGATCCGCCCCGAGAAACTGGTTCGCCGTCGCGCCGAGAAGTACGGCGCGATGGGCGCGTACACCGAGGCCTGATGCCGCAGACCGTGGAGGTCCGGTTCAAGGGGAACCGGAAGGGGCTGTTCGACTGGGCGGGGGACGAGGACCTGCTGCGGATGCGCGACCCGGTGATCGTGGACGCCGACCGCGGCCAGGACCTCGGCCGGATCAGCGCGGTCGGCGAAACGGCCCTCAAGAAATGCGGTTCCAGCTGCGGCGGCTGCGCCTCGGGCGAGGCGCCTCCCGGCGATCGCGCCCCGGTCCTGCGTCGCGCCTCCCGCGAGGAGGTCGCCTCCCACGAGGAGCTGCGCCGCTCCGAGGAGGACGTCCGCCGCCAGATCATCGAGCGGGTGCGCGCCCACAACCTCCCGATGAAGATCAGCGACGCCGAGTGGCAGTGGGACCGCAAGAAGCTCACGATCTACTTCACGTCCGAGAAGCGGGTGGACTTCCGCAACCTGGTCCGCGAGCTGGCCGGGCAGTTCAAGACCCGGATCGAGCTGCGCCAAATCGGCGTCCGCGACGAGGCCGCACGTCTCTCCGGTGTGGGGCGGTGCGGCCGGGAGTATTGCTGCTCTACCTGGCTCACCGAGCTCTCCCCCGTCAACCTGGGGCTCGCCAAGGACCAGCGCCTCTCGCTGAACCCGTCCCAGATTTCGGGCGGGTGCGGTCGCCTGCTCTGCTGCCTCAAGTACGAGCACGAGTTCTACGTGACGACCCGGAAGCGCTTCCCGAAGGAAGGCAGGATGGTCGTCACGTCACGGGGCCAGGAGAAGGTGGTGGCGGTGGACCTCTTCCGCGAGCGGGTCTTCCTCCGGAACGAGGAAGGCCAGCGGATCGTCCCGCTGCTCCAGCTCAAGGAGGAAGTGGAGGCGGCGGGTGGCGCCGCACCGGCGGCGGTCGTGGCGGCGCCAGTGGCTCCCGCGCCCCGCCCGAGCCCACCCCGCCGGGAGGCGCCATCGGCCGAGGCGAGCGCGACACCGCCCGCGCCTGTCGACGAGGCGGCCGCGGCCCCGCCGCCCCGCTCGAAGCGCCGCCGGCGTGGACGGCGGCGGCGTGGCGGTGGCGGTTCCGGAGGGCCCGGGGGGCCTTCTCAGGGCAGCGGGGGCTGAGTGTCCCGCTTCTACATCACCACCGCCATCGACTACGCCAACGGCGACCCGCACCTCGGCCACGCCTACGAGAAGATCGGCGCCGACGCGATCGCCCGGTACCACCGCCTCCGCGGCGACGACGTCTGGTTCCTCATCGGCATGGACGAGCACGGCCAGAAGGTGGCCCAGGCGGCGGCCGCGGCGGAGCTGACGCCGCAACAGCTGGTGGACCAGGTGGCGGGGCGCTTCGAGGCGATGTGGGCGCGGCTGGGCATTTCCCACGACCAGTTCATCCGCACCACCGCCGAGGCGCACAAGGCGGGCGTTCGCGAGCTGATCGAACGGATCTTCGAGCGCAACCCCGACGACTTCTACGAGCAATCGTATCGCGGCCGGTACTGCGTCGGCTGCGAGTCGTTCAAGCAGGACGCCGAGATCGTGGACGACCGGTGCGAGCTCCACCCGACGCGCACGCTGGAATGGGTGGAGGAGCAGAACTGGTTCTTCCGGCTCTCCCGGTACCGCGACTTCCTCCTCGAACTGATCGAGCAGAACCCCGGCTTCGTGCAGCCCGAAAGCCGGCGCAACGAGATCCTCGGGCTCCTGCACCAGGGGCTGGACGACATTTCGGCGAGCCGCTCACGGTTCACGTGGGGCGTCCCCTTCCCGCGGCTCACGAGCCAGGGGGAGCAGCAGACCACCTACGTCTGGTTCGACGCCCTCCCCAACTACTGGACCGCCACGCGCGCCCCGTCGTCCCGCGCCACGTGGCCGGCGCAACTGCACGTCATCGGCAAGGACATCACCCGCTTCCACTGCGTGATCTGGCCCGCCATGCTGC
>CAYUOK010000238.1:0-2143 GCA_964446395.1 uncultured Gemmatimonadaceae bacterium | reverse complement strand
CGACTCAAGCACCTCCTGCGGCTCCGGCAGCAACCCGGCGCCTAGCCGGTCGTTCGGATCACTCCCAGTCCGCCCGCGCGGTACTTCTCGATCACCTGCCTGATTTCGGCCATCGTGTTCATCACGAACGGGCCCGACCGCGCCACCGGCTCACCGGTAGGCGGGCCCGCGAGGAGGAGCACCTCCGTGCGTGCTCCATCGGCGGGCACCCGCAGGGTCACCGGGCCACGGTCGCCTTCGAAGGTCACCAGTTGGTCGCGCGTGGCGGGCAGGGCGTCGCTGCCCGCATGCGCCTCGCCCGCCAGGACGTACGCGAGGGCCACCGTTCCCTCCGGCAGCGGCTGGTGGACGACGGCGCCGGGTGACAGCGTCCAGTGCAGGTACGTGATGGGGGTGCGGAGCGGGAGGCTCGCGCGGGCACCGAGGGCTTCGCCGGCGATGACGCGGACGGAGGCGAGGCCGTCGGGCGACGTGGCGGTCGGCAGGGCGGCCGCGACGATGTCGCCGTAGCGAGGCGGCAACTGCTTGTCGCGGGCGGGGAGATTGATCCAGAGCTGGACGGCCTCGAGCGTGCCACCGCGCAGGCGGAGGTCGTCGGTCGGCATTTCGGAATGGATGATGCCGGCACCGGCCGTCATCCACTGCACGTCGCCGGGGGCGAGCCGGCCGTGGTGGCCCGCGGAATCGCGGTGCTCGAGACCACCCTGGAGCAGATAGCTCACGACCTCGAAGCCGGCGTGCGGGTGGGGCGGAACGCCGCCGCCTCCGCCGGGGGCGATGTCGATGGGGCCGAGGCGGTCGAGGAGGAGGAACGGGTCGATCTCCCGGGCGGCGTACGAAGGGAAGGGGCGATGGACGATGATCCCCTCTCCCTCCGGCGTGGCGACGCCGGGGAGGATCCCGGCGGCGCGCCGGCCCTGACGGGGAGTTGCGGTCTGGCTCACGGGACTTAACCTCCTCCATGTGGACGGACTTGACATTTAGTGTTACAACACATAATATACGGCCATGAGTCAACTCGCAAGCGAACTGAAACAGAACAAGCCCTTCACCTCCACGGTGCAGGAGGCGGTGCTCAGCATCAAGCGGACGGCGGCGCTGCTCGACCTGCGGGTGGCTGAACTGCTCCGCCCCTACGGGGTCACGCCCACCCAGTACAACGTGCTGCGGATTCTCCGCGGGGCAGGGGCCGACGGCCTCCCACGCTGCGAGGTGCAGGGGAGGCTGGTGGCCCCGGTGGCGGACACCACGCGGCTCCTCGACCGCCTCGAGAAGATGGGGCTCGTGTCGCGCGCCAGGAACACGGAAGACCGCCGCGTCGTGACCTCGAAGATCACTCCCCGCGGGCTGGCGCTCCTGGACAAGGTGGCGGCGCCGCTCCGGCAGTTCGAGGAGCACGAGGTCGGGCAGGTGTCCGACGCCCGGCTCCGCTCGCTGATCGGCATTCTCGACGAGGTCCGGCGTCTCACCCCCTGTCATCGAGGGTAGACCACGCCCCGTCTTTCGGGGCTTTCGTTTAGTTCATTATATGTTATAACATTATTTAGGAGAACACTAAAATGATCACGACCCCGCTCGCCAACGCCGTTCTCGAGGCCGCCGAATCCCGTCGCTCCATTCGCCGCTACTCAAACGCCCCGGTCACGGAATCGGAACTGGCGCAACTCGTCGAGACCGCGGGCCGCGCCCCATCCGCGTTCAACCTTCAGCCCTGGCGCTGGGTGGCAGTGCGCGACCCGGAGCTCAAGAGCCAGCTCCAGGCGGCGGCGTACGGTCAGCCGCAGGTGGGCGCCGCTCCGGTCGTACTCGTCCTGTACACCGACACGCTCGATGCGCTCATGAACGTGGAGGAGACCTTCGCGCGCACGCTGCCGGCCGAGAAAGCCGCCGGCACCAAGGCGCACCTCCTCTCGACGATCGGAGCGCAGAGCGAGGCGGACCGCGAGGCCTGGGGCGCGGGGCAGAGCTACATCGCGCTGGGGTACCTGCTCCTGGTGGCCGAGGGCATGGGGCTCGGGACCTCGCCGATGCTCGGCTTCGATCCGGAGCAGGTCAAGTCCGTCCTTGGCCTGCCGTCGTACGCGCGGGTCCCGGCGCTGGTGGCCGTCGGCCATCCGGCGGAGGAGGGGTTCGCCTCCACGCG
>CAYUOK010000237.1:0-2158 GCA_964446395.1 uncultured Gemmatimonadaceae bacterium | reverse complement strand
CGCCGCCGGGAGAGTGACGGGAGCCGGGGGTCTGCAGATTCGTGGTTGCGCGCCTGGGGACGCGGTTGTATGTTCCCTCAGCGGTCGAAGCACGTATACGCGGAACAATTCCGAGTGAGCGTTGGGGCCCCGGCAATGCTGTGGCCCCTTTTGTTTGCGAGACCGTTGGTGGCGACCGGGGAGGTCCCCGGCACCATCGCACCACCCTTCCCGTGAGGGCTTGTCACGGGGCAGTACAAGTCGGTATACACGGCAACGCCGCGGTCCGATTCAAGACGAGATGGAGTACAGCAATGCGTACCACCGGAACTGTGAAGTGGTTCAACGATGCGAAGGGCTTTGGATTCATCACCCCCGAGGGCGGCGCGAAGGATTGCTTCGTGCATCACTCCGCCATCAACGGCGACGGCTTCAAGTCGCTGGCCGAAGGCGAAAAGGTGGAGTTCGATGTGGTCCAGGGCGCCAAGGGCCCGGCGGCCGAGAACGTGACCCGCGCGGCTTCCTAACGCCTCTGGCGTTGGCAGGTCACACGGTTTGATGACGACAGCCGGTCCGACGAGAGTCGGGCCGGCTGTTGGCGTTTCGGCCTCATTCCTCCTGGCCCTCCGTGAGCGTCACCGCCAGCCCGAACGTCACCAGGAGGTCGGCCTGAAAAGCGGACGGATACTCCAGTCCGGTCGGTCCGGTGAGGGACAGAGAATACAGCGCGAGCTGGAGATCGCCCTGCAGGCTCAGGCGATCGGAGAGCACGTAGCGTGAGCCAATCCCCACCAATCCTCCGAGGTCGCTGGTCCCCTGAAATCCGTCGTAGGCATCCCCATCCCGCAGCACCAAGCCTATGCCCCCCGCAAGAAACACCCGCAGTTGGCTGGCGAATGGTCTCAGCGGCCAGAGCGCCTCGAGGCCGAGGATGGTGACGTTGGCCGGGACATCGGGGACGTCGAAGTAGTTCGCCTCGCTGAGGCCGACCTCGCTCGCGGCGTTGAACGCGAGGAATCGGACGCCCACACCGGACCCGACCCACCCGGTTGCCTGCACACCGAAGGTGAGCGCTGTGCCCTGGGCGATCGCCTCTCCGGGGTTTACGGGATTGGCAGGGGTCGGCTGGGTGAACGAGTTCAGGCCGTTGTACACGCCGAAGGCCGGCTCGACTTCGACCCGGACCTGTGCCGCCGCGGGCCGCACTGCGCACAGCGCCATGACCGATGCCACGAGCAGCGGGAGGGCCGGGCGGATGGTCAAAAGACGGTTAGCCCGATTGCAAGGCCGAAATTCCATTGCGTGAGGTTGCGTCCGGCCGGAAAGGTGCCGTACGCCGTGACCGCCGATTGATGAGCATACTGGGCGAAGACCACGGACGTCACACCGAGATTCCCCATCGAGAGGTCGATGCCGAGCTCCGTCTGCGCGCCGAACCCGCTTCCTTCGGCGTCCCTGATGCCATCCGCGTCCTCTGTGCCGAGGAACTTCGAGGAGCCAACGCCCCCTTTCAAGAAGGCGCCTGAGGTCGACCAGGGGTACCAGGAGGCGGTGACGAGGACCATCGAGACGTCCCCCTGGTTGTTCTGGAAGCTGATCGCGCCCAATTCAAGGCCGACAGCCACGCGCGACCAGGCGTATCCCGCGGTCAGGTTGAAATTTGACGCGGTGACGGAACCGTCAAACCGGCAGGAGTCGCACGACTGTTCCAGGCGGCTCATGCCGAAGGTGGCGCGGCCCCAGAGCCCGGTCGGTCGAACTTGCTCCTGAGCGAACGCCGGGGCGGCCATCATGGTCGCGACCACGCCTACGAGGAGCAGGCCGCAGGCAGGTGGTCGCAGCCAACGCGCTTCCGCGCCCACTAACGCTTCCTCGCCTTGGTCGCCGCGCGCTTCAGATTGTGGTCCAACCGATACCGGACAATCCGGTCAATCAGGTCGAGGGGGATGGCCTCGTCGTGCGGCATCTGTATAGTGCCCGTCCCTCCCCCGAACGCGGAGAGCGCCCTCTTGAATCCGGGAATGCTCCTCGGCGCGGGGTACATCCCGATGTGGCTGGCGTGCGCCGCGAAGTAGACCACGATCCCGCCCTGCTTGTAGGCCGGGATGCCGTAGCTGATGGCCTCGGCGGCGTCCGGCGCGGCCTTGCGTACCGCCTTCCGGATCGCGGTCAGGCGCTT
>CAYUOK010000236.1:0-2163 GCA_964446395.1 uncultured Gemmatimonadaceae bacterium | reverse complement strand
GAACGGCCGAAGACGTAGCGCGCGATCATGTAGCCGAGCTGGCGATCCACCGTGGCGGCGCCACCGTCGAAGGTGGCCCGGCTCATCGTGACGCCCTTCGCCTCGAGCCGGTCGTAGACCACGGTCCGCATGGCGGGGGTGACCGAGAAGTTGGGAGACTTGACGGTGCCCGCGTTCTTGAGCTCGAGGGCGTAGCTGGTCAGGATGTCCTGGTACACGGCGAAGTTGGCGCCGATCGCCTTGGCGAACTCGCGCTCCGCCGTGGTGAAGGTGTCCTGCCGCACGATCAGGTCGGGCACGATCCCGCCGCCGCCGAGCACGATCCGCCCGTCGTCGGTCTTGAACTCGGGAAGGCCGAGCGAGTCGCCCCGGGCGTGCAGCACCGAGTCGGGGACCACGCCGCCGTTGTCGGCGGCCGCCATCGCCTGCATGACCTGGTCGCGCTCGTCCGAGGCAGTCCGCTGGATCGTCCGGCCGCTGGGCGTGTACCAGCGCGCCGTCGTGAGCTTGAGCGCGGTGGTCTGGTCGATGCGGAACACCGACTGCACCAGCCCCTTTCCGAAGGTCGGGAGGCCCACCACCAGCGCCCGGTCATGGTCCTGCAGGGCGCCCGCGATGATCTCCGCCGCGCTGGCCGACCCGACGTCCACCAGGACGACGATCGGCATCCGCGGCCACGCCTGGGGCTTGCTGTCGGAGTAGGTCTCGGACGAGCCCGGCGCGCGGCCGCGCGTGGACACGACCTCCTGCCCCGGGTCGAGGAAGAGGTCCGACACTTCCACGCCCTCGTCGAGCAACCCGCCGGGATTGCCCCGCAGGTCGAGGATGAGGGAGGTGGCGCCGGCGCCGCGCAGGCTGTCGATCGCCTGACGCAATTCGCTCGTGGACGCCTGGCTCACCGTGGTGAGCCCGACATACGCGATGTTGTTCGGGAAGAGCGTGGGCGCGTAGATCGACCGGTTGTGGATCTGTGCGCGCGTCAGCTTGAACTCGATCGGCTCCGGCACGCCGCTCCGCCGGACCGAGAGCACCACGTCGGTGCCGGCGGGCCCTCGGAGGCTCGACACCGCCTTCTCGGAGGAGTAGCCCTCGGTCGAGGCGCCGTTGATGGCGATGATCTGGTCGCCGGTCTGGATGCCGGCCCGTTCGGCCGGGGTCTCCGGCAACGGGGACACGACCGTGATCCAGCCGCCGCGTACGTCGATCTGGATGCCGAGCCCGCCGTAGTTGCCGGTGGTGGTCTCGGTGAGCGCCTTGTAGTTGTCGCCCTGGAGCAGGTCGGTGTAGGGATCGTTCAACTCCGCCAGCATGCCGACGGTGGCCTTCTGGTAGAGGTCGGCCTCGCCGATGCTGTCGACGTAGTACGTCTGGACTCGCGCCAGCACGTCGTCGAACAGGCGCGCGCTGCGGTAGACGCCCCCGTCGTTGTCCACGCCACGCTGCAGCAGCCACCCGCCCGAGAAGAACGAGATGCACGCCACGGCGAAAATGAGCCCCCAACGCTGCTTCATGACTGCCTCCAAAGGTCAGGCCGCACGTTCCGCACGGCCGTCCAGGCCGCGTCGAGCAACCGCTCGGCCGTCCAGGTCCCATCCAAGTGTACTATGCCGGGCCCCGAAACGGCGACATAGGCCCGGCAAATCCGGTCGTGAAAGTCGCCCGACTCCCGATCGAGCCGGTCCAGCGCCTTGCCGGCCGCCTCCTGCCTCCCCCGCCCGACCCCGGGCGGGAGGTCGAGCACCAGGGTCACGTCCGGCTTCAGGCCGTCCGTGGCGGCGGCGTTCCCCGCGGCCACCAGGTCCCGGTCGAGCCCTCGTCCGACGACCTGATAGACCTCGGTGGACAGGGTGAACCGGTCCGCCAGGACCACCCGCCCCCGGTCCAGCTCCGGCCGGAGCACCTGCGCGGTGAGGTCGGCCCGGGCGGCCAGGAAGAGAAAGAGCTCCGCCACCGGGGCCACCTGGTGATCCGCCTCGAGCAGCGCCCGTCGCACCGACTCCGCCACCGAGGTACCGCCGGGTTCCCGGACCACCACCGGCTCACGCCCGGCCGCCGCCATGCGCTCCGCGAGGGCCCGGACGAGGGTCGACTTGCCGGACCCCTCGGGGCCCTCGACGACGACGAACAACCCCGGGGCAGGCATCAGAGGGTGATGATGCTGCT
>CAYUOK010000235.1:0-2175 GCA_964446395.1 uncultured Gemmatimonadaceae bacterium | reverse complement strand
AGGCGGGGGCGCTCACCGTCGCTATCCGGCACGATTCGATCCTCGAGGCCGACGGGCCGAAGCTCGTCTTCTCCGTGTACTACCACAACTCCGCCCTGCGCGTCACGGTGGGACAGCGGGTGGCCGCGGGCGACGTGATCAGCGAGGTCGGCAACACCGGCCGGGCGACGAACGACCACCTCCACCTCGAGGTGCACGTGGCCCCGACGGCCGACGTCCAGCTGATCGTGGATTCTCTCCAGCGCTACCCCGCGTACACCACCAACCCGGAGCTCTGGATCCAGCCGCTGCCCGGCACCGGGATCGTGGCGGGCCAGGTGCTCGACGACGACGGCAAGCCGGTCGAGCAGGCCAGGATCTACGGGATCATCAAGCCCGAGCCGTCGGAGACCCCCTACTCCTTCGCCGAGACGTACGGACCGAAGAACCATCCCCATCCGCTCTACCACGAAAACTTCGCCGTGAGCGACGTCCCGCCGGGCACCTACATCGTCGGCACAGAGATCGGCGGCCGCAAGGTCTTCCGCAAGGTGACGGTGGAGGAGGGGAAGCTGACCTGGGTGGTCTTCCGCCCCTGACCCATGTTCATTGAGCTCACCGACATCCTGCGCTGTCCCGCCGATCACGAGGAGAACGTCCTCGTGCTCCTGCCGGACGGCGTCCGCGATCGCCAGGTCCTTGGCGGTCACCTCGGCTGCATGGACTGCGGCACGGTGTATCCGGTCCGGGAGGGAGTGGCGGAGTTCGGCCCGGCGCCCCAGGACATCCGCCGGTCCGAGCGACTCACCGGCGCGGCCATGGCGGCGTTGCTCGGGCTGGGCGGGCCGGGCGGCTATGTGGCGATGGTGGGCGGGGCGGGGGAAGGTTGGGAGGGGTTCGCGGCCGCGTCGGAGGGGGTACACGTGCTGGCGGTGAACCCCCCCGCCGGCGTGCCTGCGGGGCGGGGGGTGAGCCTCGCGCGCGGCGGCCGCCTTCCGGTCAAGAGCCGGCAGCTGCGTGGGGTGGTGCTCGGCCCCGGCTTCGCCTCCGACGCCGCATGGTTGGCCGAGGCGGTGCGTTGCCTGCTCCCCGGCCTGAGAGTCGTGGGGGAAGGCGCGACCCCGTCCGCGCCGGAGCTCGAGGTGCTCGCCAACGCGGACGGGGTCTGGGTGGCGCAGGCGCGGCGCGGCTAGTAGACCGTTTCGACGCCCCCGGCGGCGTACAGTTCCTCGATGCGCGCCTGGTGGATCTTCTCGACCACCCGCCGCTTCACCTTCAGCGTCGGCGTCAGCTCACCCGCCTCGATGCTGAAGTCGCGGTCGAGGATCAGGAACTTCTTCGGCATCTCGTACTGGGCAAGGTCGCGCAGCGTCTTCTTGATCTCGCCCGTCAGCTTGTTGTGCACCACGATGTCGCCCAGCAGGGCGGCGTCGGTGCGCCCCGTCATCCCCTCCGCCTCCGCCCACTTGCGCAACGTCTCCATGTTCGGCACCACGAGCATGATCGGGTACTTGCGCTTGTCGCCGATCATGACCGCGCTCAGGACGAAGGAGTTCGTCTTCACGAGGTTCTCGATCGGCTGGGGCGCGATGTTCTTGCCGCCCGCGGTCACGATGATGTCCTTCTTGCGGTCGGTGATCCAGAGGTATCCGTCGGCGTCGAGCTTCCCGATGTCGCCGGTGCTGAACCAGCCGTCGGGGCTGAGCACCTCCGCCGTGGCCTCCGGCTTGTTGTAATACCCCTTCATCACGTTGGGGCCGCGGGTCAGGATCTCGCCGTCGGCGGCAATCTTCACCTCGACGCCGGGCACCGGCTTGCCCACCGTGCCGAACCGCGCGCGCCCGAACCCGTTGACGGTGATGACCGGCGAGGTCTCCGTCAAACCGTAGCCCTCCATGATCGGCAGGCCGGCGGCGTAGAAGAACCGCGCGATGTCGGCCGCGAGCGGGGCGCCGCCGGAGACGAAGAACCGCAGCCGCCCGCCCACGCGGGCCACCAGCTTGGAGAAGACCAGCTTGTGCCCGATGCGGTACTTGAAGCCGAGCGCCGCCGGGACCGGCTTCCCCTCGATGGCCAGTTCGGCCCACTCCTCGCCGATCCGCTTGGCCCAGAGGAAGATCTTCTGCTTGGTCGGGGAGCCTGCCATCGCGTTCTCCAGCACGCGGGCGTAGATCTTCTCGTAGAGGCGCGGCACCG
>CAYUOK010000234.1:0-2226 GCA_964446395.1 uncultured Gemmatimonadaceae bacterium | reverse complement strand
GGCGTGTCGCTGCCGACCGGGTCGCTGCAACCCAGGAGGAGGGCGGCGGCCGCGACGGCCGCCAGGTTTCGGAAGGGAGGAATGATCGGGTGGGACATCGCGCACCTCAGTCGTGGAGCGTCAGCGTCTCCCGTAGTTCGGCCAGCACCCCTGCACTCTCGCAGATCCGCACCACGGTCTCCCCGATCTTGTTGTTCGGGGTCGAGGCGCCGGCGGTCAAACCTATCCGCCGGGCGTTCGAGAGCCAGTGCTCCAGCGTCACCTCTTCCTTGGTGCGGATCGGCTGGTGCCGCACGCTGCCCGTGGCGACGTCGATGCAGTCGGCGTCCTCGATGTGGATGGTCCACACCCCCTTGGCCTGGCAGATGGCGGCCAGGTTGCAGGTGTTGCTCGAGTTGTAGCCGCCCACCACCACCATCAGGTCGAGCGGCTCCTCGAGGAGCGCGAGCACGGCGTCCTGCCGCTCCTGCGTCGCCGAGCAGATGGTGTCGAAGCTCCGGAAGTGCTCGTCGCGGTGCGCCTCGCCGTATCGCCGCGCCATGCTCTTCCCGAACTCCGCCGCGATCGCGAGCGACTCGCCGGCCAGCATCGTCGTCTGGTTGGCGATCCCGACCCGCTTGAGGTCGGCGTCGAAATCGAAGCCCGGCGACGTCTTCCCCGCGAACCGGGCGGCCAGCGCGGCCGCGTCGCCCCGCCCTTCGATGAAGTCGCAGACGAGCCGCGCTTCGTCCATGTCGTACACCACGAGGTACCGCCCGCCGGGGTACTTCGTGACCTGGCTGGCGGTGGCCTTGGTCTCCTCGTGATAGCTCTTGCCGTGGATGATGGCCGTGTACCCGTCCCGCGCGTAGGAGTCGACGCGCTTCCAGACGTTCAGCACGGAGCCGCAGGTGGTGTCCACCAGCACGCACCCCACCGCCTTCAGCCGCTCGAAGTCCCGGATGGTGACGCCGAACGCCGGCATGATGACCACGTCGTCCGTGGTCAGCGCGGAAAAGTCGAACTCGCCGTCCGCGCCATGTGCGAGGAAACGGACGCCCATCTGCTGCAGGCGGCTGTTGACGTGGGGATTGTGGATGATCTCGCCCACCAGCGCGATCGGCCGGTCGGGAAACTTGGCGCGTGTCTCGTAGGCGTACTCGACGGCGCGGTCCACGCCGTAGCAGAACCCGAACTCCTTGGCCAGCCGGAAGGTGAGCGGTCCCGCCGAGATGGTGTGACCGCCCTTCAGGAAGGCGTCCACCACGCCGCTGGCATAATCGGCGGTCAGGCTCCCCTCGATGTCCTTCTTGAGGCCGAAGCCCTTGCGGAAGTAGGTCTCGCTCATGGCCTAATCTACCCCGGGGGCCGGGAGTGTTCCCGCCGAGTCCAGGGGGACGCCGACCGGGAGCGGGGGCACGTCACAGAGCGTGTCGTTGCCGGCCCGGACGCCGCGGAAGCTGAACTCGAGGGCCGTCACCGAGTCGGGGCCGAGCGCCGAGACGAGCCACGCCTCGCCCTGCCCAGAAATCCCCCGGAGCCTTCCGCCACTGAGCGTCACCACGCCAGAATCCCCCCACCACCCCTGCACCAGCACCTTGCCCATCCAGCGGAGCGCCACGGCGGCGCTCGGCCGCACCTGGAGTTGCCCACCCGGCTCGAGAATCGGATACGACCCCGCGAACGCGACGCTGTCGGTCGGGTAGATCGCGAGCCCGAGCCCGGTATCCCCCTTGGTCGCCCGGAGGTCGAGCCGCCCAGGGCCGACGCACCACCGCCCGGTGACCGGCATCGTGAGCGAAGCCGTGTCGGTCGGCGTCGTCCAGCGGGCGGTGAGCGTGCCGCTCCCGTCGAGCGGGTTGCAGGCCGCCGACAGGAGCGACAATGCCAGGACCGCCGATCGCCTCACGCCACGTCCTGCGCGATGCCGAGCTGGCGCCGCGCCTCGGCGCGCGTCAGCGTGAACGGCGCCAGCTGGGTGATGAACCCCTGCGGGATCGGGCAGGGCTTGAGCGCCTTCCGGTCCACGCACACCAGCACCATGTGCCCATCAGCGCAGTGGGTGCCGTCGGGGCGGCGAACCACCTCGAACTCGATCGTCATCGAGGTGCGGCCGACCCGGCCGATGTACGCCGCCACCGCGAGATGGTCGTCCAGGCGCGGGGGGGAGTGGAACTCGGTGTGGACCTGCACCCGCGGGAGGAAGACGTCGTACTGGTCGAAGACGGTGCCGAACGGCAGGCCGGC
>CAYUOK010000233.1:0-2227 GCA_964446395.1 uncultured Gemmatimonadaceae bacterium | reverse complement strand
CCCGACGCCGGGAGCGTGAGCGTGGACGGCCAGGTCGTGCACGAGCTCGACTGGGACGGACTCACCGCCCTCCGGAGCCGCATCGGGTACGTCTTCCAGTTCTCCGCGCTCTTCGACTCGATGAGCATCGAGGACAACCTCCGGCTCGGGCTGGCCCGGCGCGACCTCTCCGAGGACGAGATGCACGAGCGGGTCGAGCAGAGCCTCCGGCTCGTGGGGCTGAGCGGCACCGAGAAACAATTTCCGTCGGAGCTCTCGGGCGGGATGCGGAAGCGGGTGGGCGTCGCGCGCGCGATCGCGCTCCGGCCCCGGTACATTCTGTACGACGAACCGACCACCGGCCTCGATCCGGTGACCTCGGCCGTCATCGACCAGCTGATGATCCGGGTTCGCGAGGAGCTCGGCACCACCGCCATCGTGGTGACCCACGACATCCGGAGCGCCTACACCGTGGGCGACCGGATCGCGATGCTGTACGAGGGCCGCATCCGCCAGGTGGGCACGGTCCAGGAGATTCAGCAGACGGAGGATCCCGTGGTGCGACAGTTCATCGAGGGACGGCCCGACATCCAGGACGCCCGGGGCGCCACCGCCTTTGCGACGGGGGGCGTGTGAAGCAGCGCAACGCATTCGTCGTCGGGGCGACCTTCCTTCTCGCCCTCGCCATCACGCTGGCCGCCGCCGTCTGGCTCGGCCGCGTCCAGCTCGGCAGCCGCCCCGAGAAGGTCACCGTGCGCTTCCGCACCGTGGACGGGCTCGGCGTCGGCGCCCCCGTCACCCTGCGCGGCGTCAAGATCGGCCAGGTGCACTCCATCGAGCTGGCCGACGACAACTGGGTCCTCGCCACCCTCAAGCTCCAGGAACGCTCCGAGATCCCCGCCAACCCCGGCGTCATCGCCTCGACCGCCAGCCTCTTCGGCGAGTGGGAGGCCAAGATCATCTCCCTCGACGATCCGCTCGACGACCCGACCGTGGTGGCGGAGCTGATGGCCGCCAAGCGCGCCGGCCCGGAAGACTGGCCCGGCGCCACGCTCCCCGACATCGGGCAGCTCACCGCGCAGGCGGGGCGGATCGCCGGCGACATCGCGCTGCTGACCGACCGGGTCGGCGCCGTCTTCGACTCGACCACCGCCCAGAAGGTCCGGAACAGCCTCGACGACTTCCTGGCGATGATCAACCGCCTGACGGCGTTCGCCAACAAGCAGACCGAAAAGGTGGACGTCATCTCGACCACCGCGGCGGCCGGCACGCGCGACTTCGCCGACGCGGCCGAGAACCTCCACGCCACGCTGGCCCGGCTCGACTCCGCCACCAGCGAGGGGCAGATCGCGAGCATCGTCAACTCGGCGCAGGGATCGTCCACCGACCTGCGCGCCGCGACCGCCGACCTCCGCGGCCTCCTCAGCGCGGCCCGCGAGCACGAGACGAACCTGGTGCGGATCCTCGTGGCCGCCGACTCGATCATGGGGCGGCTGCAGGCGGGGCAGGGGACCCTCGGCATGCTGACCAAGGACTCCACGCTCTACAACGAGACCACCGCCACGATGGTCGAGCTGCGGAAGCTGATCGCCGACATCCAGGTCAATCCGCGCAAGTACTTCAAGTTCTCGGTGTTCTAGCCCGATGTCGAAACGGAAGCCGGAGCGCGAGGTCAGTGCGGGCGGGATCGTCTTCCGACGGTTCGGCGCCGAGGCGCGTTTCCTCCTGATCAAGGACTCGTATCGCCACTGGGGATTCCCCAAGGGGCACCTCGAGGAGGACGAGACGCCGGCGGAGGCCGCCCTGCGGGAGACCGCGGAGGAGACCGGGCTCGAGTCGCTGGTGCTGCACGGTCCGATCCGGATCATCGACTGGCACTTCCGCTTCCGCGGGCGCTCGATCCACAAGTTCTGCCACTTCTTCCTCTTCGAGAGCCCCGAGGGGGACGTGATCCCGCAGGAGGACGAGGGGATCACCGACCACCAGTGGCTCCCGCTCGAGAAAGCCCTGGAGCAGCTCAGCTACGACAACGCACGCGGGGTCCTCCGCCGCGGCGGCGAGATGTCCCGCACCCTGGTGGCGGTCGGGGCGGGCCGGCCGAAGAAGCAGCCCGCCCCCGTCTCCGCGGAGACCTGACGGTGGCGGCCATCGCCGCCCTGCTCGACGGGCGGGGGGCCGTGACCGCCCTCCGCCGCTCCCTCCCCCGCGGCGGTCCCGGCGTCGTGACCTGCCGGACGCCCGCCAACCT
>CAYUOK010000232.1:0-2230 GCA_964446395.1 uncultured Gemmatimonadaceae bacterium | reverse complement strand
CGGCTGAGACGATTCTTCCCCGATGGAAGTTCGCGGCCTGACCAGCGCATGCAGCTGGCGAGGGCGCGCTTTGCTCCGGCAGCCGCCGCACCGTAGGTTCTAACCTAGGACGGCGCGGCGGCTGCCGCGGAGGCCCCTCGCAACTGATGCGCCAGTCGTTGGAGCGCACAGTGCGCCATAACCGCGAGCGTCAATCGTCACCATGAGCCGCACACCTTTCGGGACAGACCACCTGCGATGAAGGCTTTCGTCGTCGAGAGATACGGCAAGAACGGCCTCCGCGCCGCCAACCTGCCGGATCCCACCGCGGGGCCTCGCGACCTCCTGGTCCGTGTGAGTGCTGCCAGCATCAACCCGCTGGACAAGATGGTACGCAATGGCGAGTTCAAGCTGCTCTTGCCGTACAAGACGCCCTTTGTACTCGGACACGACCTCGCTGGTGTCGTGACGCAAGTCGGGGCCGAGGTCGTGGACTTTGCGGTCGGTGACGAGGTTTTCGCGCGACCCCGCGATCTCCGTATCGGTGCTTTCGCTGAGTACATCGCCATCGATCACGAGGACATTGCCCGCAAGCCTACCTCACTCACAATGGTCGAGGCGGCAGCGGTCCCGCTGGTGGCGCTCACCGCGTGGCAAGCGCTGGTCGATGTCGCGCAGATCAAGCCCGGCCAGAAGGTCCTCATTCATGGCGGCGGCGGTGGACTCGGCTCAACAGTCATCCAACTCGCCAAGCACCTCGGTGCGCAGGTCGCCACGACCGCGAGCGGTCAAGACGAGAAGAAGGTCCGCGACCTCGGCGCACACGAAGTCATCGACTACAGGAAGGCCGACTTCTCCACACTGCTCTCCGGCTACGACCTCGTGCTCGATTCGCTCGGTGGCGAGAACCTCGCGAAATCCTTGACGGTCCTCAAACCGGGTGGCTTGGCGATCAGCGTGGTCGGTCCACCGGATGCTGCGTTCGCCCGTCAGGTCGGTCGGCCATTCTTGAAGCCCCTGATGGGGTTGTTGGGTCTCAAGGTCCGGGCGCGGGCCCGGAAGCTGGGCGTTCGTTATGCGTTCCTCTTCATGCGGGCGAATGGAGAGCAGCTGGGAATGCTGGCGGCCCTCTACCAGAATGGGACACTGCGACCGGTGCTCGACCGCGCGTTCCCGTTCGACGAGACGGTTGAAGCGCTCGCGTTCGTGGAACAGGGCCGCGCGAAGGGCAAGGTCGTGGTCGAGATGCCGGTCCCCTGCAGGTGAGGCACGAATGCGCCGCAGCAGAATGGCGGGCGTTAGGCAGCGCTACCGGGAGTGAAAAATGGGTTCAGCGCGCGAGGCCGGGGCGCACCTCTCCCGGCGTGAATACGATCTCGAGACACCCCTTGTTGGCCTGCCTCCCATCGCGAATCTCTGCAATACGCTAATTGCGGACGCATTGCAAAGTCAGGCCAGTCGCATCCAGTTCGTCTTAAGGGATCCCGAGCTTGGCAATGTCGAGTACGAGATCTCTTCCCAGTGGCGAGTCGTCGCCCAAGTTCCGCATCAACCGTTTGGTGCCCTGGTCAATCGCTTGAATGTGATGTCGGGCCTCGACATCGGGCGGGTGCCTGTTCAGGAGGGTGAAATTCACGTCCGGCTGAAGGGGGAGCTTCTCATCTTCAAGATTCGGACCGAGGCCACTGGCGCGCCCTACGAGCAGGTCACCATATCCGGGCTCCCTGGAATGAGCAATCAAAGACATCGGTAGCAGTTCTCAGTAGGACCGCCGGTACCGACGGCCAAGGCGGAGGGGACCGCGTGGCGCACAAGACCACGGGGCCCCCACCCTCAGGAGCCCCGCTCGCACCTTCCCCGCCTCCCCGCGTCCCCGCCTATCCCCTGAGTATCGGCAACTCCGCGCCGCCCCGCGTCCGCGCCGCCTCGACCACCCGCTCCGCGATCTCCGCGAGCGCCACCGCCGCCGGGCTCTCCGGGCTCGCCACCACGATCGGCTTGCCGCGGTCGGCCAGATCCGCCATCTGCGCCTGCATCGGGATCCGCCCCAGCACCGGCACCTTGAGCTCGCCGCCCAGCTTGTCGCCGCCGCCCGTCGGGAAGAGGTCGGTGTGCCCGCCGCAGTGCGGGCAGGTGAAGCCGCTCATGTTCTCGACGATGCCCAGGACCGGCACGTTCACCTTGTCGAACATCTTGCCGCCGCGGAGCGCGTCGCCCACCGACATTTCCTGCGGCGTGGTGACGATGACCG
>CAYUOK010000231.1:0-2232 GCA_964446395.1 uncultured Gemmatimonadaceae bacterium | reverse complement strand
ACGCCGACGACATCGCCGAGATCGTGGCGAAGTGGACGGGGATCCCGGTGTCGCGAATGATGGAGTCTGAGCGAGAGCGGCTCACCAGGCTCGAGGCGGAGTTGTCGCAGCGGGTGGTCGGCCAGCCGCAGGCCGTGGCGGCGGTGTCCAATGCCGTGCGGCGGAGCAGGGCGGGGCTGCAGGACCCCAACCGGCCGACGGGTTCCTTCATCTTCCTGGGGCCCACGGGTGTCGGCAAGACGGAGACGGCGCGCGCGCTGGCGGACTTTCTCTTCGACGACGAACGGGCCATCGTCCGGCTCGACATGTCGGAGTACATGGAAAAGCACGCGGTGGCCCGCATGATCGGCGCCCCGCCGGGATACGTGGGGTACGAGGAGGGCGGGCAGCTGACCGAGGCGGTCCGGCGCCGGCCCTACAGCGTGGTCCTCTTCGACGAAATCGAGAAGGCCCATGCCGACGTCTTCAACGTCCTGCTGCAGATCCTCGACGACGGGCGCCTGACGGACAGCCAGGGCCGGGTCGTGGATTTCCGCAACACCGTCATCATCATGACGAGCAACATCGGGGGCAGCCACATCGTGGACGCCGGCCCCACGGCGGACGACGAGGCGTGGGCCGTCGTGGACCGTGCCGTGCGGAACGAACTCCGGCACCACTTCAGGCCGGAGTTCCTGAACCGGGTGGACGACATCATCGTCTTCCGGCCGCTGTCGCGCGACGACATCCGGCACATCGTTGATCTCCAGCTTGCCAGGCTCGAGAAGCTCCTCGCCGACCGGAAGCTCGGCCTCGAGGTCACCCCGGAGGCCAGGGAATACCTGGCGGAGCTCGGATACGATCCGGTGTACGGGGCCCGTCCGCTCAAGCGCGTGGTGCAGCAGCGGCTGCAGAACCCGATCGCCCTCGAGGTCCTCGAAGGCCATTTCCCGGAGGGCGCGACGATCCGGGTTGCCCGCCGCGGCGATGAGCTCACCTTCACCGCCGCCCCCGGATCTTCGGAGCGGCCCGGTGCGTAGGGGGGGCGCGTCGCCCGCCGACGTGGTCTGGATGGAGGCCGCCCTCCGGCTGGCCATGGCGGGCGCGGTTCGAGGCGAGGTGCCGGTCGGAGCGCTCGTAGTGCGGGATGGGAAGGTCATCGCCCAGTCCCACAACGAAATGATCCAGCGGAAGGATCCCACCGCCCACGCCGAGTTCCTGGCCATCCAGCGCGCCCTGGAATCGGTGGGGGAGGACCGCCTGCTCGATGCCACCCTCTACGTGACCCTCGAGCCCTGCGCCCAGTGTGCCGGCGCCATCGTGCTGAGCAAGGTCGGTACCGTCGTCTTCGGCGCGTGGGATAACCGGGCCGGCATGGCCGGCTCAGTCCATGACCTGCTGCGGCACCCCAGATTGAATCACAGGCCGGAAGTGATCGCGGGCGTCATGGAGGTGGAGTGCGGCGAGGTCCTGAAGCAGTTCTTCCGGGCTCGGCGGTAATCGCACACCCGGGATGGGGAAAAGTTGACGTAACCTCCTGCCATTGATTATTTTACGACTTGTCAGGTCACGTATCGGTTGCGGCGCGACCAGATAGCGCCCGAGGTTCAGGAGAGTCGACGATGCCAGCCAAGTATGTGTCCAACAAGGACGAGACCATTCCGCTCTTCAAGAGCCCCTGGCTCGAGCGGTTGTCCCATATTCACCCCGCCACACCGGCCGTTGTCTTCCTGCCGGTCGCCGGTTGGTTTCTCTGGCGGGGGCTTCAGGGCGCCACGTGGATGACGGTCGTCGGGCTGGTCGTGGCGGGGCTGTTCATCTGGACGTTTGCGGAATATTCGCTGCACCGCTGGGTCTTTCACTACCACCCGACCACCGACCTCGGCAAGAAGCTGCATTTCCTGATGCACGGCGTGCACCACGACTATCCGCAGGATCACACCCGGCTGGTCATGCCGCCACCGGTCAGCATCCCGCTGGCCGCCCTGTTCGGGTTCCTCTTCTCCGGCCTCTTCGGCGCGCACTGGGAGGCGATCTTCGCCGGCTTCCTGGTGGGCTATGTCATCTACGACACCACCCACTACGCCACCCATCACTGGAAGATGCAGAGCGGGCTCGGCCGGTTCCTGCGGGAGTACCACTTGCGCCATCACTTCCGCGACGACGATCTCGGCTACGGCGTGAGCTCGCCCCTCTGGGACTACATCTTCGGCACCGTGTCCACCCGGACCAGGACCGACCGCCAGGCGGCGT
>CAYUOK010000230.1:0-2233 GCA_964446395.1 uncultured Gemmatimonadaceae bacterium | reverse complement strand
GTGGACCGGGAGATCCCGATCGTCGCCGACGACGCCATCGACCCGAAGTTCGGGACCGGGGCGGTCAAGGTGACCCCCGCACACGACCCGCTCGACTTCGAGATCGGGCGCCGGCACGGGCTGGAGTCGCTCGACGTCCTCACGCCCGATGCGCACATCAACGAAAACGCCCCTGCACGCTTCCAGGGCCTGACTCGCGAGGAGGCCCGCAAGCAGGTGGTGCGGGAATTCGAGGCGCTCGGCCTGCTGGAGAAGGTGGAGAGCCACCGCCACGCGGTCGGGCACTGCTACCGCTGCGGGACCGTGGTGGAGCCGCGGCTCTCGGAGCAGTGGTTCGTCCGGATGGCGCCGCTCGCCGCCCCCGCCCTGCAGGCGTACCGGGACGGCGCGCTCCGGTTCATCCCCGAGCGCCGAGGCACGGAGTACGCGCAGTGGATGGAGGGCATCCGCGACTGGTGCATCTCCCGCCAGCTCTGGTGGGGCCACCGGATCCCGGTGTGGTACTGCGACGAGCCGGCGTGCGGGCACATCAGCGTGTCACGCACCGACCTTACCGCCTGCCTGCGGTGCGGCGGCACGGTGCGGCAGGACGAGGATGTCCTCGACACCTGGTTCTCGTCGTGGCTGGTTCCGTTCTCCAGCCTCGGCTGGCCCGCGGAGACGCCGGACCTCGAGCGGTTCTACCCGGGCCACACCCTCGTCACCGCTCCCGAGATCCTCTTCTTCTGGGTGGCGCGGATGGTCATGGCCGGGCTCGAGTTCCGGGGGCGGGTCCCGTTCCACACCGTGTACCTCCACGGGACGGTGCGAGACACCCAGCACCGGAAGATGTCCAAGTCGCTCGGCAACGGAATCGACCCGCTCGAGGTGATCGACCGGTACGGCGCGGACGCGCTTCGCTACACCGTCATCTCGGGCATGGCGGTCGGGACCGACCTGATCCTCGACCCGGCCGATCTCGAGACCTCGTTCGCCGCGGGCCGCAACTTCGCCAACAAGCTCTGGAACGCGGGCCGCTTCATCCTCGGCACCCTGGAGGGTCCGACCCGCCCGCTGGCAGGGCCGCACGCGACCGTGGTCCGGCCGGAGGAACTCGCCCTCGCGGACCGCTGGATCATCGCCCGCTGCGACGCCACCGTGCGCGCCGCCACCGAGGCGTACGAGAAGTTCCGCCTCAATGACGCGGCGTCGGCAGTCTATCACTTCCTGTGGAGCGACCTCGCGGACTGGTACATCGAGCAGGCCAAGCCGAGGCTCTACGGCAGCCAGCCCGGTGGCGACGTGGCGCGCGCCGTGGCCGCGCAGACCTTCGACGTGGCGCTCCGCCTGCTGCACCCGGTCATGCCGTTCGTGACGGAGACGCTCTGGAAGCGCCTCCCGGGCCGGATGGAGACGGACTCGATCAGCGTCGCGCCGTGGCCCGTGCCGGATGACCGCGCGAAGCAGCATGGCGAGGCGCTCGCCCGCTTCGCGGAGATCCAGCTGATCATCACCAGCCTTCGCCAATTGCGGGCCGACGCCGGCCTGCACCCGGGCGACAAGGCAAGCGGCTCGCTCACCACCGCCGGCGCCGCGGCGAGTGCTCGCATCGCACCCTCGCTCGAGACCATCACTCGGCTGGCCAAGGTGACGATCGACGCGGTCGTGGTGCGCTCCGGCGCCACCGCCTCCGCTGGCGCGCTCAAGACGGCCGTGCTGCCCGACGGGGTCGAGGTCTCCATCGCGCTGAGCGCCGCGGACCGCGAGCGGGAGTGCACCAGGCTGGCCCGGGAAGAGGCGCAGCTCCGGCAGCTGATCGAAGGCCAGGAGCGGAAGCTCGGCAACGAGCAGTTCGTGGCCCGCGCCCCGGCCGCCGTGGTCGAGGGAGAGCGGCAGAAGCTCTCGACGTGGCGGGAACAGGCGGGGGCGCTGGCCGACAACCGACGGCGACTGGGTTGCGCGTGAACGTCCAGCGCCTCGCCGGGGCGGCCATCGCGCTTGGCATCATCGCCTGCGCCAAGATCGAACCGCCGCCCGGCGGCCCGCCGGACCCCCTGCCCCCCGGCCTCGTGGCCACCATCCCGGACTCGATGGCCGTCCTCCCCGACTTCTCGGGCGACGTCGAGTTCATCTTCAACGAGACCGTCTCCGAGGGCGGCAGCCCGAACATGGGCCTCGGCACCGGCGACCTCGAGAAGCTCATCATCCTGTCGCCGAGCGAGAAGGTGCCGAGCGTCCGCTGGAAGCGGAGCCG
>CAYUOK010000229.1:0-2241 GCA_964446395.1 uncultured Gemmatimonadaceae bacterium | reverse complement strand
CTCTACATCCTCTTCACGCTGGGCGGGCTCGCCATGATCGACGCGACGCTCACCCTGCCGGGACTCGCGGGCATCGTGCTCTCGATCGGCATTGCGGTGGACGCCAACGTCCTGATCTTCGAGCGCATCCGCGAGGAGCTCATCCACGGCCGCACCGTGCGACTGGCGGTGGACGAGGGCTTCAAGCACGCCATGAGCGCCATCATCGACTCCAACGTCAGCACCGTCATCACGGCGCTCTTCCTCTTCCAGTTCGGCACCGGCCCGGTCAAGGGCTTCGCCGTGACGCTGACCATGGGCATCATCGCCTCCATGATCACCGCCATCTTCGTCTCCCGGACCTTCTTCATGATCTGGCTGCAGCGGCGGCCCGACCTCACCACGCTGAGCATCTGACGATGACCCGATTCTTCGCCAACGCGAACTACGACTTCATTGGGTTCCGGAAGTACGCCTACGGGCTGACCGCCGCGATCCTCGTGCCCGGCCTCATCTTCCTGGCCATCTTCGGGCTGCACTACAGCATCGAGTTCACCGGCGGGACGCTGGTCCAGGTCCGCACCGAGCAGCCGGTGGACGTGGGCCAGCTCCGGGCCGCCCTCAACGCCCAGGGGATCCCGGGCGCGGAGATCCAGAGCTTCGGCAGCGCGCAGGAATTCACCATCCGGGCGCGGGTGGCCAAGGAAGGCACCGACGCCGACGACACGCAGGCCACGGCCGTCGCGGTGTCAGCGGCGCTGGACGCCACGCTCGGGGCAGGCACTTACCTGATCGTCAACTCCGGCGGCGTGGGGCCGAAGGTCGGCGCCGAGCTTCGGACCCAGGCGCTCCTCGCGATCCTGCTGTCGTTCGTGGCGGTGCTGGCGTATCTCGCCTGGCGCTTCGAGTGGCGGTTCGGGCTGGCCGCCGTCGGGGCCACGGCGCACGACATCCTGGCCACTCTCGTCTTCATCGCGGTCATGCGCATCGAAGTGAGCCTGGTGGTGGTCGGCGCCGTGCTCTCGATGGTCGGCTACTCGCTCAACGACACGATCATCATCTTCGACCGCGTCCGCGAGGACCTCCACAAGTACAAGCGCGACGACTTCGCCTCGGTGCTCAACCGAGCGGTCAACGAGACGCTGCCGCGGAGCGTGCTGACCCACGTCACGACCCTGGCCACCCTCTCCGCCCTGGCGATCCTCGGTGGCGAGGTGATCCGCCCCTTCGCCCTGGTGATGTTCTTCGGCGTCTTCACCGGCACCTTCTCCTCGATCTACATCGCCGGTCCGCTCCTCCTCTACATCGAGCAGCGCTGGCCGGGCGCCGACGCCCGGGGCGTCAAGACGAGCGCACCGCTCGCGGGGTCCACGAAGGTCCAGCCGACCGTCTGACCCCGTGCTGGTCGACACCCACTGCCACCTCGGCGACGCGGCCTTCTCCGGCGACCGCGCCGAGGTGACCGGTCGGGCGTTCGACGCCGGCGTGGGACACCTGGTGGTGGTGGGTGAGTCGCGGGCCTCCACCGAACTCGGCCTGGCGCTCGCCGCCGGCGAACCGAGAATCTCCACGACCGCTGGGCTCCACCCCCACGACGCCCGCACCTGGACCGGCGAGACCGAGGCCTGGCTCTCCTCCACCTTGGCGGACCCCCGAGTGGTGGCCTGCGGCGAGATCGGTCTCGACTACCACTACGACCACTCCCCGCGCGACATCCAGCGCCGGGTCTTCGAGCGGCAGATGGCCCTCGCGAGCGAGGCAGGGAAGCCGGTGGTCATCCATGCCCGGGAGGCCGACGCCGACGTGGCGGCGGTGCTGCGGGCGTTTCCCGGCGTCGTGGCGATCCTTCACTCCTTCAGCAGCGGACCCGCCCTGTTCGACGCCGGCGCCGAGCTCGGGCACTACATCTCGTTCAGCGGGATGGTGACCTTCCGCTCCTGGACCCTCGACGACCTCGTCCGCGCCACCCCCCCCGACCGGCTGCTCGTGGAGACGGACGCCCCGTACCTGGCGCCGGTCCCGCACCGCGGGCACCGCAATGAGCCCGCCTTCGTGCGGCTGGTGGCGGAACGGGTGGCGTCCGTCCGCGGCGAGGATCCTGCCGGGCTGATCGAGCGAACCGGCGCCAACGCGGCGCGTGTCTTCGGCGCCCGCGTGCGGCCCGCATGAGATCGCAGCCATTCCCGAGCGCCCCGGCGCCGGTTACCGTTCCTGTGCCCGACCTGCCGCCCTCATCTGGAGAGATCGCGTGACGCCCAAGTT
>CAYUOK010000228.1:0-2246 GCA_964446395.1 uncultured Gemmatimonadaceae bacterium | reverse complement strand
CCGATCCGGTGCGAGGCGCTGACACCCACGCCGACGTCCGCGAAGCCGCGGAGCGCGCCGTACGCCTCCGCGCCCGACGGCGGGTCCGCGAAAGCGACGTCTCCCCAGAGACTGAGGCCCACCGTGCTGAAGAACCGGGCGCCCTTGCGAGTCACGAGGGTGCGCTCGATCTGGGCGTTGAGCCCGTACGCCTGCCGCGAACTGGTGTGCGGGTCGAAGCCGCGCAGGTTGGCCCCGCCCGGCGCCTGGTAATAGACCCCGGGGCGCACGAGCAGCGCGCCCTCGGAACGCAGAAACGGATTGTAGAGCTGTTCATAGGGGTCGGCGCCGGCCAGGTACATCTGCCGCTGCTTGACCACCGGGTCCTCGGCGAGCGCCGCACCGGCAAATCCCCGGAACGCCACGGTGGTCACCGTGCCGAGCGAGCGCCGGGCGGTGGCCACCATGAATCCACGGAAATAGCCCTGCGCGTCGTAGCGGTTCTCGGTGCTGAGGCCGGGCCCCTCGTTGCCGTACATCACGCCGCCGCCCAGGGAGGCGTTGACGCCCAGGGTCCAGGCGCCGGATCGGTTGCCCACGCCGCCGTAGATGGTCGCCTCGGCGGTACCGGCGTCGTCGTAATAGCCGGGATCGAGGAACGCCGTGTCGGTGGTCGTCACCCAGCGGAGCGAGACGCCTCGCGTGACCGTCGGGCCGGAGTTGAAGTGCGCGCGGCGCTTCTTCTCGACGGCGACCGTCGCGCCGGCGCGGCCTTCCATGCTGTACCCCTCGAACACCTGGCTCACGTTCGGCGACCGGAGCCAGGTCGGGTTCTTGATCCGCGCAAACACATCGAGGTTCGTGACCGGATCGTCCGCCCCCCACCCGGTGCCGCCGGTGATGGAGAGGATGTTCTGGTCGAAGCGGCCCAGGTAGTCGCTCCTGCTGCGGAGGCCGACGGTCACCCCGCCGGCGTCGTTGTACCAGACCTCGGGCGCCAGGCCGAGCGTCATGTGGTCGCGGGCCGTCTTCGTCGAGAAGTAGGTGTCGAGATACGGTTCGACTCGGCCGGGGTTCGGGAAGAGCCCGAACGACTTGTGGTTGTCGAGGAAGTTCCAGTCGCCGGTCTGCACCCGGGGGTCGAGGGTGACGCCGCGCGGCTCGGCGGCGGTCCGCACCTCGACCCACTCCCGCTCCGCCGTCCCGCCGGCACGCACCGTCACGGTGTCGCGCTCGGTCGCCACCTGCACCTCCACCGGCACCTGCCTCGGCGCCTTGCGCACGACTTCCACGCGGGTGACCCAGCCACCGTCGGGGTTCTGCTTCCGGCTGGTGCGGCCGACCGCGTAGTCGGTCAGGTCCACCCCGTGCAGCTGCTGGGCGAAGAACGGTCCGAGGTCCTGCTTCGAGGTCTCCTCGACCACGGCGCGGAACCGGTCCTCGTTCACGTGCTTCAGCTTCCACTGATCGTAGTAGTTGCGGATCGCGGCCCGCATGGTGGAGTCGCCGACCACGTACTGCAGTCGGTGCAGGAACAGCTCACCACCCGAATAGATGCTGACGCCGTAGGTGACGAAGTCGCGGTACTGGTTGCTGATCATGCTGTAGGGCTCGGCGTAATTGTCGAGCTGCATGCCGAGCAGGAACCGCTCAGTGCCAGCCACTCCGGCGTTCCCGCCGTGGGCCTCGGCGTAGAGGGACTCCTGGTACGACGTGAACCCCTCGTCGAGCCATCCTTCGCGCCACTCGTTGTTGGCCAGGATGCCCATCACGTAGTTGTGCCCGAGCTCGTGGACGATCAGCCCTTCGGACGCCGAGCCGTCCATGATCATCATGGGAAACTCGGTGCCGCCCCCCTCGATCCGGTGGACGTTGGTGATCTGCGGCCACGGAAAGGTGCCGAACGTCTGGTCGAGCCAGGCGAGCGCCTTCTCGGTGCGCTGGACCGCGACGCCGCCGCCCCAGCTCTTCTCGTCGCCCGGCTGGTAGAGCACGTGGACGGCCACGCCGCCCCAGCGCCCCGCCTCGTAGCGGTAATCGGGATTGAGGGACATGGCGAAGTGGTGGACGTCGGCGGCGTACCAGGTCACGAACTTCCGACCGACAGCTGCCGCCGTGGATGGGCAACCGAAGCGCGATGGGTCACCGTAATAGTCCCGGCGGTACTCGATCGGGCGGCCGGGCTGGCGGGTGGCGCGGGCCCAGCCGGGGTCGCCGCAGACGGGGACGCCGGTGGCGCCGATGACCTGGTCCTCCGCCACGTTCAG
>CAYUOK010000227.1:0-2253 GCA_964446395.1 uncultured Gemmatimonadaceae bacterium | reverse complement strand
CGCTCGAGAAGGTCGGGATGCTCAAGATGGACATCCTCGGCCTCAAGACGCTCACCGTGATCCACGACGCGCTGGCGATGATCCACGCCCGCCACGGGACGGCGCCCGACCTCGGCACCACCACGTACGACGACCCCAGGGTGTACGAGCTGCTCCGGCAGGGCCGCACCGCGGGCGTCTTCCAGTTCGAGTCGGCGCTCGCCACGGAAACGCTGCGCGCGATGCGCTGCGACCGCTTCGACGACCTCGTGGCCACCAACGCCCTCCTCCGGCCGGGCCCGCTCGACGCGGGCATGCACACGGTGTTCATCCGCCGGAAGCTTGGGCAGGAGGCGGTCACCTACCCGCACCCCTCGCTGCGGGGCATCCTGGAGCCGACGTACGGCGTCATCACCTACCAGGAGCAGGTGATGCGCATCGCCAACGTGCTGGCGGGGTTCAGCCTGGCCGAAGCCGACGTGCTCCGGAAGGCGGTGGGCAAGAAGGACGAGGCGCTCATCAAGCAGGAGGTGGGGCGCTTCGTGGACCGCGCCATGGCCCAGGGCCATCCGCGGCGCCTGGCGGAGGAGCTCGGCGCGCAGATCGAGACCTTCGGCCGGTACGGCTTCAACAAGTCGCACTCCGTGGCGTATTCGGTGCTCTCGTACCAGACGGCGTGGCTCAAGGCGCACTACCCCGCCGAGTTCATGGCGGCGCTCCTCAGCTCGGAAATCGGCAACACCGACAAGGTGGTGCAGTACATCAACGAGGCGCGGGAGCTCGGCCTCGAGGTGCTGCCCCCCGACGTCAACGAATCGGGCTTCAAGTTCACGGTCGTCGGCGAGAACCGGCTCCGCTTCGGGCTCGGCGCCATCCGCAACGTCGGCGCGGGGGTGATCGAGTCGATGATCGAGGCCCGGCGCGACGGCCCCTTCCACGACCTCTGGGACTTCGTCGGCCGGATCGACCTGCGGCTCGGCAACCGGCGCGTCATCGAGTCGCTGATCGTGGCCGGCGCCTGCGACGGGCTCGGCGGGCATCGCCGGCAGTACCTGGAGGCGCTGGACGCCGCCCTCGGCGAGGCGCAACTTCGGCAGCAGGAGCGGGAGGCGGGGCAGTCCTCCCTGTTCGGCGAGGTGCTGCCGGCCTCCCGGCCAGCCGGGCACAACCTTCCGGACGTCCCCCCGCTGCCGGAGGCCGAGCGCCTGGCCCGGGAGAAGGAAGTGATCGGCTTCTTCATTTCCGGGCACCCGCTCGAGCGGTTCCGCGCGGAGGTGGAGCTCTTCGGCACCCGCACCACGGCCACCCTCCATGAGTGGAGCGAGCACGAGGTCAGCGTGGCGGCGGTGGTGACGGGGCTCAAGCGGCAGATCTCGAAGAAGACCGGCAAGGAGTACGCGCGGCTGACTCTGGAGGACTTCCACGGGACGTCGGAGGCGATCGTCTTCCCGGAGGCGTGGGCCAAGCTCAACCAGGTCATCCGGGCCGATGCGGCCATCCTCCTCGGCGGCGGCTACAGCGCACGGGACCGGGGCGAGGACCGGGCGCCCTTCGTCGTGGAGACGGCGCGCCCGCTCGACGAACTGCGCGCGAGCGGGGCCCTGGGAGTCAGCCTCCGGTGGCGGGCCCCGGACGCCCCGCCCCCCGACGCCGTCAAGGCGGCCGCCGCGCTCTGCGCGTCGCACCCGGGCCCGGCGCCGGTCTATATTGAGTGGAGCGACGGCAACGGCGAGGCCCTCCGGCTCCGCGCGCGCCGTCTTCGCATCGCCCCCGACGACGACCTCCTCCGGGCCCTCCGCGACTTGCTGGGTGCCGGTGCCGTTCACTACGTGAAGGCGGGGTAGCCATGGCCACGGCGTACACGCTGGAATTCGAGAAGCCGCTCCAGGAACTCGACCGCCAGATCGAGGAGCTCCGCCGTTCGAGCACCGAGCGGGGCACCGACCTGAGCGACGAGATCCAGGCGCTGGAGGCGAAGCTCGCCGCCCAGCGCGACGAGATCTACCGCAACCTGACCCCCATCCAGCGCGTCATGGTGGCCAGGCATTCGCGCCGGCCGTACACCCTCGACTACCTCAGCAGCATCTTCACCGACTTCATCGAGCTCCACGGCGACCGACTCTTCCGGGACGACCCCGCGATCGTCGGTGGCTGGGCCAGGCTTGGCGGACAGACCGTGATGGTCATCGGCCACCAGAAGGGGCGCGACACGAAGGACAACCTCCGGCGCAACTTCGGCATGCCGCACCCGGAGGGGTACCGGAAGGCGCTCCG
>CAYUOK010000226.1:0-2316 GCA_964446395.1 uncultured Gemmatimonadaceae bacterium | reverse complement strand
CCCTCCACCCTCATGATCGGCAGTCCCGCCACGCGCAGCAGCATCCGGCGCGCGGTGCGGCCGACCGCGTCTCCCACGTTGCCGTTGTCGTCGGTGGCGGCGCCCGCCTCCCCGCGCATCACCCGGTCCATCTCGTCGAGGTCGGAGTCGGAGAGCGTGGACACCGACAGGTTGGCCACGTAGTAGTACTCCCCCTTGTCGTTCGCGCGGACCGCGATCCGGTACGCCACGCCGAGGGCGGTGCCGAGCGACGCGAGGTCGGGGTAGCGCTGCAGTCGGGTGCGGCCGAGGAGGACGGTAGTCACCGAGTACTGGTCGAGGAGCGGTTCCCGGCGGACCACCACGTCCCAGTCGATCGAGCGGACGGCCGCGTCGAACCAGGACGACCGGGACCGCCAGAGCTCGAGCCGGTAGTGCAGGCGGAGGGGGAGGCCGCTCAGGAGGGCGGAGGTCCAGCGCTCGTCCTCGAGGAGACCGGTCACCCGCGCCTCGGGGAGGAGGCCCGACTTGCGGCTCGCGTCGGGGACGAGCGTCACCGAGAGCCGGACGGCGTCCGTCCCCTGCGCGGCGAGCGGAGGGGCGGCAGGCAGCGCGAGCGCCGCGAGCAGGAGGAGGCGGACCGGCAGGCGCATGCTAGAAGCGGCGCTGCAGCCGGACGGAGACGCGGAGCGGGCCGTCGTCGGTGATCGACTTGGCCAGGTAGGCGCCGATGAAGCCGAAGTCGATGCCCGCGCCGACGTCGGCCGACCAGTAGTCGGCGGACGGCAGCCGGTTGTTCGGCACGTGGCCGGGGCCCTCGCCGCTCAGCCAGGCGGTGCCGAGGTCGGAGAGGAAGACGAGGTCGGCGGTCTGGACGCCGATGACCCGGCTGGCGGCCCCTTCCTTGTCCTTCGAGACGGTGTAGTGCCAGCCGAGGTCGAGCCGGTGCCGGAACTCGACCTGGAAGAACATCGTCCGGTCGCAGAGGCTCGCGTCCGAGGGGTTGGACACGTCGGGCGGCGTGCAGTTCACCTGGCGGAAGGCGTCGCCGGGGAGGATCGAGGGCCCGCCCAGCGAGAGCCGGCGCTGCATGGGGAGCGGGTCGCCGCCCACCCAGCCGGAGAAGTAGGCGCGGCCGCTCAGGCGGTCGTCAGGCGAGAGGCGGAAGTACCGCCGCAGGTCCACCGTGAGCAGCGAGTAGTTGTAGGAGCCGTCGGTCGGGATCGGGTCGCGGACGCCGGGTGGGAGGGCCACGGGAGCGACGTCGTCGCTCTCGCCGAACTCGACGCCGGCCCTGGCGTACCACCCGAGGGCGGGCTGCCGGTCGCTGTCGCGGGTATTGAGCGTGGCGGACACGGTCGTGATCCCGTAGTCGCCGTCGTCGATGAGCGGGTTGGGCCGCCACTTGCTGTCGTTGATGAAGAGCGACCAGGGATCGTTGGCAGGCACGGAGGATTGCTCGTTGTAGTCCCAGCCCGCGTCCACCCGGAACTGGCGCGCCGGGATCAGGTACCCGTAGAGCCCCAGCCCCTGGCTGTCGTAGTAGTCGTACTGGTCTTCCTGGAACAGGATGGACGACCACCCCGACTCGGCGCGGGAGAGCGTCTGGTCGGGAATCACGTCGATGACGCTCCACGCCCGTCCGCCGAAGCCGTAGCTCACCTCGCCGCTCCGGCGCCATTCCGCCTTGGCCCGGTACCCGAAGTCGCTCCGCGAGTCGGTGTTGTCCGTCGTGGTCCGGACGATGCCGGTCAGGTCGAGCTTGATCAGGTCGCGCTTGGTGGCGCGCCAGTCGAGCCCGACGCCGGCCTCCAGCGGGAAGCCCTCGATGCGGTCGTAGGTGCCGCCGGTCGAGGCGTGGAGCGTCGTGCGGGTCTTCCCGACGCCGAAGCTGGCCTTCGCCGTGCCGAGGGTCTCGAGGTCGGGCGTCTCCTGGAGGGTGAGGGTGCCGTCGCCCGACTTCGCCACGGGGGCGAGGTCCCAGTAGACCCGCTCTTCGCCGTCGAGCGTGCTCCCCTCCTGCTTCGTGAGCTTGCCGCCGACCACGAGGACGTCCCCGGTGATCCGCGCCCCGGGGAGGAGGATGAGGCTCCCGTTGATGACGGTGACGGGGCCCTCGATGACGCCGGCGACACGGAGTACGCCGCGATAGAGGGCGACGGGGCCCGTGAGGCGGCTCCCCGCGGCGAGGGAGACGTTGCCGGTGAAGCGGGTGGTGAGCGAGTCGTTCCAGGTGCGGATGAGCTGCTGGGTGACGGCGGCGGGGAGCGTGCCGATCGCCGAGCTGTCGGCGAACGGCGCGTCGGGGTCGATGACGACCACGCTGTCCTGGGCGTG
>CAYUOK010000225.1:0-2336 GCA_964446395.1 uncultured Gemmatimonadaceae bacterium | reverse complement strand
CCGCCCACGCCGCGCGGCGCGCCGAGCCGACCGGCGGGGGCAGCCCGTCGAGCGGGGCGCCCGATCCGGCGAAGACCCGGCCCAGCAGCTCCTCGCCCACCACCGCGCGGGCGATGTCGCCCGTCAGCGTGACGGCGGTGCCGGCGGGGGCAAGACCGACCGTGTCCTCGAACACCTGCACCACCGTGGCGCCCCGGCTCACGTCGATGACCTGCCCGCGACGCGCCGGCTGGCCGGGCGCGGCGATGCGCACCCACTCACCGAGCACGGCGCGGTGCGCGTGCGACACGGTGAGGAGCGGGCCCGCGGCGGAATCGGCGCCGGCATAGGTGCGTGGAGTGCCGCTCATGTCGGTGTTCCTTCCGGCGAGGCCCGCAGGGCCGAGAGCGTCCGCCGCACGCCTCCGACGTCCACGGTCGCCATGGTACCACCTCCCGCGAGCGCCGCAGTGCCCTCGCGGTGGAAGCGGAGGATGGTGTCGGCGAGGCGCCAGGTCTTGGTGACCGGCGAACTGGCGTCGGCGGGGTCGTAGGCGCTCTGTCCGATGAGAAACTCGCGCAGCAGCCTGGCCGTCTCGAGGATCAGGCGGTCCTGGTCCTCCAGCGCATCCGGCCCGACCAGGCCGGCCACCTCGCGCAGCTCCCGGTCCCGCTGCAGGAGCGCAAACGTCTCGCGGCGGAGGCCGGTCCACTCCGCGCCGCCGTGCTGCTCGAACCAGGGCATGACGTCGGCGGCCTGCAGGCTGTAGCTGGTTTCCCAATCCACCGCCGGGAACTGTCGCTGATGCGCCAGCGAGGCGTCGAGCGCCCAGAGCGCTCCCGCCACCCGGAGCGCGGCCTGCGTGACCGGCTCCGAGAAGTCCCCGCCCGGCGGAGAGAGCGCACTGATGAAGGTGACCGCCCCTTCCCGGCCGCCGGCGCCCAGCGCGGTGGCGCGCCCCGCGCGCTCGAAGAGCTTGCCGAGCCGGTTGCCGAGCGACGTGGGGTAGCCCTCCTCGCCGGGCATTTCGCGGAGCAGCGAGCCGATTTCCCGGAGCGCCTCCGCCCAGCGCGACAGCGAATCCGCCATCAGCGCCACGCGGTAGCCCATGTCGCGGTAATACTCCGCGATCGTCAGCCCCAGGTACACCGACGCCTCGCGCGCGGCCACCGGCATGTTGGAGGTGTTGACCACCAGGACGGTGCGGTTCATCAGCGACCGGCCGGTGCGCGGGTCCTCCAGCGTGGGGAACTCCTCGAGCACGTCGGCCATCTCGTTGCCCCGCTCGCCGCAGCCGACATAGACCACGATGTCCGCCATCGAGTGCTTGGCCAGCGATTGCTCGATGACGGTCTTGCCCGTGCCGAACCCGCCCGGCACCGCCACCGACCCGCCTTCCGCCACCGGGAAGAGAAAGTCGAACACCCGCTGGCCGGTCACGAACGGCCGGTCGGCGGGGAGCCACCGCGCCACCGGACGCGGCACGCGCACCGGCCAGCGCTGGAGCAGCCTGAGCGCGGTGCCGTCCTGCAGCCGCCCGACCTCCTCCTCGACCGAGTACGACCCCGCCTTCAGCTCGGCGAGGACGCCGCTCACGTCGGGCGGCACGAGAATGCGGTGCACCACGCCCTCGTTCTCCACCACGGTGCCGAGCTCGTCGCCCGCGGCCAGCCGCGCACCGACCTTGGCGGACGGCGTGAATTCCCAGCGCCGGGCGCGGTCGAGCGTCGTGGCCACCGTGCCGGTGGAGAGGAAGTTCCCCTCCTGCTCGGCGAGGCGGCTGAGCGGGCGGCCGGTGCCGTCGAGCACCGAGCCGAGGAGCCCCGGGCCGAGTTCCGCCTGCAGTGGTGCGCCGGTGGATTCCACCGGCTCCTCGAGGGCCAGCCCTGCGGTGTCCTCGAAGACCTGCACGGTGGCGACCTCGCCCTGGATCCGGATCACCTCGCCGAGGAGGCGGCGCCGGCCCACGCGCACGATCTCGTAGAGCGCGGCCTGGGGGAGCGGTGAGGCCTCGACCAGCGCGCCGGCGGCGCGAACGACGCGGGCGCCCGTCACCGGAGCCTCACGCGGTAGCCGATGGCACGGCGGAGCAGTTCCACCACCTGCTCCTCCGCGGAGAGCGCGGCCCGCCACGCCGGGCCTGGAAACGGCACCACGATCGGCTGCGCCACGCGGTCCACCACCGTCCGCAGGTCGGGCGCAAGGGTGCGGTAGAGCGACTCCTCGAGCAGCACGACCCCGACTTCTGGCCGCTGCATGAGCGCCCGCAGGGAGGCGTCGAGTACGGCGTCCTCGTCGGCGGTCTCGGCGACGAGCCCCGCCAGCGCGAACCCCGACGCGGTGGCCGGACGGCAGAG
>CAYUOK010000224.1:0-2336 GCA_964446395.1 uncultured Gemmatimonadaceae bacterium | reverse complement strand
TCGGGGTGGACTTCGCGGACATCGGCGACATCGTGAAGGCGACGAGGACGATGAACGGGTTGGACACGGCGGACACGCGGGGAAGCGGGGAAGCGGGGAAGTAGGATCGATGACCCAGAAAGAGCATCATGTCTGACATATTGGATTTCGTGATCGTCGGGTCGGGGTTCGGCGGGAGTGTCTCCGCCCTCCGGTTGACCGAAAAGGGCTACCGGGTACGGGTGCTGGAGCGCGGCAAGCGCTTCCGCGACGAGGACTTTGCACGGACCAACTGGAACGTCCGGAAGGCCCTCTGGGCGCCGGCGCTCCGCTGCTTCGGCATCCTCCAGATCAGCCCGTTCCGGGACGTCTTCGTCCTGCACGGCTCCGGCGTGGGCGGCGGAAGCCTCGGCTACGCGAACGTCCTCATGGCCCCCGGCGACGAGATGTTCTCGGCCCCCGCGTGGAGCCATCTGGCCGACTGGAAGTCCCTCCTCCTGCCCCACTACGACACGGCCAGGCGCATGCTCGGCGTGGCGGTGAATCCCCGCACCTGGCCGGCCGACGTCCTGCTCAAGGAGATCGCGGGCGAGCTCGGGACCGCCGACACCTGGCAGCCCACTCCGGTGGGGACCTTCTTCGGCCAGCCCGACGACGAGGGCGAGGTGGTGCCCGACCCGTACTTCGGTGGCGAGGGCCCCGCGCGAGCGGGATGCATCCACTGCGGCGGGTGCATGGTCGGATGCCGGTACAACGCGAAGAACACCCTGGTCAAGAACTACCTGTACCTGGCCGAGAAGTGGGGTGCCGAGGTGGAGGCGGAGGCCGAGGTGCGCGACATCGTGCCCCTCCCGGCGGGCCAGCATGACGGGGCGCGGTATGAGGTGGTCTACCGGTCCGCCTCGGCGCTCCTGTTCAAGGGCCAGCGGCGGATCCGCACCCGCAACGTGATCGTGTCGGCAGGGGCGCTTGGAACGCTCCGGCTGCTGTTCCGGTGCCGCGATGTCACCGGCTCCCTGCCCCGCATCTCGCCGCGGCTCGGCGACCTGGTCCGCACCAACAACGAGTCGCTGCTCGGCGTCATCGCGCGCGACGACACCGCGGACTACTCGCAGGGCATCGCGATCACCTCCATCGTCCACGCCGACGCCATCACCACGATCGAGCCGGTGCGCTACTCGCCCGGATCCTCGATGATGCGGCTCCTGACCGGCCCGATCATCGACACGGGCAGCGGCCTCTCGCGGCTGGCGCGGTCGGTCTGGCAGATCATCTCCCGCCCCGCCGACTTCGCGCGGACGCACTTCCGGTCCCGCTGGGCGCAGCGCACGACGATCATCCTGGCCATGCAGACCGACGACACGAAGCTCCGCTTCCGGTTCGGGCGGAGCCTGTTCACCCTGTTCCGGCGCGGGCTCGTGTCGCATCCCGACCCCGAGAGCGGGCATCCGTCGGCCATCGAGGTGAGCCGCAAGGTCACGCGCCGGTTCGCGGAGAAGATCGGCGGCATTCCCGCCGGTTCCATCAACGAGAGCCTTCTCGGCATCCCGATGACGGCGCACATCCTCGGCGGCTGTCCCTTCGGGACGACCGCGGCCGACGGCGTGGTGGGGCTCGACTGCCAGGTGCACGAATACCCCGGCCTGTACGCCATCGACGGGTCCATCGTGCCGGCCAACCCGGGCGTCAACCCGAGCCTGACCATTACGGCGCTGGCGGAGTACGCGATGAGTCGGGTGCCGGAAAAGCAGGGCGCCGCGGTGCGTGCGCCGATCGGCGTGGCTGTGGAACGAGAAGCGGCTGTCGTCTAGGCGTCCCCCCCCTCGGCTTGCCGGAGAGGGGGACAGGGGGTGAGGATTGCGCATCGGACCGGTTGCCGGGGAATTCACCCTGAGCTCCACGGCGTTCGTGCACGGCGGTGAGATTCCGGCGCGCTGCACCTGCGAAGGCAAGGATGTGTCACCCGACCTCGCGTGGGCGGGTCTTCCCGAGGGGACTGAGACGCTGGCCCTCATCGTGGACGACCCGGACGCCCCCGACCCCGCCGCCCCGAAGCGGACGTACGTGCATTGGGTGCTCTACAACATTCCTGCCGGAACCGCCGGCCTGCCGGACGGGGTCGCCGCCGGCGGACTGCCCCCGGGCACCCTTGAGGGAGTCAACGACTGGAAGCGCACCGGTTACGGAGGCCCTTGCCCCCCGATCGGTCGTCACCGCTACTTCCACAAGCTGTATGCGCTGGACACGGTGCTGCCGGACCTGCACCGACCGACCAAGTCTGCGCTCGAAACCGCCATGCGGGGCCACGTGCTCGGCCAGGCGGAACTGATGGGGACCTACCAGAAGAAGGGACGTGC
>CAYUOK010000223.1:0-2339 GCA_964446395.1 uncultured Gemmatimonadaceae bacterium | reverse complement strand
TCCATCTCTGGAACGTGAAGCGGCTCCGCCCCGCCGACATGGTGCCCTACACCTACGACCGCTGGATGCCGACGCCGTGGCTCTGGGTCAGCGAAGGGATCACCGATTATTACGCCGACGTGGCGCTGGTGCGCGCCGGGGTGGTCGACTCCGCGGAGTTCCTGGCCCTGACGGCGGGCAAGATCCAGGAAGTGGCCGACGTCCCCGTCGTCTCGCTCGAGGACGCCTCGATCTCGGCCTGGATCGGGATGACCGACGGCACCGGCTCCATCTATTACCCGAAGGGGTCGCTGGCCGGGATGCTGCTCGACATCCGGATCCGCGCCGCGTCCGGCAACAGGAAGTCGCTCGACGACGTGATGCGTTCGCTGTATCGCTCCACGTACGAGAAGGGCCGGGGGTTCACCGCGAAGGAGTGGTGGGCCGCCGTGTCGTCGGCGGCCGGCGGCGCGTCGTTCGAGGAGTTCAACGCCCGCTACATCGACGGACGCGAGCCGTTCCCCTACGCTGCGGATTTTGCCCTGGCGGGCATCACCTTCGTGGTGGACAGCAACCGGATTCCACGGGTCGGCATCCAGACCCGCGGTGACTCCGCGCCCGAGGCCGTCGTGGGAATGTCGCCGGGGAGCGCGTTCGCCGCGGCCGGGGGCCTGGTGGGCGACGAGCTGGTCCGCGTCGGCGACATCGAGGTGTCCGGTGGCGACTGGGCGCCGAAGTTCCGCGCGAAATTCGGTGCCTCCGCCGAGGGGACGGCCATCCCGGTCGTGGTCCGCCGCGGCGGACAGGTGGTCACGCTGCAGATGGCGCTGCGGTTCGTCACCATCCGGAGCTACCGGCTCATCCCGGACCCGAACGCCTCCCCGGCCGCGGTGCAGGTCCGGCAGGGGATCATGCGGGGATCCGTCGCGAAGTAGCTCCGGCGCGCGCGCGTGACCTACCTCCCGCCTGCCGCCTTCGCCGCGATGCTCGTCGCGGCGCTGCTGCTGCCCACCACCCCCGATCGCCTGCGCGGCGCCCTCGGCCTCCCGGCGTTCGTGCTGGGCGCGGCGAGCCTTCCGTATCTCCCCGGGTTCCGCGGGCCCTCGGTCACGGTCTGGATCAGCGCGGCGCTCCTGCTGCTGGGGCCGCTCATGCTGCTCGTGGCCGCGTGGCGGGCCCGCGAGCCGCTCCGCCAGCGCCGATGGATCCTCCTGGTAGCCCTGCTCGCCGCTGGGGCCGGGCTGGCCGCCGCCTGGCCCACCCTCAGCGCTGGTGGCGTCTTTCAGGGGCTCGTGACGACGGCGGCGGCCGCCTCCGCCTCCCTCCTCATTTGGATGGTTGCGTCGGCCCTCGGACTCGGCCGCGGCGTCCGATGGCTCGATGCCCGGATCCCGTCGCGTCCCGGCGGGTACTCCTGGGGGACGCCGCTCCTCGCGGCGGGCGCATTCGCCGTGTACCTCGCCTTTCTCGCCTGGCCGCTCTGGGTCCTCTCCTGGCAGTCGATCGGCGTGGGCTTCGCCGTGATCTTCGCCTGGTGGGCTGCGGCCACCGGGCGGGTCCCGATGGCGGCGGCGAGCGTGGCGTTCGGCGCCGCCTTCTGCACGGTGGAGGCGGTGCCCACCGGCTGTCTGCTCCTCCTGGTGGGTGCGCTGGCGTACCGGCCCCGCCCCCGAGTGTCGGCTGTGGCGATCGCGGCCGGCGGATATCTCACGGCGCCGGTGCTGCTCGGCGCCGAGGTGCTGTACACGGTGCTGTTCACCGGTGCGGCGTCCGCGCTCGTCGCCGTGCTCGCCGAGGCGCCGCTCGCGGAGGAGGGCTCGCGTTGACCCTCCCCGGAGGGCGGCCCATATTACCCGGTCCAACACTGACTATTCCGCTCGCCAATACAGGAGCCTCATCATGACCTTCGCACTGCCCCCACTCCCCTACGATTACGCCGCGCTGGAGCCCCACATCGACGAGGCCACGATGCGGATCCACCACGACAAGCACCACGCCGCGTACGTCAACAACCTGAACGCCGCGCTCGAGGGCCAGGACGCGCTCAAGGCCAAGCCCATCGAGGCGATCCTCGCCGACCTCGAGATGGTGCCCGAGAACATCCGGATGGCGGTCCGCAACAACGGCGGCGGCCATTACAACCACACGATCTTCTGGGAAATGATGGCGCCGGGCGGCGCCAAGGAGCCGGGCGGCGCCCTGGCGAAGGCCATCGACGGCGCGTTCGGGAGCTTCGCCTCGTTCAAGGAGCAGTTCGCCAAGGCGGGCGCCACCCGCTTCGGCTCCGGCTGGGCCTGGCTGTCGATGGACACCGCTGGCAAGCTCTCGGTCGAGAGCACCCCGAACCAGGACACGCCGCT
>CAYUOK010000222.1:0-2342 GCA_964446395.1 uncultured Gemmatimonadaceae bacterium | reverse complement strand
CCCAGCCCGACGTCGTTGAGCAGCTCCAGCTTGTCGGCGATGCGGCGCTGGCTCTCGAAGAAGTCGAGCCCCTCCGCCACCGTCAGGTCGAGCACCTCGGCGATGCTCCGGCCGCGGTAGCGCACCTCGAGCGTCTCCCGGTTGTACCGGCGTCCCTTGCACACCTCGCAGGGCACGTAGACGTCGGGGAGGAAGTGCATTTCGATCTTCACCAACCCGTCGCCCTGGCACGATTCGCAGCGCCCGCCCTTCACGTTGAAGGAGAAGCGCCCGGGACCGTACCCGCGGATCTTCGCCTCGGGGAGCTGGGTGAAGAGCTCGCGGATCGGCGTGAAGAGCCCGGTGTAGGTGGCCGGATTGGACCGGGGCGTCCGCCCGATCGGGCTCTGGTCGATCTCGATGACCTTGTCGATCTGGTCGAACCCCTCGATCCGGTCATGCTCGCCGGGCACCACCCGCGCCCGGTAGAAGTGCCGGGCCATGGCGCGGTAGAGGATGTCGGTCACGAGGCTCGACTTGCCGGAGCCCGACACGCCGGTGACCGCCACGAAGAGGCCGAGGGGAAGCTCCACCGTGAGGTCACGGAGGTTGTTGGCGCGCGCCCCCACGATGCGGAGCCGCTTCCGGGGGTCCGCTTCCCGGCGCACCGCCGGCACGGGAATGCGGAGTTCGTGCCGGAGATACCGGGCGGTGAGCGAGGTCGGATGGGCGAGCACCTCGTCCACCGTCCCCTCCGCCATGACCTCACCGCCGAAGCGCCCGGCGCGGGGGCCAAGGTCGATGACGTGGTCCGCCGCGCGAATGGTCTCCTCGTCGTGCTCCACGACGATGACGGTGTTGCCGAGGTCCCGCAGGCCGCGGAGGGTGCCGAGCAGGCGCTCGTTGTCGCGCTGGTGCAACCCGATGCTCGGCTCGTCGAGGATGTAGAGGACGCCCACCAGGCGGGAGCCGATCTGCGTGGCCAGCCGGATCCGCTGTGCCTCCCCGCCGGAGAGGGAACCGGCGGCACGGCCCAGCGTGAGGTACTCCAGCCCGACGTCGCGGAGGAAGCGGAGCCGGTCGCCGACTTCCTTGAGGATCGGGCCGGCAATGTCCGGATCGAGGCCCGACTTGCCGGGGGCGCGGAGGGGCAGCCCCTCGAAGAACTCGACCGCCTTCTCGACCGAAAGATCCACCACGTCGCCGATGCTCTTCCCCTGGACCAGCACGGCGAGGCTCTCGGGCTTGAGCCGGCGCCCCGCACAGGCGGGGCACGGCTGCTCCACCATGTACTCCTCGAGCGCGGTCCGTGCCGCGTCGCTGGCCGTTTCGCGGTAGCGGCGCTCGACGTTGAGGAGCACCCCTTCCCACTCGCTCTCGTAGTCGCCCTTCGAGGAGCCGCGCCCCTCGACCTGGAACTTGAACTTCCGGCCGGGAAGCCCGAACAGGAGCCCCTCGCGGGCCGCCTCGCTGTGCGCGCTCCAGGGCGCGGCCAGGTCGAACTTGAGCGCCTTGGCCAGCGTCGGCAGGACCACCTTCCGCAGGTACCCGGTCGGCTCCCCCCAGGGCAGGATGACGCCCTCGAGAATCGAGATCCGAGGATCGCCCAGGATCAGTTCCGGCGTCACCGTCCTCCGGGTACCGAGCCCGTGGCACTCCGCGCACACGCCGAAGGGCGAATTAAAGGAGAATTGCCTCGGCTCCAGCTCCGGCATGGACAGCCCGCAGGTCGGGCAGGCGAACCGCTCGGAGAACGTCACCGATTCCGGCGTGCTTCCCCGCTTCCCCGCTTCCCCGCCGTGCTTCACCACCTCCACCACCCCATCCGCCACCTTCAGCGCCGTCTCGATCGAGTCGTTGAGGCGCCCGCGGTCCGCCGCTCGGACAACGAGCCGGTCCACCACCACGGCGACATCGTGGTTCTGGCGCCGGTTGAGCTTGGGCATCGCGGCCAGGTCGTATGTCTCGCCGTCGACCCGGGCGCGGACGAACCCGCGCTTCTGGATGTCCTCGAACAGGTCCCGGAACTCCCCCTTCCGTCCCCGGACCAGCGGTGCGAGCACCTCGATGCGGGTTCCCTCCGGCCACGCGAGCACCGCATCCGTGATCTGGCTGGCGCTCTGGCGCTCCACCGGACTGCCGTCGTTGGGGCAATGGGGCACGCCGGCGCGAGCCCAGAGGAGCCGGAGATAGTCGTACACCTCCGTGACGGTGCCGACGGTGGACCGCGGATTGTGGCCTGTGGACTTCTGTTCGATGGAGATGGCGGGAGAGAGGCCCTCGATCACGTCCACGTCGGGCTTCTCCATCAGCCCGAGGAACTGCCGGGCGTAGGCCGACAGCGACTCGACGTAGCGCCGCTG
>CAYUOK010000221.1:0-2343 GCA_964446395.1 uncultured Gemmatimonadaceae bacterium | reverse complement strand
CCCACGTCCAGCCCCGCTTCCAGCGCGAACCGCGTCAGCCCCGCCACCGTGCGGATCCGGAGTTTCCGCATCAGGCTCTCGCGGTGCGTCTCCACCGTGCGGTGGCTGATCCCGAACCGCGCCGCGATCTCCTTGTTCGTCTCCCCCTTCACGATTCCGAGCAGCACGTCCCGCTCACGCCCGGTCAGGGCGTCGAGCGCCTGGCCGCGCTGCGACTCCTCCAGTTCGCCGCGCACCGCGGTGGTGAGCATCGCCGCGATCTGCCGGCTGTAGTACGACTCTCCCGCGTGCACCGCGGCCACGGCGTCGCGGAGCTCCGTGGCGGCCAGGTCCTTGAGCAGGTAGGCGTGGGCCCCGGCGCGCACCGCCTCGAGCACGTATTCCGGGTTGTCGTGCATGCTGAGGATGACGACCCGCACCCCGGGCAGCTCCTCGTGCAGCGCGGCCGCCACCTGCAACCCGGTCATGCCGGGCATCGTGATGTCGAGCACCGCCACGTCGGGCACATGTTCCTTCGCCATCGCCAGCGCCTGGTCCCCGCTGGCCGCTTCGGCCACCACCTCGAAGCCGGGCGCCTGCCGGAACACGTGGCGGATACCCTCGCGCACGATGGCGTGGTCGTCCGCGATCAGGATGCGGATGGGAGTGCTGTCGTCCGTCATGGCGTCATTCCTCGGTTGTTGAACCTGCTCCGGCCAGCGGCACGGTCACGCGAATCCGCACGCCGTCGCCCGCGGGGGCCTCCACCGTCACCGTGCCGCCGAGCGCGCCGATCCGCTCCCGCATGCCGGTGATGCCCATGTGACCCGGGCGCTCGATCGTGGCGGGCGTGATGCCGTCGGGGAGCCCGCGGCCGTCGTCCTGCACCGTCAGCGTCAGTGCGCCGCGGTCCTGCCGGATCGAGACCGCGATCGACTTCGCCTCCGCGTGGCGCGCCACGTTGGACAGCGCCTCCTGCAGCGCCCGGAAGAGCGCCAGCTCCGCGTCCTTCGACAGCGCGCCGACGGTGCCGGGGGCCTCGAGCGTCACGGCGAGCCCGCTCCGCTCGGTGAACTCCGTGATGAGCGAGCGGAGCGCCGGCAGGAGGCCGAGGTCGTCGAGCAGGGAGGGGCGGAGGGAGTGCACCACGCTCCGGATCCCGCGAATGCCGGTGTCTACCAGCGAGAGCGCGTGGTCGATGCGGCCGGCGGCCTCGGGCGGCACGCCGTCGCGCAGCACGCCCAGCTCCATCTTCACCGCGGAAAAGACCTGCGCCGTCTCGTCGTGCAGCTCCCGGCTCAGCCGGCGCCGCTCCTCCTCGTGCTGCTCCACCATCCGGGCCGACAGCCGCGCCAGTTCGACGGTGCGGGCGTGCAGCCGGCGCGTCAGGTCGGCGTTCGCGAGACCGGCCCCCACCTGCTGCCCGAGGGTCACGAGGAAGCCCTCGTCGAGCGCCGCGAAGGGATCGCGGGCCGTTCCCGTCAGCACGAGCGCGCCCGACGCCTCGGTGCCGCGGAAGACCGGCAACACCGCCTCGTAGAGGTGATCGCGTCCCCGGCGCGCGGGGGAGGGCCCGAGCTGCGGCCGGCCGGAGTCCATCGCCTGCGCGAGCCGGGCCGCCAGTTCCGGCGGTGGCGTCGGCGGCCAGTGGGCGCAGGCCCCGGCGCCCCGGACGCACCGCACCCCCTCCTCCGTCCGCGCGTAGAGCGCAGTCCCGCTTACGGCCGGGAGTGCGAGCGGCCGCTCGAGCAGCGCCGCGACGACGTCCTGGTCCTCCCGTCCCGCGCGCTGCAGGTCGCCCGACAGTGCGCCGAGGGCGCCGAGGCCGCGCCGCAGGTCGTCGAGCACCAGGAGGAGGATCCCAGTGCCCACCGCGAGCTCGAAGAAGATGTCGAGGTAGTAGCCCCAGGGATTCCACGCTCCCTGCGCCCGGAGGATCAGGTAGTCGAGGTGGTGGATGCCCCAGAGCAGGAAGGAGCCGGCCAGGAGCCCGGCGCCGGTGCCGCCGACCCGGTCGAAGTGCCGGAAGAACACCCAGCCGGTGGCCAGCGTCGCGAACGAGAGGAAGAGGACCGCCGGCAACGCCGCCCAGACGAAATGATCCAGTCGGTAAATGGCGATATATGACCAGACCGGCGGGAAGAGCGCGACCAGGAAGTAGACGTGCCGCCAGCGCGGCTGGCGCACGAACACCAGCGCCGCCCAGAGCAGGGCGAGCGCCGTCCACCCGGTGAAGACCTGGTGCCAGTACAGCCACCCCGGGCGCGCGGTGGTGAGGAAGCTGAGGATGGCCCACATGCGGAGGACGTACATCCCCCACGCGGCGGCGAACCAGGCGAAGTAGGGCTTCCGGTACCGCCGGTA
>CAYUOK010000220.1:0-2356 GCA_964446395.1 uncultured Gemmatimonadaceae bacterium | reverse complement strand
TCGCCCCGGGCACGCCGCTCGCCATCACCACCGGCGCGCTCGTGGGCGTCAAGAATCACACGACCCTCGTCCGGGCGGCCGCGCTCGCGTCCGCTCGGCGCCCCGACCTGCACTGGGCCATCGCCGGCGAGGGACACCTGCGGCTGAAGGTGGAGTCGCTGATCCGGGAGCTCGGGCTCCAGAGTCGCGTTCACCTCCTGGGACACGTGCCGGACGGCGCCCGGCTCGTGGCGGCCGCCGACGTGTTCGTCATGTCGTCCATCCAGGAGGGGCTGGGGACCTCGGTCCTGGACGCGATGGCGCTCGGTATCCCGGTCGTCGGGACCGCCGCGGGCGGGATCCCGGAATTGCTGGAGGGTGGAGCCGGCAGGCTCGTCCCGCCGCGTGATCCCGCGTCGCTCGCGGAGGCGGTACTCTCGCTCCTCGAGGATCCGGCGGCCCGGACGGCCCTGGTGGGCAGGGCCAGGGAGGCAGTCCGCCAGTTCAGCGACGAAAGGATGGCCGAGGGCGTCCTGCAGGTATATCGTTCCCTCATCTCAGCCCATTGACGAGCAATGCTTTACATATGCATTCCCAGCCGTAACGAGTCCCAGACCGTCGGCCTTCTGCTCTGGAAGATCCGGCAGGTCTTCACTTCCGCTCCCCGCGAGTATCACCTCCTCGTGGGAGACGACGCATCCACCGATGCGACGCCGGAGGTGCTCGCCCCGTACTCGAAGGTGCTTCCGCTCACCGTGCTCCGGCAGGACAGGCACGCCGGCTACGCCCGGACGGTCGAGCGCCTCCTTCGCCATGCGGTGACCCTGAGCGACCGGCCCCGGCGCGACGCCGCCGTCGTGCTCCATGCCGACTTCCTCCACGATCCTGCCACGATCCCCGACTTGCTGAAGAAATTCGACAGTGGCGCCGACCTCGTCGTGGCGGAAAGCCAGGGAGAAGGGGCTCCAAGCCGGGGCCACCGCCTCCTCCGGCGGTATGCGCCGCTCCTCCTCCGCCGGCGGGTGCATGTGCCCGGGGTCAGGGACACGGTAAGCGGATTCCTCGCGATGCGGCTCAGCGTCGCCAAGGACGCGTTGCCCGGGACCGGACCGGTCCTGACGTCCGACGGGTGGGCCGCGAACGCCGAGCTGATCGCGCGGGCGGCGGCAGTCTCCCGCAAGGTGGAGGGCGTGGAGACGCGAGAGCGGTATGACCTGCTCCAGCGCCCCCTCGACTACGACCCCTGGGCCGCCGCCAAGGCGCTCTGGCGGTCGGCGAGCGCTCTGCGCATACCCCGCCCCACGGGCCGCACCTCCGCCACGGCGGCCAACTCGTGATCGCCGCCGCGCTGCTCCTCGCCCTGCAGGCGCCCCTCGGGGCACCAACGACCACCACGGCGCCGATCCCGAACTATCCCTTCGCCGTGGGTGAGCGACTGACCTACGGTGCCAAGCTCGGGATTGTCTCCCTCGGCGAGGGGCGGGTCGAGGTGGTCCGTACCGACACCGTCCGGGGCGTGGACGCCTTCCTCTTCCGCTTTACCCTCTCGGGTGGGGTGCCGCTCTATAGCCTCGACGACACCCTCGAGTCGTGGACCGGGGTGCACGACCTCCTCTCGCGCCGGTTCGTCCAGCGCCAGTTCGAGGGTGGGAAGACCCGGTTCCGGCACTACGAGATCTTTCCCGACTCGGGCAAGTGGCATGAGCTCTCGAGGCAGCGGACCGGCCAATCCTCGAAATTCCCGACCGACGACGCCGCCTTTCTTTACTTCGTGCGCGTCACGCCGCTCGAGGTCGGGAAGACGTACGAATTCGACCGCTACTTCCGTGCGCAGCTGAACCCGGTCGTGCTGAAGGTGCACAAGCGGGAAGAGATGGAGCTCCCCGACGGAAGCAAGGTCATGTGCCTGGTGGTGCAGCCGATCGTGGGCGAGAAGGGCAGCCTGTTCGGCAAGCAGTCCGACACCCGCGTCTGGCTGACCGACGACGAGCGGCGCATCCCGGTCCAGATCCGGATCCGCTTCGTGTTCGGCACCATCACGATGCGGCTGAAGGAAATGCAGCTGCCGCCGCTGCCCGCGCCGAAGGCGCAGACCCCCTCATGACCTATCGCGAGCCGGACCTCTCGAAGCTCCGCACCGTGCCAGTGGCGGGGCGCTCGAACAAGGTGGAGCCGGCGCTCCTGGCGCACCCGCCCGCCGGCGACCGCTCCTTCCGCGCCTTCCTCGACAGCCTCCCGGACGTCCTCGCGGCCCGTGACCTCCGGGTCACGGCGGACGCCGTGGTGTCCGCCGCCCGTGCGAAGCGCGGCGTGGTGCTCCTGCTCGGCGGCCACGTGATCAAGGTCGGCCTCGGACCGCTCGTGGCCGACTGGATCC
>CAYUOK010000219.1:0-2356 GCA_964446395.1 uncultured Gemmatimonadaceae bacterium | reverse complement strand
CGGAGGATCTCCTCCTTGCCCGCCGCGGCATCGAAGTACCACCGGCCGTCCTGCGACACGATCGGAATCGGCATCGGCCAGTTCTCGGCGCCCACGCTCAGGGTCGCAGACGTCCCCGCGGAGTCAAACTCGAGCCGCTGTTGTACGCGGGCTTCCGCCGCGAAGGCCGTGGCCTGGTTTCGGTCCGCCACGCTGTCGGCCGTCGCCACCAGCGGCTCGCCCTCCGGGCCGAGGATCGCCTTCAGCTCCGGGACATCGAACCGTTCCGCCGCCGAGATCAACGCGGTCGCCGCCTCCTCCGCCGTGGCGTACGTCCGCTCCGGCATCGACGCGGCCGGGTCCTCTCGCGTACCGCACCCCGCGAGCGCGCCGCACAGAACAACTGAGACGCCGAGGCGCAATGGGATTCGCATGGACATGGTGATCATCTCCGTCGTCCTCCCCCGCCGCCCCGGGCACCTCCGCCCCCCCGTGAGCCGCCATAGCTGCTTCCGCCCATGCTCGAGGCGCCGCGGGAACTGCTCGCCCGGGCGCTCGCGCCGCTGTACCCGCCTTGGCCTCCGCTGAAGCCGCTCTGGCCACCGCGGGAACTCGGGATGTCACGGCCGCCAACCTGGTTGCTGGGCGTGCCGCGTGACGGCTGGGTGCTGGCGTTCGGCACGCGTTGCCCACCGCCACCGGCCGGCTGGGTGCCCGCGGTCGGGCGCCCGCCCGCCCCGCCCGCCGGTTGCGTCCCGGTGCTCGGGCGCCCCCCGGAGACTCCCCCGGCACCACCGGCTGGCCGCGTGCTCGCGCCGGCGCCGCCGCCACGCTGGCCCTGCCCGCCGCCGTACTTGTTGGCGACGTTCTGGCTGGGGTACGGAGTGCCACCGCGGTGCGACGGGTTGTGCTGCCAGTTGTTGCCGCCGCCACCGTAATGGTTGATCTGATTGAAGTGGTTGTTGTTGTTGATGATGACGGTGTTGCCGCCGCCGTGTCCCCACCCGGCATAGCAGCACGAGCCGCCCCAGTAGGCCGATCTCCACATCACACCCACCGTGAACGCCACGAAGTACGCTCCTGGGGGAGGCGGTGGCGGGTAGTAAATGGGGGGATACGGATACACGGGTGGGCCGTACACCACCGTCGGGCTGTACACCGGGACGTAGACGACGTCCGGGTTCGCGGGCTGCACCACGATCACCGTCTGCTTCTCGACCACCTGCGTGTCGACCTTCTGTTGCTCGTTCGTGGTCAGCGCACCCTTCTCCACGGCCTTCTTGCGCAGCGTCTGCACGGCGGTCATCACGTCTTCCTGCTGCGCCAGGAAGGCGTTGCCGAGTTCCGTGGTCCACTGGATGTCGTCGGCGAGCCGCTTGACCACTTCGGGTACCACGGCCATCGACTGGATGCTCGGATCCCACGGCTGCTTGGCCACCGAGTCGGCGAGCGCCTTGTCCTTCAGGCCGGGGTGCTTGGCCATCCACTGCTCCAGCTGGACGATCTCGAGCGGGTAGGTGGACGCGACGAGCGTCTGGGCCAGGAGCGGATCTGGATAGAGGGCAATCGGGGCGACGAGCGCCTCGATCTGCGCCATCGGAATCTTCGCCGTGTCCGCCGCGCTGCCCGCAGGGGCCTTGTCCTGCGCCGCCGCGGCGCCGGCAAGCGGTGCGAGCAGGAGTACCCCGGTGAGCGAGAGCAGCCATCGCCCGCCCTGCCGCCACCCCCGTGATTGAACGATCATCGATGTCATTGCGATGCGCCCTCACGCCGTCCGGCGTGCCTTGGGATCGACTGCCTGCAATCCGCCCCTGTGTGCGCCTGTACCTTAACTCGCGATCCGGCAATAGTGAAGGAGCGGTGGCGGTCCCGGCGCGTCCGCTATCATTCCCCTCATGCCCTTCCCGATTTCTCGCGACGCACCCTGCCGTCCGCGCACCCGTTTTGCGCCGGCGCCGACCGGTTTCCTGCACCTCGGTCATGCCGCGAGTGCGGTCTGGGTCTGGGGCGTCGCCCGGGCGCTCGGTGGAACGGTGCTGCTCCGCATCGAGGATCACGACCGCGGCCGTTCCCGCCCCGCCTACGAGGAGGCATTGCTCGAGGACCTCGAGTGGCTCGGCCTGGAGCCCGACCTCGGCCGCCTTGCGGAGTATCGGGCCGGCCGGTGCGAGTACCGCCAGAGCGATCGGGGAGAGGTGTACGAGCGCGAGCTGCAGAGGCTCGTGGACGACGGCCTGGTCTTCGCCTGCGACTGCTCACGCCGCCGGTTGCGGGAGTCGGCCGCAAACCTTCCGGACGTGGAGACGCCCTACGACGGGCGCTGCCGGAGCCGTGGGCTCGCACCGGCGGATGGGCGGGGTGTGCGGGTGCGGATCGA
>CAYUOK010000218.1:0-2357 GCA_964446395.1 uncultured Gemmatimonadaceae bacterium | reverse complement strand
GCGCTGATGAAGCAGAAGCGGACCTGGGAGACGAACTTCCACAACGCGGTCAACTCCAACGCGACGTACAAGAAGGCGTACGGCGACCCCTGGAAGGGCATCGAGCAGGCTCGGAGCTCCATGCGGCTCCTCGACGCGAAGCGCCGCTACTACTCCTACAACGCGTACGGCACGCGGCTCCTCCAGCTGGCGGGACTCATCGTCCGGACCCCGGCGGAACTGGCCAAGCCAGACTCGGCGCGCCTCCCGGCCTACCAGGACTCCCGGAAGGCCGGCCGCGAGCGGGCGCTCGCCTCGACGACGCCGATCGACACCCTGCAGGAGCGGATGCTGCTGACGCAGTGGTTCGAGGCGATGCAGGCTTCGCTCCCGGCGACGGACCCGGTGCTCAAGGCGGCACTCAAGGGCCGCACGCCGGCCGAGGCGGCCACGGCCATGGTCCGCGGCTCGAAGATTTCCACCGCGGCGGAGCGCGACGCGCTCATCAAGGGCGGCGCGCCGGCGGTCGCGGCCTCGCAGGATCCGTTCATCCTCCTTGCGGTCACCATCGATCCGCTCGACCGCGCCGTGACGAAGGAATGGACCGCGCTGGCCGACCGCGAGGCGGAACAGGACGAGGTGGTGGCGCGCGCGCTGCTGGCGGTCTTCGGGAACAGCGTGGCTCCGGACGCCACCTTCAGCCTCCGGATCAGCGACGGCCAGATCCTCCGCTATCCCTACAACGGCACCATCGCGCAGCCGTTCACGACCTTCTACGGCCTCTATGACCGGGCCGACGGCTTCTCCGGCGTGCCGCCCTTCGACCTGACCGCCAAGTGGCAGGCGGCCAGGACCACGCTCGACCTCTCCACCCCGTTCAACGTGGCCGGCACGCCCGACATCATCGGCGGCAACTCGGGCAGCCCCGTCATCAACGCGAACGCCGAAGTGGTGGGGCTCATCTTCGACGGCAACATCGAGATGCTCCCCAACCGGTTCCTCTACACGGAGCGGGTGGCGCGCTCGGTCTGGGTGGACAGCCGCGGGATCATCGAAGGGCTCAGGAAGGTCTACAACGCCGGCGCCCTTGCCGACGAGATGACGGGTAACTGATGAGTAGCCAGGCGCGTTGCGCGCGCGCCGGGCGCCCCGGCCGGCGCCGCCTCCTGGCGGTGCTGACCGGGGCCGCGGTGGCGGGGTGCTCCATGAACCCGGCCACGGGGCAGAAGGAACTCAACCTGGTGTCGGAGAGCCAGGAGATCGCGATGGGCCTGCAGGCGGCCCAGCAGGTGGCCACCCAGATGGGAGGCTACACGGACACGGCGTGGCAGGGGTACGTCTCACGGCTCGGCCTGCAACTCGCCGCCAAGTCGGAACGCCCGCAGCTCCCCTGGCACTTCACGGTGGTGGACGATCCGCAGGTCAATGCCTTCGCCCTGCCGGGAGGGCAGATCTACATCACCCGCGGCATCCTCGCCAACATGAACTCGGAGGCCGAACTGGCCGGCGTCCTCGGCCACGAAATCGGCCACGTGACGGCCCGCCACTCGGCCACCCAGATGAGCCGGGCCCAGCTGGCGCAACTGGGGCTGGGGCTCGGGACCGTCCTGCGCCCCGACCTCGCGCAGTACGCCGGCGTGGTGAGCCAGGGCCTGGGGCTGCTCTTCCTCAAGTACACGCGGGACGACGAGACCCAGGCCGACATGCTCGGCTTCCGGTACTCGCTCCGGTCGGGCTACGATCCCCACGCCATGCTCGACCTCTTCTCGATGCTTCAGGGGGTGGAGTCGGCGAGCGGCCAGGAGCGGCTGCCGGCGTGGGCGGTGACGCACCCGTTCCCCGAGAACCGGTTCGCGCACACCCAGCGGATGCTCGACAGCGCCAGGGCGGACTACGCCTCCCTTACCTGGGACCGCGAGCCGTATCTCCGCCAGTTGAACGGAATGGTGTACGGCGACGACCCGCGCGAGGGCTATTTCGACGGCCAGGCGTTCTACCATCCCGACCTCAAGTTCCAGGTGGTCTTCCCGGCCGGATGGCGCACCAACAACGGGTTCTCGGCGGTCACCGGCCTGGCGGAGAAGCAGGACGGGCTCCTGCAGCTGGAGCTTGGCGGCACCGAGCCGATCGCGACGCAGCTGCAGACCTTCCTCTCGCAGCAGGGTGTCACGGCGGGCGCCACGTCGCAGGCCCCGATCAACGGCCTGCCGGCGGTATCGGCGCAGTTCGGCGCGCAGTTGGAGAAGGGGCCGGTGAAGGGATACATCGCCTTCATCACGTACGGCGGCCGGAACTACCGCCTGATGACCCTCGCCACCGACGCGCAGTTCGCCGCCTACGACGCCCCGATGAAGGCCTGGATCGGGAGCTTCCGGCCG
>CAYUOK010000217.1:0-2363 GCA_964446395.1 uncultured Gemmatimonadaceae bacterium | reverse complement strand
AGGGAACACGGGAGGGAGCCGCCGCCGCGCAGCAGCTGCGCGGGATGAAGTCAGAACGGCGTCCTCCCTCTCCACATGGTGGAGAGGGGGACAGGGGGTGAGGCGTTACGCTGCCCCGCTGTCCCGCAGTGCCCGTTCCGCCCGGTCGGCCGCCTCCTCCACGCGCTGCCAGCGAAAGAAGACGATCGCCATCGCGAGCCAGATGATCGGGTCCGCGACGGCCTTCATGATGAGCCCCGCGGCCTGCTGGTCGGTGATGGCGGCGATGCCGTTGACCCGTGGGGCCAGTTCATAGAGCGCGTAGATCGGATAGTCGGCGTAGGTGAGGAACGCCGCGGGCACGATCGGCACCAGCGTGCTGAGGAAGAGATACCCGATCTTCCAGGGATACGACACGCGGCTGATGGCGGGATTGGGCGCCAGCACCGGCCACCACATCACCAGGCCGCCGACCAGCCAGGCGAGGTCCACCGTGAACGAGCCGAACTGGCTGCGGCGGAACCCGTCCACCACTGGCGGAAGGTGGGACGCCATCAGGATTGCATCAGTGATGAGGAGCGCCACCACCGGCCGGGCCAGCAGCCGGAGGAGACGGCCGGCTCGCGAGCCGGGAGCAGCCGCCATCGGGAGCCATGCGGGGATGCCGAGCAGCAGGAGCGGCGGCACGACGAGGGTGTAGAGAATCCATTGCGCGGTATGCACCGTGAGCAGGTATCCCGCCCCGAGCGCGCCGATCGGCCAGTCGGTCGCCACCCAGAGCACCACTAGTCCGCTCACGAACCACGCGACCTCTGCCCGCCGGAGCGGGGGCTCGCCGGGCGGGGCGTGCCGCGGAGCCAGCCGCCTCGTGACCAGGAAGTAGCCCGCACCGATGCCCAGCACGAAGAGCCACACCCCCGGATAGGCCTGCCAGGTCCAGGTCCACGCCACGTCCCGCGCCGCGCACCACCAGGTCATGGTGCGCCCCTCATGGCTCGACCCCGTAGGCGAGGACCGGCGCCTTCAACTTCAGCTCCCCGCTCCGCGCGAAGCGGAGCGTCACTTCCAGCGTGTCCCCCGCCACCGGCGCGCGGTCGAGCCCCTCGGTCATGACATGCAGCCCGCCCGGCGCCAGTCGCACCGTGGAGCGCGGCGGGAGCGGCAGCGCGCCGAGATGCCGCATCTCCACCATCGCGCCGGTGGCCACCTGTTCGTGGATCATGGCCACGAGCGCACCTGTCACCTCCACGTCGGCAAGAGTGTCCGCCGCCTTTCCGCGGTTCTCGACCGTGAAATACACCGCGCCGACGTTGCCGAGCACCGATTCGTAGGCGTAGGCGGCGCGGACCTCGATGGCAGGGCCCTTCGGGGCGCAGGCGACCAGGGCAAGAAGGAGGAGGGGAAAGTGGCGCCGTGTCACGGCTGGCCCGGATACGCCACGAGCCGCGGAATCTCCTGGGCCCACTCCGACTGTCGGGTGCCGAAAGGGAGCGCATAGCGCGCCATGCCGTCCTTGGTGAAGGCGATGACGTGCGCGGAGTGGCCGACCTGGTACGGAGCCCCGGGAATCTCCTCCCGGTACGCCGGCGGAATCCGCATCGCGACCTGCGCCGAATCCACCTCGGCCTGCGTGCCGGTGAGCCCGATGAAGCGCGTGTCGAAGTGGTCGAGCCAGGCCCGGATCACCTCCGGCGTGTCGCGCTCCGGATCGGTCGTGACGAAGACGACCTTCACCTGGCGCGCCACGTTGTCCGGGAGCTTGTGCAGCGCCGCGGCGATGTTGGCCATGTGGACCGGGCAGACGTCGGGGCAGTTGGTGTAACCGAAGAAGAGCAGCGTCATCGACCCTTCCGTCGAGTCCCGGAAGGGGAAGGGCCGTCCCTCGGTGTCCGTCAGGACGAAGTTCGGCTTGGGCCGGGGGTTAGGATACTCCCGCGCTGCGGATTCGCCACCCGCCTCGGGCGTCCCGGCCGAGGGGGCGCGCCTCGGCTCGCACGCGGCACCGAGCAGCAGGGCCGTCGCGAGGAGCGGCGGGAGGAGTCGCGTGGTGTTCATGGAGGGAAATCTATCACGAGCGGGTGGCCGGTGACGTCAGCCTAGGCGATGCGCCCGGAAGAAATCCCAGAGGATGCGGGCGCCGTCGACGCGGGTGCTGGCCGGGCCGGCGATCCACGGCGGGAGGAGGCGCGGCCCCCCCGGCCAATGATGCCCCAAATCATCGACGATCACGCAACGCACCTCGCCGCCCGGGGCGCACCCGGTGGCGCGGAACTCCCGGACGCCATCGGTCGCAGTCGCCACCGGTTCACCCGCGCAGCGGTTGAACGCTCGCCAGCGGTCGAACGACTCGAGCACCGGCGGGTGGTACTCGACGCTCCCCCACG
>CAYUOK010000216.1:0-2375 GCA_964446395.1 uncultured Gemmatimonadaceae bacterium | reverse complement strand
CGCCGCCGCCCTTGGCCGCCACGTCCAGGCCGACCTCGTCGAGCAGCGCGATCGGTCCGACGGGGAAGCCGAACCGGGTCATGGTCCGGTCGATGGCCTCGATGGGCGTGCCTTCCATCAGGAGGTGCCCCGCCTCGTTGAGGTACGGGGAAAGAATCCGGTTGACCCAGAACCCGGGGCGGTCGGCGACGACGATGACCGTCTTGCCCATGCGCCGCCCGAACTGGACGGCCGTCGCGATGGCGTCGGACGAGGTGGCCGCGCCCGGGATGACCTCCAGCAGCGGCATCCGGTCCACCGGGCTGAAGAAGTGCATGCCGAGCACCCGGTCGGGATGATGGGCGCCGGCGGCGATGTCGGTGATGGGAATGGTGGAGGTGTTCGTGGCGATGATGGCCTTCTCGCCGACCGTCGCCTCGAGGTCGGCGACGACGCTCCGCTTGACGGACAGCTCCTCGAAGACCGCTTCGATGACCAGGTCGGCGCGCGGGAACCCGGAGAAGTCAGCAGTCCCGGACAGGAGCGCCGACAGCCGCTCGTATTCCTGCCTGGTGATCCGGCGGCGCTTGAGCCGTCCGTCGAGAACCCCGACCGATGCCTTGAGTCCTTTCCCGACGCGCGCCAGATCCGCGTCCTTCAGCCGGACCTCCACGCCCGCCTGGGACACCGCGGTGCCGGCGATGCCGGAACCCATGAACCCGGACCCTACCACGCCGAGCCGGCGCACCGGCCGGGGGGTGGCGGTGCCCGGCGCCACGCCGTCGTCCTTCTTGAGCGCCGTGGTGGCAAAGAAGATCTGCACCAGCTTCCGCGAGACGGGGCTCACGGCGAGTTCGCCGAAGCGGCGGTGCTCGTCGACGAGCCCGGCCTGGAGGCCCCGCTCCATTCCGGTCCGTACCGCCTCGAGGGCGGAGAGCGGGGCGGGATAGTGGCCGCCGGTCTTGGCCAGGACCGACTTCCGCGCCATGCGATACACCAGCGCCCGACCGAGCGGGTTCCCGTCGAGCAGGAGCCCCGCCAGGCCGCCGCGCCGAGGCCGCCGCGGCAGACCCGACTCGACCAGCCGGAGCGCAGCGGCCATGGCCGCGCTGCGCAGCAGCGAAGGCGGCACGAGTTCGTCCACCATGCCGAGCTTGAAGGCCTTCGCGGCCCGCTCCGACTTGCCGGCCAGGATGATGTCGAGCGCCGCCCGGACGCCGATGAGCCGCGGCAACCGCTGGCACCCGCCCGCCCCGGGAAGAATCCCGAGCTGGACCTCGGGCAGGCCGAGCTGGGTCTTGGGGTGGTTGCTGGCGAGCCGGTAATGGCACGCGAGCGCCAGCTCGAGCCCGCCGCCCAGGCAGGCGCCGTGAATGGCGACGACGATCGGTTTCGGGAACGCCGCCAGCCGGTCCATGGTAGCCTGGCCGTCGCGGGAGAGCGCCTCGGCGGCGGCCTGGTTGGGCAGCGCCACGAACTGCTCGATGTCGGCCCCGGCGATGAAGCCGTCGGGCTTGCCCGACATGAGGAGCACCGCGCGCACCGACTTGTCGGCGCGAAGCCGCTCCAGGAGCGACTCGAACTCCGCCTTGACGGCGGCGGTCAGGATGTTGACCGGTGAACCGGGCTGGTCGATCGTGACGACGGCGACGCCCTGCTCCTCGACTACGGTGAAGGTGCTCATGCGCGCTCCAGCACCATCGCGAAGCCCATCCCACCCTGGGCGCAGATGGAGATCAGCCCGAACTGCACGTCGCGGCGGTGCATCTCGTTGGCCAGCGTGGTGACGATCCGTGCGCCGGTGGCGCCGAAGGGGTGCCCGATGGCGATGGAGCCGCCGAGCACGTTGGTGACGTCCCAGTTGACCTCGCCCACCGGGCCGGGGAGCCCGAGGCGGTCCGCCCAGGCCTTCGACCCCCAGGCCTGCACGTTGGACAGCACCTGCGCGGCAAAGGCCTCGTGGATCTCGACCAGCCCGATGTCGCCCCAGGCGAGGCCGGCGCGCTCCAGCGCCCGGGGCACGGCGACGGCCGGCCCCATGAGGAGCTGCCACCCGGGGTCCACCGCCGCCACGGCATAACTCCGGATCGTGGCCAGCGGCCGGTATCCGAGCGCGCGGGCCTTCTCGTCCGCCATGAGGACGACCGCTGCGCCCCCGTCGGTCAGCGGGGAGGCGTTGCCGGCGGTGACCGAGCCGTACCGGCGGTCGAACACCGGCTTGAGCTTGGCGAGCGCCTCCAGGGAGGTATCGGCCCGGACCCCGTTGTCGCTCGTCAGGATTTCATCCATTGCGCGGCCGCCGAACCAGGGCGCGATCTCGGCGGTGAGCCGGCCATCCGCGGTGGCGGCGGCGGCCCGCTGATGGCTCAGGAGCGCAATGCGATCCTGGTCCTCCC
>CAYUOK010000215.1:0-2380 GCA_964446395.1 uncultured Gemmatimonadaceae bacterium | reverse complement strand
AGCAGCGCCGCCCGATCCCCATGCCCCAGGTAGTCGAGCGTGAAGAAGAGCCGCGCGGCGGACAGCGCGTCGCCCGTGATGATCACGCGCGAGCCATCCCCGATTCCGACCGACTCGAGCGCGGAGTCCAGCGCCGTCACCGGTGGCAGCTCCATGGGGACGCCGTCCCGCTCGGTAGCGATGGCGGCCAGGGGAAGGTACCGGCTGCCGGCGATGTGGCCCGCGTCGTAGGCGGCGCGGTCGCGGTCCGCGTGGATGACGACGATCCCCGGTTCCCCGAGGCGGGCGGACAGCCACGCGGGCGAAACGAGAAGGGTGTCGGGGCCGGCGAGGGCGAAGGTGATGAACGGCAGAAGGGTCAGCATGAGCGGCTCCGGTTGCCCTGGGCACCCCATTCTAGCCGGGACGGGAGCGGGATTGAAGCGACGCGCCGGGTATCCAGGCCGCCTCCCGAACGGGTGTGAAACGGCTAAGTTTGGGCTTGAACTCGGACCCCTGACCGGGAGCACTGCGTGACTGACAGCAGCCCTGGAGAACGCCTCCGCGGACTCTCGAGCCTCGTGGGCAATACCCCCCTCCTCGCCATCGCATGCGAGTACCGCGGCGCGCGCCGGGTGGTGTATGCCAAGGCGGAGCACCTCAACCTGTCGGGCAGCATCAAGGACCGGATGGCGATGCACATCCTGCGGCAGGGCTATGCGACCGGCGCCCTCCGCGAGGGCGCGCTCATCGTCGAGGCCACGAGCGGCAACACCGGCATCGCCTTCGCGTCCATCGGGCGCGCGCTCGGTCACTCGGTCACCATCTTCATGCCGGCCTGGATGAGCGCCGAGCGAATCAACCTCCTCCGGAGTCTCGGGGCGGGAATCGTGCTCGTCAGCCGGGACGAGGGCGGTTTCCTCGGGAGCATCGCGCGCGCGGAGGAACTCGCGCGGGCCACGCCGGGCGCCTTCCTCCCGCGGCAGTTCTCCAACCGCGACAACTGCGAGGCGCACTACGAGACGACCGGCCCGGAAATCGTCGGCCAGCTCGCCGCGGAGGGACTGGCCCCCGCGGCGTTCGTGGCCGGGGTCGGCACCGGCGGCACCATCATGGGTGCCGGGAAGTTCCTGCGCGAGCGTGTGCCGGGAATCCGGCTCCACCCGGTGGAGCCCTCCAACTCGCCCACCATGTCCACCGGGCACAAGGTCGGGCAGCACCGGATCCAGGGGATTTCGGACGAGTTCATTCCGCCGATCATGGAACTCGACAAGCTGGACGCCATCCTGGCCGTGGACGACGGCGATTCGATCCTCATGGCCCAGAAGCTCGCCACGACGCTCGGCATCGGCGTCGGCATCTCGTCCGGCGCCAACTTCCTCGCGGCCCTGCAGGCGCAGGAAGCGCTCGGGCCCGACGCCGTGGTGGTCACCGTCTTCGCCGACGACAACAAGAAGTACCTGAGCACCGATCTCCTCCGCGAGGAGCCGGTCCGCGCCGGGTTCATGAGCCCGGAGGTGCGGCTCATGAGCGTCCGCGCTCTCCGGCGGGTGTGCTTCACCTGCCGGTATCCTGATCCCGCCCCCACGCCGTGGGAAGTGGCGGCATCCCGCTGAACGATCTCTCCGTGCCAGATCCGGCCGCCAACGCGCCGTTCGACCTCGACGAGGTGCTTCGCACGCTCGCCCGGACGCCCGAGGCGCTTCGTGAGCTCCTCGACGAGGTGGCCCCCGCCAACGCCGCCGCTGCGCCCGACGGGCAGTGGAGCGCCTTCGACGTGGTCGGTCACCTGATCGACGGCGAGGAGACGGACTGGATTCCCCGGGCGAGACTCATCCTGTCCAAGGGACCAGACCTGCGGTTCGAGCCATTCGACCGGCACCGGCACCTGGAGCGAAACCGCGGGAAGTCGCTGGACGAGCTGGTGGACGAGTTCTGCTGGCTCCGCGACGCCAATCTCGACACCGTGAAGTCCTGGCGCCTCACCCCCGGCCAACTCGTCCTGACCGGCGAGCATCCGGAGCTCGGGACGGTCACGTTGCGCCAGCTCCTGGCCACCTGGGCGGTGCACGACCTCGGCCACCTGGCCCAGGTGGCTCGTGCGCTCGCCAGTCGGTGGGCGGACGAAGTCGGTCCCTGGCGCGCCTACCTGCCGGTCCTCCAAGGCCACCGGCGTGACTGACCGGCACCTTGGCCGGGCACGGGGGCCTCTGCCCGCCATCGGCCAGGCCTGGCTGTGGCTGTCCCGGTGGCGGATCACCGGTGGGCTGCCGGTCATCCCCCGCTACGTGATCATCGTGGCGCCCCACACCTCGAACCATGATTTCTTCGTCGGACTCGCCGCCAAGTTCGCGCTTGGCCTGAAGGCGAAGTGGTTGGGCAAGCACTCCCTCTTTCGGGG
>CAYUOK010000214.1:0-2380 GCA_964446395.1 uncultured Gemmatimonadaceae bacterium | reverse complement strand
CCCTGCTCGTCGTCCTCGGCATCCTCGTCTTCGTGCACGAGGCCGGGCACTTCCTCGCCGCCAAGTGGGCCGGCGTATGGGTCCACCGCTTCGCGCTCGGCATCGGCAACCCGATCCCCGGGCTCTCCTTCCGGTGGCGGAACACCGAATACGCGATCTGCTGGCTGCCGCTCGGCGGCTACGTGAAGATGGCCACCGCGGAGGAGGAGTCCACCAGCAGCGCGCTCGAGGGCGCGACACCGGACGTCGTCGTGCCGCCGGAGTCGTATTTCGAGGCGAAGCCGGTCTGGAAGCGGATGGTCATCATCCTGGCCGGCGTGACGATGAACGCCCTCTTCGCCTGGCTGGTGTTCACCGGGCTGGCGGCGAAGAACGGCCGGGCCGTGGATCCCGAGACCCGCGTCGGGATCGTCGACACCACCGGACTCCCGGCGGCGCTGGCTCCGCTGGCGGCGCTCGCGCCGGGCGACAGCATCGTGGCCGTCAACGGCGTGGCCGTGCACCAGTGGGGCGATGTGATGGACGGGATCATGAACGGGACGGGCGACACCGTCACGATCACGGTGGCCGGCAAGCCGGAGGTCCGCCTCCCGGTCCATCCCGACGCCGTCGAGGAGCGGGCCATGGCGGCGCAGGCGATCGGTTCCTGGCGCCCGCCGATCATCGGCACGGTGAGCCCCGGTGGCCCGGCCAGCCGCGCGGGCCTCAAGCCGCACGACCTGATCCTCACCGTGGACGGCGCCCCGATCCCGCAGTGGTGGGACCTGACGGCGGCCATCGAGAGCCGTGCGGGGGACACCGTCGCGGTGGCGGTGGCGCGCGGCGGCGACTCGCTGACGGTGCTGGTGACGCCGATGCCGGAGGTGAAGACCGGCCCCGACGGCGCGGAGCGGACGGTCGGCCGGATCGGCGTCGGCAACAGCGGGCAGGTGGTGTACGAGCCGCTGACGGTCCTCGAGGCGGTCGGCGAGGGCTTCAACGCAACGGTCAACGCCTCGACCACCGTCATCCGGACGGTGCGCGGCATGCTGACGGGCCGCGTGGCCGGGCGGAACATCGGGGGACCGATCGCCATCGGCCAGATGGCGCAGGCATCGGCCGAGGCGGGTCTCGGGGTCTTCTTCGGCTTCCTCGGCGTGATCTCCATCAACCTGGCGGTGCTCAACCTCCTCCCGATCCCGATCCTCGACGGCGGCCAGTTCCTTTTCCTCCTGGCCGAGGGGATCCTCCGGCGTCCGCTGTCGCTCAAGCTCCGGGAACGGCTGACGCTGGTGGGCCTGGTGATGGTGATGGCGCTGATGGTCTTCGCGTTCTGGAACGACCTGAGCAGGATTTTCGCCAACTGGGGCTAAGTCGTTGTCCGTGGTTGTCTTAGATCGTTGTTGGTGGCGAAATCCGGGCAGGGAGGCCGCCGGGCGGCAATCGGCCAACCCCTTGTCACGACACAACTAGCGGGTTATTTTGCTGTGCTCGAAAGAATCGTGAACGAATGACGTTGCCCACGCGGGCACCCAACGGAAATCGACAGCATGAGCTTCGACAAGCAGGCAGTCACCGAAAAGCATCGCCTCCACGAGACGGACACCGGGTCCGCCCCCTTGCAGGTGGCCATGCTCACCGAGCGGATCAACTCGCTCACCGAACACTTCCGGACCCACTCGAAGGACCATCACGGTCGCCGGGGTCTCCTGAAGATGGTCGGCACGCGGCGGCGCCTCCTGACGTACCTGAAGCGGAGTGACCTGCCGACCTACCGGACGCTCATCGAGCAACTGGGTCTCCGCCACTAACCGAAGCCCGTGGGCGAGGGCGTCCCGACCGAGCACGACGGGACGCCCTCTTTGCATTGCGTGCTCTGAGAAAAGAAAAGGTTGTGACTGTGCATCGGATTGAAACTGAATTCGCCGGCCGGACCCTCGTGATCGAGACCGGCAAGATGGCGAAGCAGGCCGCCGGCTCGTGCCTCGTCCGCTTCGGCGACACCATGGTCCTGGCGGCGGTGACCGTCTCCAAGACCGTCTCCACCCTCCCGTTCTTCCCCCTCACCGTCGAGTATCGCGAGAAGACCTACGCCGCGGGCAAGATCCCGGGCGGGTTCCTCAAGCGCGAAGGCCGGCCGTCGGACAAGGAAATCCTTGCCGCCCGCGGCATCGACCGGTCCATCCGGCCGCTCTTCCCCGAGGGCTTCAAGAACGAGATCCAGGTCTTCGTGACCGTCATCTCGGCCGACCAGGAGAACGACGCCGACGTCCTCGGCGTGCTCGCGGCCTCGACGGCGCTCGCCATCTCGCCGATTCCGTGGGACGGCCCGATCGCGGCGGTCCGCGTCGGCCAGGTCGAGGGCAACTGGATCCTCAACCCGACCTTCCAGCAGCTCGAG
>CAYUOK010000213.1:0-2388 GCA_964446395.1 uncultured Gemmatimonadaceae bacterium | reverse complement strand
GCCACGTGCTCGGCCAGGCGGAACTGATGGGGACCTACCAGAAGAAGGGACGTGCCACGTGACGACAATGTCGCTCGCCTTCGAGGCGAAGCTCGCGCAGCCGCACGACCGGGCCATCGAGACGGTCACCGCCGCGCTGAAGGCCGAGGGGTTCGGGGTCCTGACCCGGATCGATGCTCACACGACGTTCAGGGAAAAGCTCGGGGTCGAGTTCCGGCCCTATTCCATCCTGGGCGCATGCAACCCGCCGCTGGCGCACCGCGTGCTGAGCCACCGCGCCGAGGCGGGCCTGCTCCTGCCCTGCAACGTGACGGTTGAGGCGGAGGGATCGGGATCCCTGGTGCGGATCGGCGATCCGGACGTGATGCTCTCGGTGGGAGGGATGGATCAGGACCCGACGCTCCGGGCCGTGGCGGCGGAGGTGCGCGAGCGCCTCGCGCGGGTGGCCGAGGCGCTGCGTGCGCATCCGGAGGCCGCATGATGAAGGACGCCCCCGACCACCTGGACGCGGACCTGATCCTGAAGCTGTACGACCTCCGGCGCGAGGAGTCGCTCCGGGCCGCGCGCGAGAAGCTGACCGCCGAGTTCTGGCCGAAGAACGCCAAGGAGGCGGTGGCTGTCACGGCGCTCGATCACCCGCTCAACCGGACCTATCGCCAGGTGTCCACCTACTGGGAGATGGTGTACCGCATGGCGCGGCACGGCATCATCCACGGAGATTTCCTGGTGGAGAACAACGGGGAGGGGCTGCTGCTCTACGCGAAGGTGGAGCCCTACCTGGCGGAGATCCGCGCCGCGACCTCGCCGCGGTCGTTCCAGAACGCGGAGTGGGTGGCGAGGGAGGTGCCGATGGGCCGCACCATCGCCGAGCACATGCGGGCGCGGGTCAAGAAGACGCTGGCCGCCAAGTAGCGCTCAGCTGAGTCGGGCACGGAGCGCGTCGCGCGCCACCTGGATGGTGGTGCGGACGCGCTCCTTCAGTTGGGGCAGGTCGTCGAGGGTGAGCCCGGCCGTCTCGATGGGCGGGAGCACCTCCACCACGGCGCGCGCCGGGTTGAAGCGCCAGTCGTGCTTGGGCAGCGCGGTGCGGGTGCCGGCCACCGCCAGCGGGAGGATCGAGACGCCGGCCTCGATGGCCAGGCGGAAGGCGCCGTCCTTGAAGGGCAGCATGTTCCCGTCCACCGAGCGGGTCCCTTCCGGGAAGAAGATCACCGACACGCGGTTGCGCAGCGACGCGCGGCAGCGCTCCATCGCTTCCGCGGCGCTGGGGCCGAATCCCCGCTTGATGGGGATGTCGCCCGCCATCCGCATCATCCAGCCGATCAGCGGAATCTTCAGGATCTCGACCTTGGAGAGCCATTTCATCTCGAAGGGGAGGTGGCTGATGAGCAGGATGTCGGCGAAGGACTCGTGATTCGACACGACCACGTACGGACGGCGCGGGTCGGCCACGCGGAGGCCGGTCCGGCGGAACCGCCAGTAGGGGTTCACCGTGGCCATCGCCACGCCGAGCCGGCGGAACCACCAGCCGATGACGTAGCGGCCCCTGTCGAAGGGGACGGTGAAGGCGTAGACCAGCAGCATGGTCGGGAACCAGAGGATGATCACCACGGCGATGCCGAGCCAGGCCCAGGCAGAGCCGATGGTCTGCAGGAAGCGGCGCATGGGAGGAAAATAGCGGGGCGGCGGGGACGCGGGGAGGCAACCGCCTCGACTCCCCCCGTCCTCCGATTACCGGATTCGCTCGGTGCGGCTCCGTGTTCGATCCGACAATGTCACGTCCAGCGGACCCGGGGCGTTGTCGAGGGTTACGCTCCCGCCCTGGGCAAGGGAGAGGATCCGCCCGCCGGCGTCGCGCACCACGGCAAGGGGATATTCCGTGGCGTTCCAGCGGACCGTCGTGGCGCCGCCCGAGCGGTCCAGGCGGAGATTGGGAGAACGGCCTGCGGTGCGGGCGCCGGTCGTCGAGAGTTCGGCGCGCCCCCCGCGAGCCTCGAGCCGGAGCCGCGCAGGCGAACCGCGCACCAGGCGGAGCGGCACCGCAAAGGCGAAATGCTCCTCGTTGTGGGGTGCGTCGGCGACTGCCGTGCCGCTGAACGCCAGGCGGAACGACTCGCCGCCGGCCGCGTCGAAGCCGGTGAGGAGGTTCGGCCCCGCGCCGGCCGGCATCCGTGCTTCGGTCACCGATTCAAAGGCCGGCTCGAGGATCACTTCCCCGTCGCGGATCCGCCCCCACACGATCAGGCTCGGCTCGCGCACCGCACCGACCTGGATGGCGGCCGCGGGGCCCCGGCGGGTCATCACGCCGACATAGGTGTAGTCGCTGATCCAGGTGTTGCTGCAGTATCCCATGAGGTCCGTGGTGGTCGGCGCCTTGAGCGTGCCGGC
>CAYUOK010000212.1:0-2396 GCA_964446395.1 uncultured Gemmatimonadaceae bacterium | reverse complement strand
GAACTGGGTCCGATGGAGCGGCGGCTTTTTGCGACAGGTTTCGCGATTGCCATCCCCGCCGGATACGAAGTGCAGCTCCGTCCCCGCTCGGGGCTCGCCCTCAAGCAGGGGCTCACTCTTCCCAATACGCCGGCCACGATCGACAGCGACTACCGGGGCGAGCTCAAGGTGGCGCTGGTCAATCTCGGGAGCGAGCCGGTGCGCATCAGCCGGGGCATGCGGATTGCCCAGATGCTGGTGGCCAGGGTCGAGCCGGCCTCGTTCCTGGAGGTGGATGAACTCCCCCCGACGGACCGGGGGGAGGGGGGATTCGGGAGCACCGGGCACTAGGTCCTAACTCTCCGTCTTGTCCCGATTTACGGCATCCGTTAGCTTTGCCTTGTCAGCCCCCCTCCCAACCGAACGCCGTGAGAACACCCAGAGGATGAAGCTGCCCTCCTTCCGCTCCTTTCGCCTGAGCTCGCTCATCCCCGCCAATGAAATCGCGGTCGATCTGGGCACGGCGAATACGCTGATCTACGTGAAGGGGGAGGGCATCGTGCTGAACGAGCCTTCCGTCGTCGCGCTCGAGAAGGCCACGGGCAAGATCAAGGGCATCGGGCTCGAGGCGAAGCGGATGCTGGGGCGCACGCCCGACGGCATCCTCGCCGTGCGGCCGCTGAAGGACGGCGTCATCGCCGACTTCGACGTGACCGAGAAGATGCTCCGCTATTTCCTCAAGACCATCATCGACAAGCACGTCTTCCGGGTGAAGCCGAAGGTCATCGTGTGCGTGCCGAGCGGCATCACCGAGGTCGAGCGGCGCGCCGTGCGCGACTCGGCGGAGACCGCGGGCGCCAAGGAAGTGTGGATGGTGGCGGAGCCGATGGCGGCGGCCATCGGCGTCGGCCTCCCGGTCGAGACGCCCACGGGCAACATGGTCATCGACATCGGCGGCGGGACCACCGAAATCGCCGTCATCGCGCTCTCGGGCATCGTGTCGGACACCTCGATCCGCACCGGCGGCGACGAGCTCGACATGGCCATCGTGCAGTTCATGCGGAAGAACTACAACCTCCTCGTCGGCGAGCCGACGGCGGAGGCCATCAAGATCAAGATCGGCTCCGCGGCGCCGGTGGGCGAGGAGCGCGAGATGGAGGTCAAGGGGCGGGACCTGGTGTCCGGCATCCCGAAGACCGTCCGCGTGCACTCGTCCGAGATCCGCGAGGCGGTGCAGGAGCCCATCCAGCAGATCGTGGACGCGGTCCGCCGCGCGCTGGAAATCACGCCGCCGGAGCTGGCCAGCGACATCGTGGACCGCGGCATCATCATGACGGGGGGCGGCGCCCTCATCCGGGGGCTGGACGTCCTGCTCGCGCAGGAGACCGGGCTCCCGATCCACGTGGACGAGGACCCGCTCACCTGCGTCGTCCGCGGCACCGGCCGCATCCTCGACGACCCGCTGAAGTACCAAAGCGTCCTTTCCAAGTAGCATGCTGGCGCCGGATCGCACGTTCGCCCGTCGCGACACCGCCCTGTTCGTCCTCTGCATCGCGCTCTCCATCGGCGCGCTGTTCGCGCCGGAGAGCTGGCAGTACGCCGCGGCCTCCAGCGCCCGGAGCACGGCGCTGGCCCCGCTCATCGCGCTCCAGCGCCGCGCCGAATCCTCGCGGACCAGCCTGGCCCGCTTCGAGCTCCTCACCGCCGAGCGCGATTCCGCCGCCGTGGCCGCCCAGTCGCTCCCCGTCCTCCTCGACGAGAACCGCCAGCTCCGCGCGCTGCTCGGCCTGGCCCAGCGGCTGCCGACCCGCGTCATCTCCGCCGAGGTGCTCCACCAGCCGGTCCCGACGGACGGCCGCACGCTCCTGTTGAGCGCGGGGCGCCAGTCGGGCATCGCACCCTTCCAGGCGGTGGTGGCGCCCGAGGGACTGCTCGGCTTCATCCTCACGGCCGGCCCCACCACTTCGATTGCGCTCACCTGGTCCCATCCTGACTTCCGGGCCAGCGCCGTCACCCTCGACGGCTCGGTCACGGGCATCGTGGGCGTCACGGCCGACGCCACGATCCGCGAGCCGATGCTGGAACTGCGCGGCGTGCCGTACCGCGACTCCGTTCCGGCCGGCACGCCGGTGGTCACCTCGGGGCTCGGCGGGGTGTACCCGCGGGGCCTGCCGATCGGGACGGTGGTGGGCGTGGCGCGGCAGTCGGAGGGGTGGGAGCGGGTGTACCTGGTCCGGCCGGCCGCGGCGCCAGCCCGCGTGAGCCACGCGCTCATCGTGCCCGCCGGCACCGTGTGGGTGGGCCAGGGGCAGGAGGACTCGCTCCCGTGAGTGCCGCCCGCGCCCGCCGGATCCGGTTCATCCTCGTCATGCTGCTGCTCGTCGGGCTGCAGTTCTACGTGCGGCCCCGCCTCGGGA
>CAYUOK010000211.1:0-2414 GCA_964446395.1 uncultured Gemmatimonadaceae bacterium | reverse complement strand
AGCTCGAAGACGCAGCGGCTGACGGGACGCGCCCGGAGCGGCTGGAGGTCCTCGACGGCGCCGTCGGTGATGCGCACGAACTCGCCGGGCTGCAGTTCGCGGATGAAGGTGGCCCCGACGAGGTCGAGCGCGCAGGTCTCGCTCGCGGCCACGATGCCCTTCCCGATGCGGCCGAGCACGAGCGGCCGGAAGCCGCGGGGGTCCACCACCGCGTACAGCGTGCGGCCGACGCCGATGACGAGGCTGTAGGCACCCTCCACCCGCTCCAGCGCCGACCGGATCTGCATCTCGGCGTCGGGTGCCTCGGAGCGCGCGATGAGGTGGACCAGCACCTCGGTGTCGCTCGACGAGGCGAAGATGGAGCCCCGCTCGACCAGCGCCTGCTTGATCTCGGCGGCGTTGGTCAGGTTGCCGTTGTGGGCCACGCTGAGCGACCCGGCGCGATAGTTCACCAGGCAGGGCTGGGCGTTGGCCAGCACGGTGCTCCCGGTGGTGGAGTAACGGGTGTGCCCGACGGCCACGTCGCCCGGGAGCTTCTCGAGCTCCGCGTCATCGAAGGTCTCCGACACCAGCCCCATCCCGACCCGGATCCGGGACTCGCCGTCCGGCGTGACGGCCACGATGCCGGCGCTCTCCTGCCCCCGGTGCTGGAGGGCGTAGAGGCCGAGGTAGGCCACGCGGGCCGCGTCGGGGACGCCGGACACTCCGATGATTCCGCACATGGGCTAGGCCTCCGCTCGGTCGCTGACGACCTCGCGCATCCGGCGCGGGATCGCCTCGTCGTACACGGAACGGAGCCGGTCGACCGGCCACCGGTGGACGCTGCCGGGCAGCACGAGGTCCAGGCTGCCGCCGGGGGCGCGGACCTCGCCCGCGAGGTAGCCGCGCAGGCCGTGCCGCGCGAGGAGCGCCTTCAGCCCCGGCAGCGCCGGAGGCGCCACGCTCAGGACGACCCGTCCGTGATCCTCGCCGTAGAGCGTCTCGACGGCCGTGAGGCCGGGGGCGTAGCTCCGAAGGTCCACGATGGCGCCGAAGCCCCGCTCTGCGTAGGGCCCGCCGATGGCCGCCTCGGCGAGCGCCACCGCCAGGCCGCCCTCGGAACAGTCGTGGGCGGACCGGAGGAGACGGGCCGCGGCCGCCGAAACGAGGAACCGCTGGAGCCGGGCCTCATGCTCGAGGTCAACCTTCGGCGCCTCGCCGCCCACGAAGCCGCAGAGCTCCGCCCAGTAGGCGGATCCGCCGAGCGCGCCCTCGGTGCCCCCGACGATCACGATCCGGTCGCCGGTGGCGCGGAAGTGGCTGGGGACCCGATCCTCCGCGCGCCGCAGCAGCCCGACCATGCCGACGGTCGGCGTGGGGTCCACGGCGCCGGTCGGACTCTCGTTGTAGAACGACACGTTGCCGCCGGTGACCGGGGTGCCGAACGCCACGCAGGCGTCGGAAATGCCGCGACACGCTTCCTTGAACTGGAAGAACACCTCCGGCTTCTCCGGGTTCCCGAAGTTCAGGCAGTCGGTGATGCCGAGCGGCTCCGCGCCGGTGCACGCCACGTTGCGCGCCGCTTCCGCCACGGTGGCCTTGCCCCCTTCGTAGGGGTCGAGCGCCACCAGCCGGTTGTTGCAGTCCACGCTGACCGCCAGCGCGAAGGACTCGCCGTCCACCCGGAAGACGCCGGCGTCGCCGCCGGGGCCGAGGACGGTCGAGGCCTGCACGGTGGAGTCGTACTGCTCGTACACCCACCGCTTGCTGGCGATGGACGGCGTGTCGAGGAGCGCCTCGAGCGCCGCGTCCGCGTCTACGCTGGCGGGGCTCCGGGGCCGGGCCTTCCGGCGTGCGGCCGCCGAAGGCGCCTCGCGCGCCTCGGGGGTGTAGACCGGGCAGTCGTCCACCAGGGGCTGGCCGGGAATTTCCGCCACGGTGAGCCCGTTGTGGCGGACGCGGAAGAGCCCGTCGTCGGTCACGTGGCCGATCTCCGTCGCCTCCAGCTCCCACTTGCGGCAGATGGCCTGGATGGCGGGCACCTGCCGCGGCTCGGCCACCACCAGCATCCGCTCCTGCGATTCCGACAGGAGGATTTCGTACGGCGTCATCCCCGCCTCGCGGGTCGGCACGAGTCCGGTGTCGATCTCGACGCCCACGCCGCCCCGCGCCGCCATCTCGGCGCTGGAGCTCGTGAGCCCCGCCGCCCCCATGTCCTGGATGGCCACGATGAGCTTGGACGTGATGAGCTCCAGGCTGGCCTCGAGGAGCAGCTTCTCGGTGAACGGGTCGCCGACCTGCACCTGCGGGCGGCGGGCCTCGCTCTTCTCCGAGAGCTCCTCGGAGGCGAAGCTGGCGCCGTGGATGCCGTCGCGGCCTGTCTTGGCGCCGACGTTGAGGAGCACGTTGCCGACGCCGTGCGCCCGGGCCGTCGC
>CAYUOK010000210.1:0-2414 GCA_964446395.1 uncultured Gemmatimonadaceae bacterium | reverse complement strand
CCCTGGGCGTTGATCTTGTCCCAGTCGTCGGAGCTCCGGTGGTAGTCGCCGTGCAGGTCGGTGAAGAAGTGCAGCACCGGGATCTTGGCGGCATAGAAGGAAGTCTGGTCGCTCGGCCCGTAGCCCTCGGGCTGGGGCCGGAGGTCGAACTTGGCGTACCAGTTGAGCGAGTCGAGGAGCGCGGGGATCTCGGTGGCGGTGCCCGTGCCGTACACGATGAGCTTGTCGTTCTTCAGGCGGCCGACCATGTCGAGGTTGATCATGATCTCGGTGGCGCTCAGCGGGTAGAGCGGGTGCTTGACGTAGTAGTCGGAGCCGAGGAGGCCGAGTTCCTCGCCGCTGAACGCGATGAACACGACGGTGCGGGCCAATGGCGCCGCCCGCAGGCGCTGCGCGATCGCGAAGAGCGCCGCGGTGCCCGAGGCGTTGTCGTCGGCGCCGTTGTGGACGCGCCCGGCGCTGTCGGGATCGAGCGCCCCGAAGCCGCCGAGGCCGAGGTGATCGTAGTGGGCCCCGATGATGACGGTCTCGTTGCGGAGGACCGGGTCGCGGCCGGGGAGGATCCCGATCACGTTCTTGCCGTTGAGGTCGCCCAGGTTGGCGTGCTGCACGGCCGGGGCGTCCTTGGACACGGTGAAGGGCTGGAACCACCCGCCCGGAGGGGGCTGGAGCCCGACCTGCGCGAAGCGCCGCGCGACATAGGCGGCGGCCGAGTCGGCGCCGGCGGTCCCGGTCAGGCGGCCGCCGAGCTCGTCGGCGGCGAGGATCTTCACGTCGGTCTGGGCGCGCTTGGCGGCCTTGTCGAGCGAGGGAACGGCGGCCTGGGCGGTGAGAGGGGCGGCGAGCAGGGCACCGAGGATGGCTCCGAGGGAAGCACGGGCGAGTATGCGGGTCACGATCAGCTCGAATGTTGAGAACCGGCAGGGTTGCCGGGCTTGGGTGAACACCTAAGATTCTAACCTCGTGGAGGGTCCGAACCCAAGTTGCGGGCGCCTGTCCCGCTCCCCACCCCCGGAGTCCCGTGAACGCCCGTCTCCTGGCCCTCCTGCCCGCCGCCATCGCGATCAACCTGGTCATCGGCGGACTCGTCAACGCGCTGGGGCTCCCGCTCTACCTCGATTCCATCGGGACGATCCTCGCCACGGTGCTCGCCGGGCCCGCGGTCGGCGTGCTGGCGGGGGCCATCGGGCAGCTGCTCTTCGGGCTCATCAACGGCTACCAGTGGATTCCGTTCGGCCTCATCCAGGTCGTCATCGCCATGCTCGCCGGGCTTGCCGCCTCGCGGGCCGGCTTCCGCGGCACCGGCCGGAGCGTGGCGTGGGGTCTCCTTACCGGGCTGGCGGCCGGAGCGCTCTCCTCCGTCATCAGTTACGTGCTGTTCAAGGGTGTGACCGCCACCGGGACCACCGCGGTCGTCACCATCCTGCGGCAGCTGGGCTGGTCACTTCCCGTTGCGGTCACCGCCTCCAGCCTCGCGCTCGACCTCGTGGACAAGGCGGTGGCCTTCGCGGTCGTCGGCGCGCTGGTCCGGTCCCTGCCGAATCGCTTGATCGGGCGCTTCCCCCGCGCGGCAAGGGCCGTCGGCCGGTGACGCTTCCCCCGGGCGCGCCGGCCTCCCGCGCCCATCCGTTCACCCCGCTCGTGCTCACCGTGGCCGTCGCGGTCGCCGCGGTCGCGGCGCCCGGGCCGGCGGCGGCCGCCGCCATCTACGCCGGCACCCTGGTCGCGGTGCTGGCCTCGGGTGCAGGTCGCGCCGCGCTGCGCGCGCTGGTGCCGCTCGCCCCGCTCTGGCTTTTCCTCTTCCTGCTGCACGGCGTCCTCGGCGAAGGCGACCGGATCGTCCTGGCGGGCGTTTCGCTCTCCCGCGACGGCCTGGCACTGGCCGCCGCCCAGGCGTGCCGGCTGGGCGCGATCGCCACCGCCTCCCTCGCGCTGTACGCCGCGTTCTCACCCGCCCGATTCGTGGACGCGGTGGCGGAGCGGGGGTGGCCCTTCTCGCTGTCGTACCTCGTGGTGGCCACGCTGCTGGCGCTCCCTCGGTTCCGGGCGCGCGCCGCCGCCATTCTCGAAGCACAGCGCAGCCGGGGACTCCGGGTCCGGGGGAACCCGCTCCGCCGGGCGCGCGCGCTCGCCCCCGTGACGTTCCCCCTCCTCCTCGGGGCGCTGGCGGAAGTGGACGAGCGGGGCTTCGCGCTGGAAACTCGGTGCGCCGGCAGGGTGACGCGACGGACGCCGCTCGACCCGCCGCGCGATTCCGTCGCCGACCGTGCGGCGCGCTGGCTGGCCGGCCTGGCCGCGATGGCGATGGTCATCTGGCGGGTGCTCTCGTGATCGCGCTCCAGTTCGAGGACGTCGGCTTCAGCTATCCCGGCGCTCCCGCCCCGGCGCTTCGGCGATGCTCGTTGCGCGCCGAC
>CAYUOK010000209.1:0-2415 GCA_964446395.1 uncultured Gemmatimonadaceae bacterium | reverse complement strand
GCGGGCTATCTCTTCCAGCACCCCGAGGCGCAGCTCTTCGCGAGGACGGTGCGCGCCGAGGTGGGGTTCGGTCCCGAACGCCTTGGCTGGCTCCCTGATCGAGTGCGCGCCGCGGTCGACCAGGTGCTGGACGAACTGGGGCTGGCGCCCCTCGCAGGGCGGCATCCCTATGACTTGCCCGGTCCGACCAGGAGGCTCGTGGCGTTCGCGGCCGCGCTGGTGGCGAACCCGCAACTGCTGATTCTCGACGAGCCGACCGCCGGCCTGGACCGCGCAGCGCGGACTCGCGTCGCCGACGTGATCCGCGGCCGGCGCGCGGCCGGCGTCGCGGTGCTGGCCGTGACTCACGACCTGGGCTTCGCCGCCGGCGTGCTCGACCGGGCCGTCGTGCTCGAGGGGACGCGGGTCAGCCGCGACCTCCCGCTCCTGGCGCTGCTGGGGCGCCATCCAGGATTTCCGGCGCCGCCCCTGCTCGATCTCGCACGGCGATTGCGACTCGAGGGAGTGGTGCCTGCCATCCAGCACCTCGCGCCGCTCTTGACTTCTCACCCCGAGACCCGGACGCTTGAGGCATGACGGCTCCATCCACCATCGTGGCCACGCTGGCGCGGATGCTCGAGGTGCTCCGCACCGACTCGAGCGACCGGGACCTGCTCAAGTCCGCATTCCGCGACCTCTATGCGGCGGTCGAGCCGTCGGGCGCCACCATCTCGATCGACGTGAAGGGGATGCTCGTCGACGGCACGCCGCTTCCCCACGGCCTGCCAGGCGGAAGCGAGGTGCGCATCCGCTTCCACACTCACGGGATCGGCACGGTGCGGCTGCCGGCGGGGGTCAAGCCGGCCGACCTCCTGGCCGTGGTGCGACTGCTCGCCACGGAACCGGTCGGCGCGGCCACCGTCGAGTCGTTCGTCTCGCGGCTGCCGGTCGAGGCGGCGCTCGCCATCCTCGTCGAGGGACCGCGCGAACTCCCGACCTCGAGCGATGTCCGGAGCCTCGACCATCTCAGCGCCCCGATCGGCGGCCGCCCAACGTCGCCGGCTCCACCCGCCCCCGCAGCCCCCGTGTTGCCGGAGCCGGGGGCGCGGGTCCGCCGCGACCAGCCCGAGCACGACCCGCTCCGCGACATCGAGGTGCAGGCGGACCTCGCCTACCGGCGGGAAGAGTGGGACGAATTACTGGGCCTCGCCACCGAGGTCCTGCGGCTCGAGGCCGCCGAGGGCGACGAGAGCCGCCGGCGCCGGTACTCGGTCGCGCTTCGTCGCCTCCTCCCGAAATCGGCGCTCCAGCACATCGCGAGGGCGGCGCTCACCGAGGGGCGCCGCGTCGAGGCCACCGCCGTGCTCAAGCGCATGGACGCGGACGCGGTCGAGGCGCTGCTGGAGCTGCTGACGGCGGCGCCGACGCTCGCCGAGCGGCGGGGATACTTCACCGTCCTGACCAAGATGGAAACCGGGACGGAACGGATCGTCCACCGCCTGAACCATCCCGACTGGTTCGTGGTGCGGAACGTGGCCGAGCTGTGCGGGGAGCTGCGCCTGGCGAGCGCGGTGCGGCCGCTCGCGGAGCGCGCGTTCCACCGCGATGAACGCGTCAGGCGGGCGGTGGCGGGCGCCCTCGGCAAGATCGGCTCGACCGAGTCGCTGGAGGCGCTGCGTCACCTCCTGAACGACGTGGAACCGATGGTGCGGCTGCAGGCGGCGCAGGGGGTGGACGGCGAGTGGGGTCGCGGACTGGTGATGTCCATCGCGGTGCGCCTGCCGGAGGAATCACACCCCGACGTGCTGCGGGAGATGCACCTGGCCCTGGGACGGGTGGGGACACCGGAGGCGGTGCAGGTGCTCCGGGGGGCCGCCGCGCCTGCCAAGGGACTCCTGGCGCGGAAGTCCGCGGCGGCGCGGCTGGCGGCCGTCGAGGGTCTGGCGCTGGCCGGCGGCGCGGCGGCGGCGGGCGCCCTCCAGGACCTGCTGGGGGACGCCGACGCCGAGGTGCGCACGGCGGCGCAGCGCGGGCTGTCGCGGGGCTGACCCTCGCCCCCTACCGGGGGGCGAACCCGGCGCCGGTCTTGAGCCCGCGCGCGAACGCGGCCAGCAGCCGTGCCGCGCGGTCGAGATCCTCGAGCTGGACCAGCTCGTTCGGGCTGTGCATGTACCGGAGCGGGACGCTGACCAGGCCGGTCGCCACGCCGCGCGCGGCGGTGAAGATGTGGTCGGCGTCGGTGTTCGTCATGCGTGGGGCGGCCTCGACCGAGTACGGGATCTTCTCCCTCTCCGCGGCGGCCACGAGGCGCTCGAAGACCGCGGCGTTGACGGCGCTGCCTCGGCTGAGCACGGGCCCGCCGCCCAGCTTGTACTCCCCGTGGCGGCGCTTGTCGATGCCCGGATAGTCGGTGGCGTGGGTGACGTCCACCACGAT
>CAYUOK010000208.1:0-2415 GCA_964446395.1 uncultured Gemmatimonadaceae bacterium | reverse complement strand
AACCGCTGCCCCTCCATCGAGGGGCTCGACAGCTACGACCCCGACCAGGCCTCCAAGGTCTTCGCCGCCGACGGCCGGCTCATCACCGACCTCGGCATGGAGCGGCGGACGGTGCTCGGGCTGCAGGAGATGTCCCCGGCGCTGGTGGCGGCGTTCCTGGCCACCGAGGACAAGCGGTTCTACCAGCACCACGGCATCGACTGGATCCGCTTCTTCGGGGCGGTCAAGGCCAACATCCTGGCCGGCGGGGTGAGCGAGGGCTTCTCCACCATCACGATGCAGCTGGCCCGGAACCTCTTCCCCGAGGACCTCAACCGCCGGGAGCGGTCGCTGGACCGGAAGATCCGCGAGGCCAAGGTGGCCACGCAGATCGAGGCCCGGTACGACAAGGACAAGATCCTCGAGCTCTACCTCAACCAGATCGACCTGGGCAACCGGGCGTTCGGGGTGGAGACGGCTTCCCAGCGCTACTTCGGCAAGTCTGCCCGCGACCTGAACGTGGCGGAGGCCGCCACCCTGGCGGCCATTCCCAAGTCGCCGAGCCGCTACAACCCGCGGCGGCACCCGGCGCGCTCGCTGCAGCGCCGCAACGTCATCATCAACCTGCTGGCCGAGCAGGGCTCGATCACCCGGCAGGAGGCGGAGCGGTGGAAGGCCTACCCGCTGCTGCTTGCCTCGCGGGACGACTTCAGCGGCGTCGCGGAGTACTTCGTCGAGTACATCCGCCAGCAGCTCGACGCGCGGTTCGGCCCGCGGCTCTATACCGACGGCCTCCGGATCTACACCACCCTCGACCTCGAGGTGCAGCAGTCTGCCGAGCGTGCGCTCGACGCCCAGCTCAACGCCATCGAGGCGGGCACCTACGGGCCGTACCGCCACCAGACCTACGCCGCCTACCTGGAGCAGAAGGCGGAGAGCGAGGACGAGGCGGGGCCCACCAACTCCCCGTACCTGCAGGGGCTGGCCGTCACCCTCGAGGCGAAGACCGGCTACATCCTGGCCATGGTGGGTGGGCGGGACTTCGTGGACAGCAAGTTCAACCGCGCCACGCAGGCGCTGCGGCAGCCCGGCTCCACCTTCAAGCCGATCGTCTACACGGCGGCGCTGCGCGCGGGAATCCCGCTCACGACGGTCATGGTGGACGAGCCGATCACGGTCCAGATGCCGGGGTCGCAGCCGCCGTGGGAGCCGCAGAACTACGACAACACCTTTGCGGGCCCGATGCCGCTCCGCGAGGCGCTCTACAAGTCGGTGAACATCGTCACCATCAAGCTGGGCATGGAAATCGGCGAGGAGGCGGTCATCGCGGAGGCCACCCGCTTCGGGCTGGTGGCGTCGCCCTTCATCGCCGTCCCCTCGATCCACCTCGGCTCCACGGTGGTCAAGCCGCTCGAACTGATCGCCGCCTACACCGCGTACGCGAACCAGGGGGAGCGGGCCACGCCGATGGGCATCCTCCGCGTCGAGGACCGGCAGGGCAACATCCTCTGGCAGCCCAAGCCCCGCCTCGAGCCGGTCATGGATCCGCCCCTCGCCTGGATGATGAACGGCGCGCTGCAGGACGTGGTGCGCCGGGGCACCGGCACGCGGGCGGTGGCGGGCCTCAGCTTCCCGATCGGCGGGAAGACAGGCACCACCAACGACGGCAACGACGTCTGGTTCATCGGCTACACCTCCGACCTCGTGACCGGGTTCTGGTTCGGGCTCGACGTGCCCGAGCGAATCAAGCCCAACGCGCAGGGTGGCCTGCTGGCGGCGCCGGCGTGGCGGCAGATGATGGGCGAGGTCTACGAGCGGCGCAGGACGCCGGGGGGCTGGCCCCAGCCCGACGGGCTGGTCAGCGTGGAGATCGACCAGACCACCGGCTTCCGCGCCTCGCCGTACTGCCCGAGCACGGTGCGGGTCACGGCGCTCTTCCTTCCGGGCAGCGAGCCGAACGAGGCCTGCCCGGTGCACCTGCCGTTCGGCCAGTCCTCCTCCGGGGACGCGGTGCCGGTCGCGCCTGCGGTGCCGGCCACCGACGGGCAGTGAGGTGCGGCCCCGCCACCTGACGGCCGGGTGGGTCCTCCCGATGGACGGGCCACCCATCCGGTACGGCTCGGTCCTCATCGGGAGCGACGGGCGGATCGAGGCAGTCGGCCGGCAGGGGCTGGTCCCCGAACCTGCCGACGTCGAGTACTCGCTCTGGCCCGGCGCCGTCATCCTTCCCGGCCTCGTCAACACCCACACCCATCTCGAACTCACCGGCTTCGCCGGGCAGGCGGAGGAGGCGGACTTCCCCGCCTGGATCCGCCGCATCCGCGCGCTGAAGGCGGAACGGACCCCGGCGGATTTCCTGGCCGCGGCGCGGGCCGGGCTGGCCGATTGTTTCGCCGCCGGCGTGACCACCGTGGCCGACACCGGCGACAGCGGGGC
>CAYUOK010000207.1:0-2434 GCA_964446395.1 uncultured Gemmatimonadaceae bacterium | reverse complement strand
GGATGGAGCGCGGCGTCGAGCACCGCCAGCTCCTTCGGCCCCAGCGTGAAACGCACCTCGCGCGCCTCCCCAGGGAGGAGCAATACCCGCGCGAACCCGGCGAGCGCGAGTACCGGCTTGGCATAGGTGGCCACTTCATCCCGAAGGTAGAGCTGCACCACCTCGTGCCCCGCACGCGCGCCCGCGTTCCGCACCCGGAGGCGGACCTCGGCGGCGCCTCCCGGGGCGATCGCGGCCGGCGTGATCACGAGGCTGTCGTACGCGAACTGTGTGTAGGAGAGCCCGAACCCGAACGGAAAGAGCGGCCGGCCCGAGAGGTCGGCGTAGTCGTCGCCGCGGCCGGTGGGGCGGTGGTTGTAGGTGAGCGGGAGCTGGCCTTCCTCGAGGGGAAAGGTGATGGGGAGCCGCCCGGAGGGATTCACGTCTCCGAGGAGGACATCGGCCACGGCGTGTCCGCCTTCCTGGCCGGGATACCACGCCATCAGCACGGCACCGACCGCATCGAGCCAGGGCATCGTGATGGCACTCCCGCCGACGAGCACCACGGCGGTCGGCGTGCCGGTGGCGGCCACGCGGCGGATCAATTCCTCCTGGTACCCCGGGAGCCCCAGGCGCGCCCGGTCGCGGAACTCCCCCTCTTCAATGCCGGCCACCACCACCGCCACCGCGCTCCGCCGTGCGAGCGCCACGGCAGAATCGAGCCGAACGCGGGCCACCTGCTCGGCACCGGTGTCCCACACCAGGCGGAACTGGGCGTTGCCGGTCGTTTCGTGGAACTCGAGGCGCAGCGTGTGGGTGCTCCCCGGCGCCAGGACCACGTCGGCCAGTCTCGGCCCGGCGGAGCGCTTCTCCCAGGCGTCGAGCAGAAGTCGGCCGTCGAGCCAGAGCCGCCAGCCGTCGGTGCCGTCCACGCCGAGCCGCGTCACTCGCTCGGGGCCGGCGGTGAGGGTGCCGGTCCAGCGGACGGAGTACCAGTCGGTGCCGAGGCCGGGCGCGGGCGGCGCGAAGCTCCAGCGCACGTCCACCGCGGAGTCTCGGCGCGTCGCGGCGGGTGCGCCCGCGAGGTCGGGGTTGCCGAAGAACTCCGCCGTGAGCGCCACGCGGCCGGCTGGAATCAGGGCGTAGGCCGCGGTCGAGCGTCCCGGCCCCGGTGTGTAACGGACCCGGCTGCCCAGCCGTGCGGTGAGTCCCGCGAGGATCGAGACCGGTGCCGCGCCGGGCGCGGTGTACCCGCCGAGCCGAGCCTCGACGGCGTCCGTGCCGATCAGCGCCACCGACGGCACGTTCGCGGCGAGCGGGAGGAGGCTGTCGTTCCGCAGCAGCACCATCGCGGCCGCCGCGGCCTCGCGGGCCACCGCGCGGTGGCTCGGGTGGCCGTTCCAGTACGCGGCGCTGTCGGGGTTGCCGTACGGATCGGTGAAGAGGCCGATGGCCGTCTTGGCCCGGAGCACCCGGGCCACGGCGGAGTCGGTGACGGCGGGCGGGACCAGGTTGCGGACGGCATCGAGGTACGGGGCGTGCTGCGGCCAGGCGCTCTGGAAGACGACATCCACGCCGGCCATGTACGCCTGCCGCGCCGCCTCCTGCGTGGTGGAGGCGGTGTGGTGCAGCACCGTGGCGCCGCCGGTGGCGGCGGCGTCGGTGATGACGAACCCCTGGAAGCCCCATGCCTGCCGGAGAGTCTCGGTGAGGAGATGAGGGTTCTGCGTCGCGGGCAGCCCGCCGACCGAGTTGTAGGCGGTCATGACCGAGCGCGAGCCGGCCGCCAGCGCCGCGCGGAACGGCGGGTAATGGAGCTCGGCGAGGGCGCGGTCGTCGAGGGAAATCGGGTAGCTGTCGCGCCCGCCCTCGCCGACGTTGGCCACGAAGTGCTTCGGCGTGGTGACGACGCCCAGGCGCTCAAACGGAGCCACGGACGCGGCCGCCATCGCGGAGGCGAGGAGGGGATCCTCTCCGTAGGTCTCCTCGGTGCGGCCCCACCGGACGTCGGTGGCCAGGTTGACCACCGGCGAGAGCACCTGGCGGATGCCGCGCGAGCGGGCCTCGCGCGCGATGGCGGTGGCCACCCGGCCCATCAGCGCGGTGTCCCAGGTGGCGGCGAGGCCGATGGCCTGCGGGAAGACGGTGGCGCCGGGGCGGGTGAGGCCGTGGACCGCCTCGTCGAACGGGATGATGGGAATGCCGAGCCGGGTGCGCTCGACGAAGAAGCGCTGGACGGAGTCGATCCGCTCGGCGTCCGCCCGCGCGGTGGGCGCGGCGGGGATCTGGAGGCCGAAGATGCCGTGGCGGTAGTCGTGCGCGGAGTCGGCGGGGGAACCAGGCACCATGAAGAGCTGCCAGAACTTTTCCTCGAGCGTCATCCGCGGGAGGAGCCAGGCCGGCGACTGGGCGACGGCCGCGCTTGGGGAGGCGGCCAGGAGGAGCAGGAACAGCG
>CAYUOK010000206.1:0-2463 GCA_964446395.1 uncultured Gemmatimonadaceae bacterium | reverse complement strand
GCGACGGGCCGCCCCCTTACTTTTCCGCGCTATGTCGTATCGCGTCGCGGTGTGCGTGTCGGGTGGGGGCAGCAACCTGCAGGCGCTGCTCGATCGGCTTCAGGGAGAGGCGCCGGCGCGAGTGGTGCTCGTGCTGAGCAATCGCGCCGATGCGGGCGGTCTCGAGCGTGCCCGCCGGGCAGGCGTCCCGGCGGAGGTGCTGTCCGACCCCGCCGACGCCTCGGAGTGGATCACCCGGCTCGGCCGGCGTGACGTGGACCTCGTGGTGCTGGCGGGCTACCTCAAGCTCGTGCCGCCGGGGGTCGTGCAGAAGTACACCGGGCGCATCGTCAACGTGCATCCCGCCCTCCTTCCGGCGTTCGGCGGGGCCGGGATGTACGGGAAGCGGGTGCACGAAGCGGTGATCGCGAGCGGGGCGGCGGAGTCGGGCCCCACGGTGCACCTCGTGGACGAGGTGTACGACCGGGGTGAGATCCTCGCCCGTCGGCGGGTGCCGGTGTTGCCGGACGACACGCCGGAACGGCTCGCGGAACGGGTGCTCGCCGCGGAGCACGCGCTCCTGCCGGAGGTTGTCCTGGCCGCGGCGCGCGCCGGCCGGCCGGTGCCGGTGCCAGAAGAAGCTTGAACCATCAGTCGATTTCATCAGGGAGTACCATGCCGAGGGCATTGCTTTCCGTCAGTGACAAGCGCGGGATCGTCGCGTTCGCACAGGGCCTGGTGCAGCTGGGCTGGGACATCATCTCCACCGGAGGCACTGCCGCCGCGCTGAAGGCGGCCGGCGTGCCCGTGCAGGCGGTGGAGTCGGTCACCAAGTTCCCAGAAATGCTCGATGGCCGCGTCAAGACGCTGCACCCGATGGTCCATGGCGGACTGCTCGGGCGGCGCGACAACCCGGTGCACCTCCGCGCCATGGAGGAGCACGGCATCACGCCGATCGACCTCGTGGCGGTCAACCTCTACCCCTTCCGCGCCACGATCTCCCAGCCGGACGTGTCCTTCGAGGACGCGATCGAGAACATCGACATCGGCGGTCCGTCGATGCTCCGGTCGGCGGCCAAGAACCACGAGTTCGTGCTGCCCGTGGTGGAGCCCTCCGATTACGCCGAGGTCCTGGCCCTGCTCCGCGCGGGCACGGTGCCGGTCGCGACGCGGCGCGCCTACGCGGCCAAGGTGTTCGCCCACACGGCGGACTACGACAGCGCCATCGCGGCGTACCTGACGCCGCGGGAAGACGGCCTGCCGGCCCGGCTCGGCGGATCGCTGGAGCGGATGGCGTCGCTTCGCTACGGCGAGAACCCGCAGCAGCGCGCCGCGCTCTACGTGACCGAGGAGCCGCGCGGCATCCGGGACCTCAAGCAGCGCCAGGGCAAGGAACTGTCGTTCAACAACATCCTCGACCTCGACGCCGCCATGGCCGCCGTGGCGCCGTGGCCCACGCGCCCCGCCTGCGCCGTCATCAAGCACACGACCCCCTGCGGCCTGGCGGTGGCGTCGTCGGCCGGGGAGGCGTGGCGCCGCGCGCTCGCCACCGATCCGCAGTCGGCCTTCGGCGGGGTCGTGGCGTTCAACACCGTGGTGGACAAGGCCACGGCCGAGGAGATGGTGGGGTTGTTCCTCGAGGTGATCGTGGCACCGTCGTTCCACGACGAGGCGCTCAAGGTCTTCGCCGCCAAGAAGAACCTGCGCGTGGTGGAGCTGCCGGTGAGCCACGGGGAGCAGGGACTCGACTACAAGTGCGTGCGTGGCGGCTTCCTGGTGCAGGATCGCTTCCAGTTCGACCCCTCGGAGGAGGCGTGGCGAGTGCCGACGGTGCGCCACCCCACGGAGGCGGAGTGGAGCGACCTCCGTTTCGGGTGGGCCGGCGTCGCGACCGTCAAGTCGAACGCCATCATGCTGGTGCGCGGCGAGGCGGCGATCGGCATCGGCGCGGGGCAGATGAGCCGGGTGGACTCGTCGTTCCTCGCGGTGCACAAGGCGAGGCAGCAGGGCCACGACCCGCGCGGGTCGGTCCTGGCGAGCGACGGCTTCTTCCCCTTCCCCGATGGCGTGGAGGCGGCCGCGGCCGCCGGGGTCACCGCCATCATCCAGCCGGGCGGGTCGGTCAAGGACGAGGACGTCATCGCGGCGGCGGACCGGCTCGGGCTGGCCATGGTCCTCACCGGCACGCGGCAGTTCAGGCACTAACGGAGATTTCGTGACGACCACCAGACCCGCCACCCCGTACCGCTGGGCCGCCCTCGTCGGCCTGGCGGTTTTCGGGATCTACATCGCCACCCTTGCGCCCACCACCGCGTTCTGGGACACCTCCGAGTACATCGCTGCCGCGAAGGTGCTCGGCATCCCCCACCCGCCGGGCAACCCGCTGTTCGTCATCCTGGCGCACACCTGGGGGCTGTTGCCGCTTGCCGGCGAATACGCCAAGCGCATCAACCTCTTCGCCGCCTTCACCAGCGCCGCCTCGGC
>CAYUOK010000205.1:0-2475 GCA_964446395.1 uncultured Gemmatimonadaceae bacterium | reverse complement strand
GCCGGCGCCGTGAGCGGCGCCCAGGTCTTCTGGTTCCGGAAGAGGAGGTCGTGCACCGGCCAGAACTTCCCCTGCTTCGCCGCGCACATCGCCACCTCGGCGGCTGGGGTGGCGTTGGGATGCATGGGGAGGGGGAAGTTGACGAAGATCCAGCGGATCTTGCCGGTCTGGACATATTCCGCGTCGAGCGTCGGGAAGATCTCGAGTGCGAACCGGGCGCAGAACGGGCACTGGAAGTCCGACATCTCGTACACCGTGACCGGCGCCGAGGCGCTCCCCTTGGTGCGTGCGGCCATCGGATCCTGGGCGCGGGCGGGAGTGGCGAGGGCCAGCAGGGCGAGCAGCGGCAGGGCGAGGCGCATGGTCGGGTCCGGGGTCAGTAGCGTGGGCGGTTGACGCCGGTGGAGGCGTCGAGGCGGACGGTGTCGGAGGCGACGGGGACGTTCCAGTACCACTCGGCGTTCGGGTCGTCCGGGTCCCAGGAGCGGGCGTAGATCCACCAGGGGCCGCCGCGGAGCCTCAGCACCGCGGCGCCGGAGGCGTCGGTCGTGTCGCTCACCGGCTCCAGGTGGCGCGCGCGCACGATCGAGTCCACCGCCCTGTCATAGCCGCGGTAGGTGCTATCTTGCCAGTCGCGGATGAGCGCGCGGAGAGACTCGCTTCGGGCCACGAAGGCCGGTCGGGCCGCCTCGAGGTCGGCGCGGGCCCGGGCTGCCTGGGCGTCGATGCCGCGCATCGAGTCGCGGAGGCCGGTCCAGCGCGCGTAGGACGCGCTGTACTCCGGGCTGTTGCGGTCCATGGTCTCGAGGCGTGCCTTGAGCGCCGTGAGCGTGTCGGCGTACCGCTGGATCTCCGCGACGACGGCGGTGTATGCCGCAAACGGCGCCCGGTACTCTTCGAAGAGGCTGTCCAGCGCCACGGTGGCGGGCTTGGGGGTCCGGGCTCGGCCTTCGAACGCGGCGACGAGGCTGTCGCGGTCGTAGGGGAGCGCCACGAAGGAGAATCCCGGCGTGGGGCTCCCGGCGGCGTCGAGGCCGGGAATCGAGGCCAACACAGTGACATCGCGCTGCCGCTGGCAGGCGGCGCCGAGGAGGAGCAGGACGATGCACCAGCGGGACACAGGCGGCTCGAAGGCGGGAATCGAAAGGTGACGGGACGCGTGAAAGCTATCGGGCTCGCGCTCGCGCTTCAACTCGCATTCGGCGCCGGGACGCTCGCGGCCCAGCTGCCGGCGGACTCGCTCTTCCCGGCCCGGCCCACTGGCTACCTGACGGACGTGGCGGGAGTGGTGGACGCGTCGTCGGCGGCCACGATCGATTCGCTGGCCGCCCGGCTCCGCGCCGTGACCGGCGCGGAGCTCGCCGTGGTGACCCTCCCCACCATCGGCGACTATCCCGCCTCCGACGTGGCGCTCGCCATCGGCCGGGCGTGGGGCGTCGGGCAGGCGGCCGAGATCGGCGACGCCCGCCGGAACGCGGGCCTGGTGGTGCTGCTGGTGCCGCGCCGCGAGGGCGAGCCGAACTCCGGGCAGATCTTCATCAGCACGGGACAGGGCCTCGAGGGGATCGTCACCGACGCCGCCGCCGGAGGGATCCGGGACGCCATGATTCCCGAGTTGCGGGTCGGGCAGTACGGCCCCGGGCTCGTGACAGGGAGCCGCCTCCTGGCTGCGCTGGTCGCGCGTGGGCTGGGCGCCACCGACACCACGCTCACCGAGCCGGGGCGCCCGCATCCCATTTCGAAGGGCCTCCTGCTCTTCCTCCTGCTCATCGGCATCATCGTGGCGGTGACGATCGCCCGCGCTTCCCGCGGGGGCGGCCCTCCCACGGCGGGCGGAGGCCGGCGGCGCCACCGTTCGCCGCACGTATATTGGGGCGGTGGCGGCGGAGGATGGGGCGGGGGTGGTTTCGGGGGCGGATTCGGAGGCGGGGGCGGCGGTGGGGGCTTCGGTGGGTTCGGTGGCGGAGGCGGATTCAGTGGCGGCGGCGCCGGCGGGAGGTTCTAGATGGCGGATGTCGTACAGGCCCTGGTCGAGCCTTTCCTGCGCGAGTGCGACCGGCTGCTCGGCCGCGGCTACAGCGCCGTCCTCCACGGCTCGGTGGCACGCGGGGAGTATCTCGAGGGGTGGTCGGACGTGAACCTGCTCCTCGTGCTCGAATCGGCCACGCCGGACGTGCTCGGCGCGCTGACCACGCCCTTCGCCTTCTGGGCCAAGTCGCGCCAGCCTCCGCCGCTCCTGCTCTCCCGGACGGAGTGGCGCCGTGCGGCGGACGTCTTCCCGGTCGAGATCACCGACATCCGGAGCGCCTACCGTGTGCTCCGCGGCGACGATCCGCTGGCGGACGTGACCGTCAGGCCCGCCGACCTGCGTGCCGCGCTGGAGCGGGACCTGCGGGGGCGCCTCCTCCGGCTCCGCCAGGGGTTCGTGGCGCTGGCGGCCGATCCAGGCGCCCTGGCGGGCCTGGCGCGCGACAC
>CAYUOK010000204.1:0-2477 GCA_964446395.1 uncultured Gemmatimonadaceae bacterium | reverse complement strand
GCGTACATCGAGTCGTTCATCGCGGGGGCGGCGAGCACCGGGCCGGTGCGGGCGAGCAGCAGCGCCGTCAGGACGTCGTCGGCGAGTCCCTGCGCCGCGCGCGCGAGCAGCTGGGCCGTGGCCGGCGCGACGATGACGAGGTCGGCGGCGTCCGCCAGCCGGACGTGCGCGAGCGCCCGGTCCGGCTCCCAGAGGGAGGTGAGGACCGGGCGCCCGGTCAGTGCTTCGAAGGTCAGCGGCCGCACGAACTCCGCGGCGGCGCGCGTGAGGACGACATCCACCCGCGCCCCCGCCTCGGTCAGGCGTCGGGCAAGAATGCAGCTCTTATAGCACGCGATCCCGCCCGACACGCCGAGAACGACGTGCCGGCCGGCCCACACCCTACGCCTCGGGGCGGCGGCGGCGGATCATCTTGTACTCGAGCCCGCCGAAGGTCAGCGACTCGAGCGCGGTGGTGGTCAGCTTCTCGTCGCCGGTGTCGAGGTGGTCGCGCGGAAACTCGTTCAGGTACCGGGCGAACTTGGCGGCCACGAGGACGCCGAGATACTTGTTGCCGGCCTTCTTGGCCGCATCCACCGGGGTGTAGATCTTCATCGGTTCCTGCTCCCTTGGTTGGTCATACGCTCTCGTCCCGGGCGGCCGCCGCGGCGACGCCCTGACGCAAGTTCTCCACGAATCCCGCCAGGTCACGCCGGCGGGCGACCCGGCTCGACTCCGCGTCGAGGATGGCCCCGACCGCATTCACCGCGTCCCGCAGGTGCTCGTTGACGACGACGTAGTCGTACTCGGTCACCGCGAGCAGTTCCTCCGCCGCCCTCGCCAGGCGGACACGCCGCGTCTCGGGGGTCTCGGTGTCCCGGCTCCGGAGCCGCTCCACCAGCACCTTGGCCGACGGCGGCAGGACGAAGACCCGCACGGCGTCGGGCATCCGGTCCATCACCTGCCTGGCCCCCTCGATCTCGATGTCGAGCACGGCATGACAGCCGTTGCCGAGCACCCGGTCGATTTCCGCGCGGAGCGTGCCGTACCGGTGGCCGCCGTACGTCGCGTGCTCCAGGAACTCCCCCGCCACCACGCGCCGCTCGAACTCCGCCCCGGTGAGGAAGTGGTAGTCGTGTCCGTCGCGCTCTCCGGGCCTCGGCGGCCGGGTGGTGGCGGACACCGAATATCCCACGTCCGTGCGGGCCTGCAGGAGCGAGCGCGCGATGGTCGTCTTGCCACCGCCCGACGGCGACGACAGCACCAGCAGGAACGGCGTCACTCGATGTTCTCGAGCTGCTCGCGGAACTTTTCCATTTCACCCTTCATCAGGATGACCTGCTGCGCGATCTCGGCGTCGTTCGCCTTGGAGCCCATCGTGTTGATCTCGCGCCCCAGCTCCTGCGAGAGAAACCCGAGCTGCTTCCCGACCGCGGCGTCGCCCGCCAGCGCGGCCCGACAGGCCGACAGGTGCGACGCGAAACGCACCAACTCCTCGGTGATGTCCAGCTTGTCGGCCAGGATGGCGAGCTCCTGGGCAAGCCGGGCGTCGTCCACCGCGCGCCCGTCGAGCAGGTCGCTCACGGAAGTGCGGAGCCGGTCGCGCTCGCGGGGCAGCCGGGCCGGCGCGAGCTCCGCGATCCGGCGGGCCGCGCCCTCGAGAAGGTCCAGCCGATGCGAGAGCTCGGCGGCCAGCGCGGCGCCTTCCCGGAGCCGCATCGCCTTGCACTCCGCGATGGCCGCCGCCGCGATCGGCTCGAGCTCGGCCCACGAAACGGCCGGGACATCGCTCCCGTCGAACACCAGCACCTCGGGCTGCCGCGCCACCAGGTCGAGGGAGACCTCCCCCACCAGACCAAGACTGGTCTGCAACTCACGCAGCCGGGCGACGACGACCCGCGCCCGTTCGATGTTGAGCCCCAGCGCGGCTTCCCTGGCAGGCGATTCGACCCACCGCACCGAGACACTGATGTGGCCGCGCTCGAGATCTCGGCGGAGCCGCTCGCGAAGCTCGGACTCGAGCGGGGCAAGATCGGACGGGAGCTTGGCCGAGAGGTTGAAGAACCGGTGATTGACCGTCCGAATTTCCATCCGGATCCGCCCACCACCGGCGCTCCCCTCGCCCGCCCCGAACCCGGTCATGCTGTGCGGCACGCGACCCCCGCGAGTCTGGTAAAGCAAGGAAAGATAGCGGGTTCCGGCACTGGAAGATAGGTCAGACGGGCGGCGGGGCAGCGGGGCCGCAGGGCTGGAGTTTGTCCACACACTTTTGTGATGTGGATTCTTGCGGCCGATCAATTCACGAAGGACCAGCGCACCCCGTATGTGCTGCCGTAGGCAGGGATTCGGTAACCCGGGACATAGGTCTGACGGGTTCCTGTCAGGTTGATCCGGTCGTAGTAGAATCGGAAACTGCCGATGGCCAATTCGAGGTAGGCCCGAAGGAAGGTCGCGCCGTTGAGCTGGATCGGAGCCGCCGTCGAATCCAGGCCGATCAC
>CAYUOK010000203.1:0-2518 GCA_964446395.1 uncultured Gemmatimonadaceae bacterium | reverse complement strand
TCGATGACCAGGTCGAACGGCATGACCCGGGCGACCAGCTCGACGAACCGGTTGCGGAGCTCCTTGGAGGCGTAGGGCATCGTCTTCGGGAGCGGCAGCTCCAGCGCGCGGTACACCGCCGCCACCCCGAGGGCGGTGTCCTCCACCGACTTCACGAGGACGCCGCGCTTCTCCGCCCATTCCGTCAGGCCATCCTCGAAAAGGTGGCGCGGCAGGCCGTACACCTCGCCGAGGTAGCCGTGCTGGTTGACGGCCTCGGCGTAGACGTTGGCGGCGGTCAGGTGGTCGCTGCCGTTGGCGATGAGCCCGTGCAGTTCCCGCTCCTCGCGGGTCATCCGGTGCAGCGAATCGATGTTGGCCGCGGTGGCCACCAGTGGCACCAGCTCGGGATCGGCGCGCACGAGCAGCTCGCCCCAGGGGCGCTCGACCGGCATCGCCTCCACCTCGCGGCCATAGGGCGTGAGCCGACCGTCCTTGATGAGCCCTCGGTCGATCAGCACAGCCATCGCCCGGCGGTAGGCCGTCCGGTCGAGCGGCACCGGCAGGTCGAGATCCCCGGCGTCCACCCCGATCGAGGCGCAGGTGATGGCCACCCGCTCGGCGTCGCCGGCCAGCTGGAACTCCGGCGGCCCCGGCTCCAGCTCCTCGAACACCATCCGCCGGTCGGAGAGGATGTAGACCTCCCCCTTGGCCACCCGGCCGTGCACCCGGCCCGCCATCTGGAGGATTTCGTTGGCGCCCAGGTAGAGCCGGTGCAGCACGTTGCGCCCGCGCTCCACCACGTTCCCGTACCGGGCGTCGTAGATCACCACAGTGTCGAGACCGCGCACGTTGATGGCCGACTGACCGGCGGCCGTCATGGCGAGCAGAAATGGCTTCTGCGGATCGCCCTCGAGGAAGTTCCGGATCACCCGGATCGGCTCCCCGCCGTGGTAAAACGCGGCGTTGAGCTTCGGGTAGCGGGCGCCGAGGTCGGCGGCGAGCTGCTCCACCTCGCGGCGGGTCGGCACGAAGACGGCCACGCCGCGCTTCTGCTGCAGGAGGTGCCGCATGAAGCGCTCGTCGAAAAACTCCTCCGCCTGCTTCGCCTCGACCCTGACACGGGCGCGGAGAGCGGGGTCGAACGCCTCGGTCACCAGCACGTTGGCGCTGTCGAGGTACTTCGCGTAGAAGGAGGGATCCACGGTGGCGCTGAGCCAGATGAACCGCACGCCGGCCCGCTTCCCGAGCGCCAGGCAAAGCTCGAGCTCGGCGGAGGTCTGGTGGATCTCGTCCACCACCACGGTGTCGTGCCGGGTGATGAGGTCGTCCTGGAACCACCGCCGCGCGATCCCCGTGGTGACGATCACCACGTTCCAGGTCGGCGTCTCGGGCGTCGCCTCCCGCTCCCGGTTCACCACGCCGACCCGGAGCGACTCCCCCAGAATGGACTCCGCCACGGGGCGGATGCCGAGGGTCTTGCCCGTGCCGGTGCCGGCCACGATGCCGAAGCCCTTGCCCCCGAGGGCCCAGGCCCGAAGCTCCGCGCCATGCTCGCGCTCGAGCACCGTGTCCACACCGGTCAGCCCGAGCGCCAGCTCGATCGTCTCGCAGGCGGCGCGTGTGGGCGCTATGACGATGACGCGCCCGTGCGAAGGGCGCTCCCGCCGGAAGGCGTCGGGATCGGGAGGGAGGAAGTGATTGCGGGTGGGATGCACGGAAGGAAGATAGGCGGGGAAGCGGGGAAGCGGGGACGCTACTTCGTGTTGCGATAGAAATAGTGCAGCGTCACCCCGGCGACGTTCAGGTACCGAGGGTTGCACGTGGTGCAGTCCTGGTACAGGTAGTAGGTATCCAGTTTCAGCACCCGCTTGTAGGGCCACGCAATGCCGAGTGCGTACTGCTCCTGGCTCCACGACCCGGTCGTCAGGTCATAGAAGAACTCGGCGGAGGCGTACGGCGCGAAGTGGAAGCGGTTGCTCACCGTCAGGCGCTCGACGGTCACCCTGTTCCGGTACCGGTCCGAGTAGGCGCCGTTGACCCAGCGAAACTCGAATCGGTTCCGGTCGGAGAGCAGGAAGCCACCGGGCGTGCGGCCCTGCGGCGTGAACCCAACGGTAATCCGGTTCTCGGTGCCCGGCTTGGCGGCCTCGGTGGACGCGATGTATTCGTAACCGGCGCCGAACACGAGCTTGTGCTCACGCTGCGGATCGATGTCTTCCAGATGCGGCCTCGCGAACGACTTCACCTGGTACCCGAGCGCGGCGCCGACCCTCCACTGGTCGTAGGAATAGTCCTCGCCGCTCTTCAGTTCGCCGAGGACGAGCACGCGGAGATTGCGATGGAGGCGGGCGTGGGCTTGCGCAGACGGCCAGAAGGCCCATGGGGTGCCGGGTGTCTGGGCCGCGGCCGGGATGGCCACCAGGGCGGCCAGGAGGCCGACGGCGATGTCGCGAGTTGTGCTCCGGATCGGCATGCGCGGTATGGTGCTCCCCAAGAATTCACCAAACGAAGCGGAGCCACGAGACGACCGACGGCG
>CAYUOK010000202.1:0-2537 GCA_964446395.1 uncultured Gemmatimonadaceae bacterium | reverse complement strand
ATCCCCAGCCCCTCGTCGAACTCCTCCTGCTGCGTCCGCTCGTTCCAGTAGGTGCCCGTGATGTTCTCGGCGCCGAAGAGGTTCTGGATGTCGACGTAGACGTCGAGCTGGACACTGCGGAACGACCACCGACGGTCGATCCGGATGTCCACCGCGGAGTAGGCCGGGAGCCGCTGCTGGTTGTACTGCGTGAAATCGCGCTCCCCCTGCTCGGGGCCGGTGGCGGCAAACGGCGTGTACGGGAGGCCGGTGGCGACGCGGTACTTGCCGCTCACTTCCCACTTCGGGTTGAATCGCCACCCCGCGAGCAGGTTGCCGATGAACCGGGTCTCGAAGCTCCCGGTGTAGTAGACGCTGTCCACGCCGGCGTACTCCGACCGGTTCGCGGTCAGCGATACCAGCCCGTACAGCGGCACCGTGCTGAACTTCTTCTGCAGCTGCAGCTCCACCCCGTAGCTCCGCCCCGTCCCGATACTGCTGAGCGGCTCCAGCCCCGATGGAATGTCGGAGGTGACGTCGTCGAACCCGGCCGGCTGGAGCACCGCCTCGGGCCGGAAGAGCCGCGCCGGGTAGTCGGTGTATCGCTTGTAGTACACCTCGACCTGCCCCTTGAGGTCGGGCCGGAAGAGGCGCTCATAGCCCACGATGGCGGCATCGGCGCGGATCGGTTCGAGGCGGTCGATATTGCCTGGGTCGCCGACGAGCCAGATGAAGGGCGGCGCCTGGTAGTACTGCCCGAGGCTCAGGTTGAGCGAGCCGCTCTGGCCGACGGGGATGTTGGCCCCGACCCTGGGCGCCAGCCGGAAGGCGTCGAGGAAGCCGTACCAGTCGCCGCGCACGCCGGCCGTGATCCGAACGCTGCCCGCGAAGATGGCGGCCTGCACATAGGTTGCGTTCCGGAGCGCCGTGAAGGAGGTGTCCGCCGCCAGCGGCTCGGACTGGTTCAGGCTGTCGGTCCGGTACTCGCCGGCGAGGAGCACGTCGTGGTCCAGCTGGTCGGCGATGCGCAGGGTGTTGCCGAAGGTCACCTGGAGCCGGGGGGAGAACTGCCAGGCGAGATCCGTCCTGAGGCTGTTGTCCCCCTCTTCCGAGCGGTTGAGGTACACCGGGGCGAGGAGGGTGTCGTACTGGCTCGTGGCGAACCGGGTCCAGGTGCGGCCGAGCGTGGCGGTCAGGAGTCCCTTCGGCAGGGAGTAGTTCCAGGTGAGCCCGGCGAAGTAACTCTTCTGGTCCGGCGCCGCGATGCGGCTGTTGTCGAGCCTGTCGTCTGCGGTCTCCTCGTCGAGGACGACATTGTCCAGTGCGCCCACCGCGACGAGCGACAGCGAACTCCGGGTCCCGATCCGCTGGGTCACTTTCATCTGCGCGTCCCAGTACTCCGGGATGAACGAGAAGTCCGCCGCGCGGAAGACCAGGTCGAGATAGCTCCGGCGGACGCTGGCCAGGAAGGTGCCGTTCTTCCCCATCGGCCCCTCGCCGATGACCCCGAAGCCGGTGGCGGAGAGGTTCACCTCGCCCGCGAGCCGTTCGCTGTTCCCCTCCCGCAGCGAGAAGCTCGACAGCGACGCCGTGCGGTCGCCGTACTGCACCCCGAACCCGCCGGAGGAAAAGCTCGCTTCGCGGATGAAGTCGATGTTCAGCACGGTCAGCGGGCCGCCGGTGGAACCCTGCGAGCCGAAGTGGTTGATGTTCGGCACCTCGAGCCCGTCCACCAGGAAGAGGTTCTCGTAGGGCGCGCCGCCGCGGACGGCGAGGTCGTTGCGTCCCCCCGTGGTGATCGCGACGCCGGGGAAGAGCGCCACCGCGCGCACGACGTCCTCCTGCACCCCGGGCGCCCGCCGCACATCCTCCGCGCTGAGGTTGCCGGTGCTGGTGGCCGACTCGACCGGGGGCTGGAAGTAGGGGGCGTCCACCACGATCTCCTGGACCTCCACCACGCGGGGCGTCAGGCGCAACTCGAGCTCGACCGGCTTGCCGCTGCCGACGAGGATGTCCGTCAGCACGACCGGCTCGAAGCCGATGGCCGAGGCGCGGACGCGCCAGGCGCCGACCGGCACGCTGTCGATGAGGTATCGCCCCAAGGCGCCGCTGGTGGCGGCGCGTCCGGTGCCGAGGACCTCGATGCGGGCGTCGGCGATGCCGGCGCCGTTGGCGGTGCTGACGACCCGGCCCACGATCGAGCCCGTGGGGGCGCCGGGAGACTGTTGGGCGAAAAGGGGAGTGGCGAACCGGAGGAGCAGGCCGGCGAGAGCGAGGACGCGAATCATGGGCGACGTACCCTGGCGGGGACGATCCGTTCCACCGGATCGTCCCCGCCGGGGCGTCGGTTACTTGAGCTTGGCCTTCGACAGCTCGTCCCAGGTCCAGGGCGTCGTGCGGCCCGAGGTCGCGGCGCGCACCGCGGCCACTTCGGCGGCGGTGACGGCCGGGGCGGCGTTGCCCCAGGAGGAGCGGACGTAGGTCAGCGTCGCGGCGATGTCGTCGTCGCTGAACTGGCCCCAGGCCGCCATCTGGCCGTTGTAGGTGGTGCCGTGCAC
>CAYUOK010000201.1:0-2542 GCA_964446395.1 uncultured Gemmatimonadaceae bacterium | reverse complement strand
CACCGGCGCCAGGTCGCTCGACTGCACCGCCCAGCAACGGGGGCTGGAGGGCGCCACCCAGCAGGTGTCGCCGTCCTTCTTCATGCAGAAGTTGATGGCCTTCCGCCACTCGAAGCCTTGGTCGTAGTAGTTGCAGCGGGTGTCGAGGAGGAGGTTGCCGCCTACCGTCCCCATGTTCTGCAACAGCGGCGTGGAGATTTCTGAGGCCGCATGTGCCAGCGCGGGCCATCCGCCGCGGACCCGCGCGTCACGCAGGAAGCGCGTCAGCGTCACGCCCGCGCCGATCACCAGGGTCCCGTCGGCCGCCACCTCGAGCCGGCTGAGTTCCGGAATCCGCCGCACGTCGATGACGCGCCGCGGCTCCTGCTGCCGGCGCTTCATGTTGGGATACAGGTCTGTCCCCCCGGCCACGTACGCGCCGGCGGCGCCGGCGGACACGCGCTCGGCGACGGCCTCGCGAATCGAGGTCGGGAAGGTGGTGGTGTGGGGTGGCAATCTCAGCATAGCGTGCCCTCGGTGACAAAGGAGAAAGGGACTTGGGACTTGGAGGGGCGGAAAGAGAAAAGAGGAAGGTGATTCGAACAAAGCCCCTCATTTCGCCTTACGCCTTCCGCCCCTCCTTCCTCCAAGTCCGTTTCTCTTTCCTCTACGTCCTTCCATCGCCGCCCTGCGCGGGCGTCCTCACATACGTCCGCTCCGGCCACGGCACCGATGGCGTCCCGCTCGGCCCATACCGCGGATCCTTCCCCTTGGCCTTGGCCTGGATCGCCTTCAGCACCTTGGGCGCGCTCATCGGCACCTCGTCGATCCGCACCCCCACCGCGTCGTAGATCGCGTTGGCAATGGCGGGCATCACCGGATTGAGCGGCCCCTGCCCCGCCTCCTTGGCGCCGAACGGTCCGTTAGGGTCGGGATCCTCGATCAGGTAGGTGATGACGTCGGACATTTCCATGGTGGTCGGGCTCTTGTACTCCAGCATGGACGGCCACTTGTGCACGAGTCCGAGCTTCTCGCGGTACGCCATCTCCTCCATCAGCGCCTCGCCGAGCCCCATGTACACGCCGCCCTCGACCTGGCCCATCACCAGCGCGGGATTGATGCACTGCCCGATGTCGTGTCCGATCCAGATAGTGGGCACCCGCACGATGCCGGTGTCGGGGTCCACCTCGACCTCGGCCACGGCCGCGGAATAGCTGTACGCCGCCGAGGGACCGACGCCGGCGCCACGGTACCGGCCCGGCGAGCGCGGCGGCGTGTAGCTCCCCACCGCGCCCAGGGTCCCGTGCTTCGCCTCGGCCACACCCACCGCCTCGCGGAAGGTGAGGCCGGTGTCGGGCTCCTGCGCATCGAAGACGCGGCCGCCGCCGAACACCAGGCGGTCCACCGGCACGTCGAGTTTGGCGGCCACCGCGGAGGCGACGAGATCGCGGACCCGGCTCGCGGCCTGCATCGCCGCCTGGCCGGTCATGAGGGTGACGCGCGAGGAATAGCTGCCGAGGTCCACCGGCGTGAGGTCGGTGTCGGCGGTGACCACCTTGATGTCTGCCGGCTCGATGCCAAGCACTTCGGCGGTGACGTAGGCCAGGACTGATTCCGAGCCCTGCCCGATGTCGGTCGAGCCGCAGAAGATGGTGACCCCGCCACCGCGGTCGCACTTGATTTGCGCGCCCGAGTGCGGCATGTCGTTCCAGTAGATCGGGAGACCGGCCCCGGTGATATAAGAGGAGCACGCCAGGCCGAGCCCGCGGCCGTAGGGGAGCTTCCGGAAGCGCTCCTTCCAGCGCGACCCCTCCACCACCTTCTCGATGCAGGCCGCGAGGCCGACGGTGCCGAGCTGCAGCCAGTTGGCGGTGACGCTGTTGGGCTGGACGAGGTGCCGGAGCCGGAGCTCCGCCGGGTCCATCTTGAGTTCCTCGGCGATCTTGTCGAGGTGCACCTCGACCGCGAAGCGCGGCTGCGTGGTGCCGTGCCCTCGCTTCGGGCCGCCGGGCGGCTTGTTGGTGAAGGCCCGGGCGCCGCGGAAGCGATAGGTGGGGACGTCGTACGTGACGGTCTGGAGCGCGCCGGTGTAGTAGAGCGAGGCCACGCCGTAGGAGCCGTAGGCGCCGCCGTCGAGGTACGACTCGAAATCCATGGCGGTGATGGCGCCGTCCTTCGTGACACCGGTACGGATCTTCATCAGCGCCTGGTGCCGGCCGCGGTGGCAGTAGAACACCTCCTCGCGGGTGAGGCCGATCTTCACCGGCCTGCCGGTCACGAGGCTCAGCTTGGCCACCACGATCTCGTGATTGAACGGGTCGCTCTTGCCGCCGAAGCCGCCGCCGTTCGGCGTGGCAATCACGCGGATCCGCGCCGGCGGCAGGTCGAGCACCTTCGAGAGGGCCCGGTGCAGGTAGTGCGGCGTCTGGGTGCTGGACCAGACGGTCACGCGCCCGTCGGGCGTGGCGTGCGCGATGCTGGCGTGCTGCTCCATCGGGAGGTGGGTGTTCCCCTCGTAAAGGAAGAGGTCCTCCCGCACCAGGTCGGCGCGCCGGAAGCCTTC
>CAYUOK010000200.1:0-2553 GCA_964446395.1 uncultured Gemmatimonadaceae bacterium | reverse complement strand
TGACCGCGACGCCGCGCTCGGCGAGGGCCCAGGCCGCTTCCGAGCCGGCCAGCCCCCCGCCGAGGACGGTCACGGTCATTTTGACGCCGCCTTCTTCGCGGTGCGGCGGCCGCCCTTCTTGCGGGGGCCCGAGGCGCGCCGGGCGGCGAGCAGCTCGATGGCCTCCGCGGCGGTGAGGGCCGCCGGGTCGCTGCCGCGCGGCAGCGAGGCGCTGACGTCGCCGTGCTTCACGTAGGGGCCGTACTGGCCCTCGTAGAGGCCGATCGGCTGCTCGTCGTCGGGGTGCCGGCCCACGATCCGGAGCGGCTCCGGCGCGGCACGGCGACCGCGCGCCTGCTTGGGCTGCGCGAAGAGCTCGAGCGCGCGCGCCAGCGTGATGGTGAGGACGTTGTCCTCGCCCTTGATGGAGCGGTACTCCTTCCCTTCCTTGCCCAGGTCGTGCACCACGTACGGACCGAACCGCCCGAGCCCGGCGTGCACCGACCGGCCCGAGGCCGGGTGCGTGCCGAGCAGCCGGGGCAGCGCCAGGAGCCCCAGCGCCTGCTGCAGCGTCACCGTGTCCGGCGTGACCCCCTTCGGAAGGCTGGCGCGCTTCGGTTTCGGCTGCCCGTCCACCACCTCGCCCAGCTGGAGGTAGGGGCCGTACTGGCCGGTCAGGACGAAGATCTTCTCGCCCGTTTCGGGATGGACGCCGAGCGAGTCGGGGCCCTCGGACTTCTGGCGCAGGATCTCCTCCACCTGCGCCTGGTCGAGGTCGGCCGGCGCGACATCCTTCGGCAGCGACGCGCGGAGCTCGTGTCCCTTGGGGCCGGTTTCCACGTAGGGGCCGAACTTGCCGATCTTGACCTTGGCGTCGAGCCCGTCGAGGAGGAGGGTCCGCGCGGCGGTCGGGTCGATCTGCTTTTCGTGCAGCTGCACCTGCTGCCGCAGCCCCTCGGGGCCGAGATAGAACTCCCGGAGGTAGGGCAGCCACTCGGCCTTCCCCTCGGAGATTTCGTCGAGCTTGTCCTCCATGCCCGCCGTGAACTTCTCGTCCACGAGGTGCGGGAAGTGCTCCTCGAGGATGGCGGTGACGGCGAACGCGGTGAAGGTCGGCACCAGCGCCTGCCCCTGCCGCAGCGCGTAGCCCCGCTCGAGGATCGTGCCGATGATGGAGGCGTACGTGCTCGGCCGGCCGACGCCGTCGGCCTCGAGCGCCTTGACGAGCGTGGCCTCGGTGTAGCGCGCCGGCGGTTGCGTCTCGTGCCGGACCGGCTTCACCGATTCACACTTCGGCGTGTCGCCCGCCTCGAGATGGGGCAGGATGACCTCGCGGTCCTCGAGCGCCGCCTCGGGATCGTCGCTCCCCTCCACGTAGGCCCGCAGGAACCCCGCGAAGTCGATGCGCTTGCCGGCGGCGCGGAAGGTGGCGTCGCCCACCTCCAGCGTGACGGACATCGAGGTCTGGCGGGCGTCGGCCATCTGCGACGCCATGGTCCGCTTCCAGATGAGCTCGTAGAGCGCCAGGTCGCGCCCGTCGAGGCCGGTGGCCTTCGGGTGCCGGAAGGAGGCGCCCGCCGGGCGGATGGCCTCGTGGGCCTCCTGGGCGTTGGCGCTCTTGTTGGCGTAGCGCCGCGGCGCGTCGGGGAGGTAGTCCGTGCCGTAGAGCTCGGTGACCGCGGTCCGGGCGGCGGTGATGGCCTGCTCGGACAGGTTGACCGAGTCGGTCCGCATGTAGGTGATGAAGCCGCGCTCGTACAGCCCCTGCGCGGCGCGCATCGCGTCGCGCGCGCTGAGCCGCAGCTTGCGGTTGGCTTCCTGCTGCAGCGTCGAGGTGGTGAACGGAGGGGCAGGCCGCCGGATGCCGGGCTTTTCCTCGGTGGCGGTGACGACCCACGACCCGTCCGCCACGCGCCCGGCGAGCGCCGTCGCCTCGGGCTCGCCGAGGACCACCACGTCGCGCCCGGCCAGCAGGCGCCCCGTCAGCTCGTCGAAGTCCTTGCCGGTGGCGAGCTTCTTCCCCTTGAGCTGCACCAATTCCGCCTCGAACGCCTGGCCGTCGTGCCGGAGCGCGGCGAGGAGGTCCCAGTACGCCGCGGAGCGGAACGCGCGCCGCTCCCGCTCGCGCACCACGAGGAGGCGCATGGCCACCGACTGCACCCGCCCGGCCGAGAGCCCGAACGCGATCTTCTTCCAGAGCAGCGGCGACAGGGTGTAGCCCACCAGCCGGTCGAGGATGCGGCGGGTTTCCTGCGCGCGCACCAGCCGGTCGTCGATGTCCCGCGGGTTGGCGAGCGCCTCGGCGATGGCCTCCCGCGTGATCTCGTGGAACACCATGCGGCGCACCGGCACGTCCGGCTCGAGGAGCTGGAGCAGGTGCCAGGAGATGCTCTCCCCTTCCCGGTCTTCGTCGGTGGCCAGGAGGAGCTGGTCCACGTCCTTCACGGCCGCCTTGAGGTCGCGGACCACCGTCCGCTTGTCCGGTGACACGACGTAGAGCGGCTCGAAGTCGTTGTCCACGTTCACGCCGAGCCGCGCCCACTCCTGGTCCTTGTACTTGGCGGGAATCGACTT
>CAYUOK010000199.1:0-2598 GCA_964446395.1 uncultured Gemmatimonadaceae bacterium | reverse complement strand
GTGATGCCTGCCGACGTCCAGGGGGCTGATCTGCTGACCTGGTCGTTCCCCGCGGTGTCGCCCACGGGGACGACGCTCCAGATGGCGTGGGCCGGCAAGTCCGTGGCGCTCCAGATCACGGTGCCGCCGGTCGAGATTCCTCCGGTCGCCGCGTCCGTCGGGGAGCGATATGTCGGCAAGTACCGGCTGTGGTGGGGCAAGGAGACGAACCAGAGCGAGCTGAGCCTCGCCGCGGCGAATGGCCGGGTGACGGGGAACTGGAGCGGCCCGCCGTTCAAGGTGTGGACCGACGTGACCCTCGTCCCGGTCGCCGAGAACTGGTTCAACATCGGTGCGATGGTGGACGGCAGCCTGTACGACGTGGTGAAAGACGTCGTCTTCGAGTTCGCCGTGGTGGACGGCAAGGCGACCGGATTCGACATTCGCGGGCCGAACGACAACGTGATCGGCCACGGGACGAGAATCGAATAGGTGAATTCACGCATCGCTGAGTGGGGGACTTGATGACGACGTCCAGGATCAGGCCGCTGCTGTTCTCCTCCCTCCTCCTGCTCCCGGGCTCGGCCCGCGCGCAGGTGCGCGCCAGCGAGCTCGCCACCGTGTCCCAGACGATCGACGGCACCGTGATCACGGTCGAGTACAGCCGTCCCAGGGTGCGGGGCCGTTCGCCGGTCTTCGGCAAGCTGGTCACCTGGGGTGAGGTGTGGACGCCGGGCGCGAACTGGGCCACCACGCTCGACGTCTCCAAGGACGTCACGATCGACGGCCACGCACTTCCCAAGGGGAAATATTCGGTGTGGATGGAAGTGCAGCCGAAGGAATGGACGGTCATCTTCAGCCCGAAGGCGAAGCTGTTCCACACGGCGCATCCGAAGCCCGATAGCGGGCAGATCCGTTTCGCCGTGACGCCGGACAGCGGGGAAGGGCCGGAAGTCCTGACCTGGTCGTTCCCCGACATCAGCATGACGGGAGCCACCCTCCGGATGGCGTGGGCCGGCCGGTCGGTCGACTTACGCATCGCGGTCCAGCCGTCGCACCCGCTCACCCTGGCGCAGGCGTCGGCCGAGCGGTTCCTTGGCAATTACTCGCTCCGCTGGATTCCGAGGGACTCGGCGGCGGCCAAGCCCGATTCCGCACCCCCGCCGCCGGAGACATGGAAGCTGACCTACGGCAAGGAGATGTTGCTGCTGGACTGGGAGGTGCCGGAGGACGAGGACGCACCCTACCACGCCGTGCTCATCGCCATCGGCGAAGACACCTTCTACCCAGGGTTCTTCGAGGACGACGGCATCTTCGACGCCGCGCCGAACCTGGTCACGGAATTCTCGCTCTCCAGCGGGCGGGCGACCGGCTTCGTGATCCGGGGGAGGGACGACCGCGTGATCGCGGAGGGCACCCGACTGCCCTGACGCGCGAATCGGCGCCCCGCCTCGCGTGAATCGATGTGGTCATGGACACCGGGCGGCACTACCGTGGAGCACTCCATGGAGGTGCCGCCCGCATGCTTGCCCGGATCCGCTCCGCCGCCGTCCTCGGCATCGACGCCTACCTGGTCGAAGTCGAGGTGGACATCACGAACGGCCTCCCCTCCGTGGCCACCGTCGGGCTGCCGCACGGCGCGGTGAAGGAGGGCCGCGAGCGGGTCACCGCCGCGCTCGTCAATGCCGGGTACAGCTTCCCCCTCAAGCGGATCACCATCAACCTCGCCCCGGCCGACGTCCGGAAGGACGGGTCCGGCTTCGACCTGCCGATTGCGCTCGGCATCCTGGCGGCCAGCGAACAACTCGACGCCGAGGGGCTGGCGGAGCAGCTGATCCTCGGTGAGGTCGGCCTCGAGGGAGATCTCCGGCCGGTCCGAGGCGCCCTTTCGATGACACTGGCGGCCCGGAAGGCCGGCCTGCGCGGCGTCATCCTGCCGGCCGCAAATCTCTCGGAGGCGGCGGTCGTCGAGGGAATCGAGGTCCGGGGCGCGCGTTCGCTGACGGAGGTGTGTGGGCACCTCGGCGCCGGCCCCCGGCTGGCCCCGATCCGGGTGGATGTCCGGGCACTGATGTCGGAGCGGGCTGCGGACGTGGTGGACTTTGCGGACGTCCGTGCACAAGCCGGCGCCAAGCGTGCGCTGGAGGTGGCAGCGGCCGGGGCCCACAACATCTTGCTGGTGGGCCCGCCCGGCGCCGGGAAGACGATGCTCGCACGCCGGCTCCCGTCCATCCTGCCGGGAATGTCGCTCGACGAGGCGCTCGAGACGACCAAGGTGCACAGCGTGGCCGGGCTGCTCGCGCCGGGGCAGTCCCTCTGCGCAGTGCGTCCGTTCCGCAGTCCCCATCACACCATCAGCGACGCCGGGCTGATCGGTGGCGGCTCCTCGCCGCGGCCGGGGGAAGTGAGCCTCGCGCATGGCGGCGTGCTCTTCCTCGACGAACTCCCCGAGTTCCGGACCAACGTGCTCGAGGTTCTCCGCCAGCCGCTCGAGGACGGGGCCGTGACGCTAAGCCGCGCCGCCGTCAGCCTCAGCTATCCCGCGCGGTTCATGCTGGCCGCCGCCATGAATCCCTGCCCCTGCGGGTACCTCGGCGACCCGGGGCATCGCTGCCACTG
>CAYUOK010000198.1:0-2611 GCA_964446395.1 uncultured Gemmatimonadaceae bacterium | reverse complement strand
GCGTCGGCCTCGTCGGCCAGGTGGTGGAGCCAGAGCTTCGGGGCGGGGGTGGGGGAGGCCATGGGGCAAAGATATCAGGGGGAGGGGAAACGGGGCGCCCGACCGCCTCGTACGGACTTGGACCGGGGGCCAGGGGCTGAGGATTCAGGACTGGGGACTGCGGACTGCGGACTGAGGACTGAGGGTTGAGGACCCGGGACTGGGATGAGTGTGTCTGGTTAAGTCAATACAAAATAAAGACTTAGGCGCTCGCGACGAGATCGCGCCTCCCAGTCCTCAGTCCCCAGTCCTCAGTCCCGGCTTTCCGGTCCCTCCCCCCTGCAACCTTTCGGGCCGTTCTCGCATCTTTACCGCACCTATGACAAGGGCACTGGCTGTGGACTCCTATCTCGCGGGCGACGCCGAATCGGTGGTCGCGCGAGTCCGGGTGGGCGACCCGGCCGCGTTGGAGATCCTCTACCGCGCCTACGAGACCCCCGTCTTCAACCTGGCCCGCCGCATCTGCCGCACCGTGGAGGACGCGGAAGACGTCCTCCAGGAGACGTTCTTCGAGGTGTACCGCAGCATCGGCCAGTACCGGGGCGACGGACCGCTCTGGGGTTGGGTGCGCCGCGTCGCCTCGAGCAAGGCGCTGATGCGGCTCCGGCGGAACAAGTACCGGGAGACGGACGAGCTGTTCGACGACGCCCACGCCATGCGCCGTGAGGACACGCCGCTTCGGATGGATCTCGAGGCCGCGCTCGAGCGCCTGCCGGAAACCTCGCGCGCCGTGGTGTGGCTCCACGACGTCGAGGGCTATACCCACGAAGAAATTGCCGAGATGATGGACCGGACGCCGAGCTTCTCCAAGTCGCAGCTGTCGCGCGCGCACGCCAAGCTGCGGGTCTGGCTCGGCGAGGAGGCGCACGCATGACCCACCTCACCATGGAACAGCTCGTGGCGCTTCGCGACGCCGGCAGCGAGCCGGGCAGCGCCGCGAGCCAGGCCCACGTCGCGGCCTGCCCCCGGTGCGCGGCGGAGCTCGACCGGCTCCACCAGCGCGTGGCGCGGCTGCGCGCCCTGCCGACCCTCCGCCCCCCGCGCGATCGCTTCGCGGTCGTGGCGGCACGGGTGCGGCAGGATCGCCGCCAGGTCTACGTCCGGCGCGCCGGCATCGGGGCGCTGGCGCTGGCCGCTTCGCTCCTGCTGATGGTGGTGGGCGGGGACCTCCTCGCCCCGCCGGCCGCCAGCGCGTCCGACCAGCTCACCGCCGTCATGGCGGAGTCCGCCACCCTCGAGCAGGCGCTCCGGCAGATCCGGGGCAGCCAGCGGGTCACCGACGCCTACACCACGGGCGCCGCCGAGTCGCTCGAGGAACGGATCGCCGAACTCGACCGGCAGCTCGAGGCGGCGCAGATGGACGGCACCGCGAACGTGGACGTCGAACTCCTCCCGCTCTGGCGCGAGCGGGTAGGCCTGATGGACGCACTGGTGGACGTGCACGTGACGCGTGCGCAGAACGTGGGGCTCTGATGTCCCGCCTTCGTCGTGCCGCCCTGGCCGCCTCTCTCGCCGCGCTGGCCGCCGCCCCGCTGATGGCCCAGGGTGCACCGGCGCCGGCGCCCCGCTCTCCCAAGCCGCCGAAGTCGGACTCGATGGTGATCGTCATGGACTCGATGCGGATCCGTCTCGACACCATGCGCACCCGCGGCTACTACTTCCGCGACTCGATCCAGCCGATGATGGCGCAAGCCTTCGCGCTCCGCCGGGTGCGGATCGGTGTCGTCGTGCGGACCCGCCCGTCCGAGACCGACTCCCTTGGGGCGATGATCGACGCCGTGACCCCTGGCGGTCCCGCCGCCGCGGCAGGGCTCCAGGCCGGCGACGTCATCACCCGGTTCGGGTCGACGCCGCTCGCCGTGTCGCTCGCGAAGGTCCCGGCGGGCACGCGGGTGCCCAGCCCCGGTTTCCGGCTGGTGGAGCTGGTGGCCAAGCTGCCGCCCAACGACACCGTGGCCGTGGAGTATCGCCGTGGGAAGTCGCGGATGAAGACCCAGGTGGTGACGGCGGCGGACCCGGAGAACTTCACCGTGGTCCTCGACCCCGAAGGCGGCGCCGGGGTCCCCGGCATGCCGGGGGCGGAGTATTGGGTCGGCGGCGGCGAGGGGATGGAGCAGCGGGCGCTTGACTTGGCGCTCCGCCGCAGCGAGATGGCCCGTGGGGCGCGGGGTGGAGCCACGGAGTACTCGTTCGCGATGGGCGTTCCCCTTCCCGACATCGAGCTGGCGCCCGTCAATCCACAGCTCGGCAGCTACTTCGGCACCACGGAAGGGGTGCTCGTGGTGGACGTGCCGGACCCCGCACCCCTCGGTCTCAAGGCGGGCGACGTGGTGCTCGGCGTGGACGGCAGGACCGTCTCGAGCCCGCGGCAGCTGCTGCGGGTGCTGGGGAGCTACGAACCGGGGGAGCCGCTCCAGCTCGAGGTGATGCGCCAGAAGAAGCGCGTCACCCTGAAGGGCACCCTCGGACGCTAGGCGGGTGGGGCGGGGGAGAAGAGGTAGGTCTCCATCTGCTCGAACAGGAACTTCTTGGCCTCCGGGCTTCGCAGATCCAGGCCGTAGTGGTTGATGAG
>CAYUOK010000197.1:0-2619 GCA_964446395.1 uncultured Gemmatimonadaceae bacterium | reverse complement strand
CCGATTTCCCTCGGGTGGACTGTGGACATCGATTCCGCCGTCGCTGCACCCGAGTGCGTGCCGGCGGCGGACAGGCGCGGCGCGGTGCTTCGGTGGCCCGGGCAGCTGTTCCAGTTGATCATCGACGTTGATGGCGGCCTGCTCCAGGCTGAGACAACGCGCTCTGTGGTCCGGATTTCGGTCCGGGCAGATGGCTTCTGCCGAGTCCGGCTGACGGGAGCCGCTGACGAACCCGACCTCGAGCGCTCCCGGCAGATGCTCGCGCGCCGGGGCTTTGCGGGACTCCTGCGCCAGCGCGCCGATCATGCCGCAGAGCTCGCCTCGTACGCCACCTCGATCGAGACCCCGGAGCCCACGTTGGTGGAGTCGTTCGAGTGGGCCAAGATCCAGCTGGATGGCCTGCTGGTCGGGACGCCCGGCGTCGGCCGCTGCCTCGTGTCGGAGTACCCGGCGGATCGGTCGGCGCCGAGGTTCGTGACGGAAGCCGCCTGTCGCGTGGCATTCGCGCAGCTGGCGGCTGGCGACCGGACCGGGCCACGGGACACGCTCAAGTTCCTGTCGCTGAGCCAGGACGAGGGCGGCCGCGTGGTGGAGGAGTGTTCCACCGGCGGGGATGCCACATTCGGCGCCGGGGCGGTGCCGATGTATCTCCTGCTGGCGGCGCGGTACGCCGCCTGGGCAGGCGAGCTCGATTTTCTTTCCCGCCGCTGGGTTGCGATCCGGAGGGCGTTCGAGGCGGGGCTCGCCGGCCGGCCCTGGGACCGAGACCCCACCGCGGCGAGCCGCTGGCACGCCGCCCTCGTCGAACTCCAGCCGCTGGCAGAGGCGCTTGGCCACCCCGAGGTGGCCGAGCACCTGGCGGCGGCCGCGGATGAGGCACGGGCCGCTGCCGGCCCCGCTACTTTCCTCCCGGAGCCCGCCGCTCTCGGGGAGTTTCGGGCCAGTCGCTTCGATCGCGGGCTCGACGCGTGGCGCGCCGCCTCGGCCGACCTCCAGCTGACGCGGAGCGTACCCGCCGCCTCCAGCTGCGCGAGGCTTGCCGTCGAGGGCCTCTGGGGCGTGGCACCGGGCGCGCTCGACGGTGGGGTTCGCGTATCACCCTGGTTTCCGCCGGAGTGGGATTCGATGTCCATCGAGCGAATCCGCGTGGGGCGGACCGTCCTCAGCGTCCGGATGCGGCGTCGCTTCGGCCAGGTGGCGGCGCGAGTCGAGCGGGTCCACGGTCCCCGGATGCACGTGGAGTTCGCCCTCCGCGGCGCATCGGCGCCGGCCACCGTGCAGCTCGACGACGTGGAACTCGGGGGTGGACGGGTGGCCTTCGAGGCCGACGCCACCCACGCGCTGGTCTGGCATACCTGATCCAACTCCTGGAGTCGATCACGAATGCGATCCATCTTTCGCTGGACCCTGGCGCTGACTCTCCTCACCGCGGCCGGCTGCCGCCTCGAGTCCCACCCGCCGCCGGGCGTCCCGGCGGACGAGGCGGCTGTCCGATCCGCCGTCGCGGCATGGCTGGCCAAGGAGGAGCCGTGGGCGCAGGTCATCCGCACCACGGTCCGTCAGGAGGGTGACCTCGCCTCGGCCTGGGTGATCACCTCCCCGCCCCCCAGCGAAGGCCAGGGGGAGCGGGCCACGCTCTTCGTCCTGCGGCGGGAAGTCGCCGGCTGGACCGTCGAGTTCCACGGGTCTCCCTCCCGATAGCCGACGTGGGGCGGTATCCTCAGGGCAGGCCTCTCGACGGGGGATCGGTGACCGAAGCAACCGCCGGCGCCGCGGGCGCGCTCGACCTGGTCGGCGCGGTCGCTCGGCTGCTCAACTCGAGCGACTCGAAGGACGCCATCGGCCGGGTCGCCGAGCTCCTCCGCCGCGGGGTGCCCGCCACGTCGGTCACGATCTGGGTGCGCCAGCCGAGCGGCGCGGCGTTCACCCCCTATTCCGCACCTCCCTCCCCGACACCGCCTTTCCCCCGCCCGACGCTCGAGGGGCTGTCGGACGCCGACGATGCCGCCGTGCGCCTCCCGCTCGAGCACGAGGGCACCACGGTGGGCGTGCTGGTGCTGGAAGGGGTGGGGCCCGGGCCGGGCCGCACCGCGGCGGCCATCGTGGCCGACCTGCTGGCCCCGCACGTGGCGCTCATCGAGCTGTCCGAGGACCTCGCCTTCGAGGTGGCGGTGCGCGCCCGGCAGATCGAGGAGCAGCGCCGGTTCACCGGACTGGTCATCGACTCGCTCCCGGTGGGGTTGTACGTGGTGGACCGCGAGTACCGCATCCAGATCTGGAATCGCAAGCGGGAGACCGGCACGCAGGGCGTCCACCGCGACGAGGTGGTCGGGCGGCCGGTGTTCGAGGTACTGACGCGGCAGTCGGCCGAGCAGCTCAAGGCGGAGTTCGACCAGATCTTCGAGTCGGGGCAGATGTCGCAGATGGACATCGAGGTGGACGACCCCGCCGGCGGGCGGTTCTACCGGATCAGCAAGATCCCGATGCGCCTGGGGGGCGACCAGATCTCGCACGTCATCACGATCGGCGAGGACGTGACGGAGTGGTACCGGATCCACCGCCGGATCATGCAGAACGAGAAGCTGGCGGCGGTGGGCCAGCTGGCCGCCGGCATCATGC
>CAYUOK010000196.1:0-2627 GCA_964446395.1 uncultured Gemmatimonadaceae bacterium | reverse complement strand
CTCGGCCACCTCGGCCACGATCTCCCGGCCTGTCTTGCCCTTCGGCGGCTTGAGCGCCGACACCGTCCACGCCCGCCGCCCCTCCGGCGCAAAGAACCCCCACGCCGGGTGCGCCGCCACCCACCGCTCCATCATCGTCAACATTTCCCGGTGCCGAGCCCACCGGGCCTCCACCCCGCCCTCGGCCTCGATCCGCTTGAGCTGGCACTCCAGCGCCAGGTACAGGGGAATGCAGGGCGTCTGCGTCGGCTGGTGGTCCTCGATGGCCTCCTCGTGCAGCACCAGGTCGAAGTACCATCCCGGCTGCTCCTGCCACCGTGCCCGCTCCACCATCCGCTCGCTCGCCGCCGCCAGCGCTATCCCCGGCGGCATGGCCAGCGCCTTCTGCGTGCCGGTGAACACGAAGTCCAGCCCCCAGGCGTCCGTTTCCACCGGGCTCCCGCCGATGCTGGTCACGGCATCCACCAGGAGCACCACGTCGTCCCGGCGGCGCACCACCCGGGCCAGCTCCTCCAGCGGCGCCAGCGCCCCCGTGCTCGTTTCGCAGTGGACCAGCGCGACGGCGTCCACGTCGTGCTTGCCGAGCCACCCGTCGAGCTCATCGGGCTCCACCGTCCGGCCCAGCTCCACCGGCACCCGCACCACTTCCTTGCCGTTCCGCTCGGCTATCCTGGCGAAACGGTCCCCGAAGAACCCGCCGTCCACCACCAGCACCCGCTTCCGCACCCCGCTCCGGATGGCCCCCTCCATGAATCCGGTGGCCGAGGAGGTGCTCATCAGGATGGGCCGCTCGGTGCGGAACAGCCGCTTGAGCGGCAGCGCCATCCGCTCCAGCATGGCCCGCATGTCCGGCCCCCGGTGCGCGAACATCGGGTGCACCATCGCCTGCAGCACCTCCGGGTGCACATCGGTGGGCCCCGGCAGGAAGAACCGCCCGAACGGCGGATGGCTAGCGGCCAAGGAGCCCTCCCTCCACCACCTCCGCCGTCGTGACCATCCGCACCCCGCGCCCCCGCCAGTCGGCCAGGAGCCCATCCACGGCGTCGGCGTCGATGGCCCGCACGGCGTCGGTCACCAGCCAGAGCGCCGTCTGGGGGCGATTGGCGAGGAGCCCCTCCACCGCATACTCGTCGCAAACATCCAGCGCCACGCCGTACAGCACCACGAGCTCCGGGTCGAGCACGTCGAGCACGGCACCGATGTTCACGTTGGTGAAGACATCGAACCAATGCTTGTGGAGGAGGATGTCCCCCCGGTGCGCCGCCACCCGGCGGCGGATCTCGGACGGGGCTTCGAGGTCGGGTTCGACGACCAGCGGGTTGCGCAGGGCGGTCTCGGGAATCTTCCGCTGACCGGGGGTGCCGCGCATGCAGTGAGGCGGAAAAGTCGTACGGAAGTCCGGCGTATCGCTCAGCTCGCGGTGCCCCGGCACATGGTCGTCGGCGCTGGCCAGGATCCGGATGCCGTGTGCGTGCGCGTAGTCGGTCAGCCGCTTGAGCGCCGGGACGATCTCCTCGCTCCCCGGCACGTAGAGCAGGCCGTCGGCCCTCATGAAGTCGTGCTGGGTGTCCACATCCCAGAAGAGGACGCGGGTCACGTGACGCGCTCGAGCCGAGGATTGGCGCGGTACGCCCGCCCCACCTTGGCGCAGGGCTTCCCGTCCACCATCACCACGTCAGCGGTGAAGTCGAACCGGCCCTGGAAGAGCGACGAGCCCACGCCGTACGCGTCCACCGGCACCTGCTGGGCCTCGAACTCGTGGATCTTCTCCACCGTGAAGCCTCCCGACACCACGATCTTCACGTGGCCGAACCCCTCGGCATCGAGCGCCTGACGGACGTTGCGGACCAGCTGGGGATTCACCCCCGTGGGCCGGAACCGCCCCATCTGCGGCAGGACCGACTTGTCCACCAGCATCTCGCTGGTGTCGATCCGCACCCCGTAGAGCCGGCTCCCGATGGCGCGCGCCACCTCGAGGGAGGTCTTCACGCAGTCGTTCTCGAAGTCCACGAGCGTGACGACCTGCACGTCGGCGGGGATGTGCTCCATGAACTTGAGGGTGGCGCGCACCGTGTCGCCCCCGTACGCCGCAATGAGCGCATGGGGCACGGTGCCGATCCCCTCGCTCCCCCACCAGCTGGCCTGGGCGTCGGTGCTGACGCCGATGGCGCCCGCGATGTGCGCCGCGTAGCCGTCGCCGGTCTGCACCAGCCAGTGGTCGTGCCGTGCCGGGAAAAACATCACCTGCTTGGGCTGCGCCGCCGCCACCACCCGGCGGGTGTTGGTGCCCACCCGGGTGCGGCGGGCCAGCACGCCGAGGTAGAGCGTTTCGAGGTGGGCAAAGGCGTCGTAGGGGCCGGTAATGAGCATCACCGTTTCCCACGGCTCCACTTCGTCTCCATCGTAGAGCGCCTGCACTTCGAGTTGCGGCCACTCGATGGCGCAGAGCTTCAGGATGGCGATCGCCTCGTCCACCCCGCCGAGGAAGGCGTGCTGCTTGCCGAACACCTGCATGGTGACGCGGGGGCTGCTGCCGTCGGCCAGGAGGATTTCACGCGCGCGGACGAAGTATTTATCGGAGTAGTAGCCCGAGCGCATCTTCTCGACGGGGAGGTTGAAGATGTGCG
>CAYUOK010000195.1:0-2635 GCA_964446395.1 uncultured Gemmatimonadaceae bacterium | reverse complement strand
TACTACTTCGACAAGGGATGGGGCCGCAACGGGATGTACCTCGCGCCGAGACTGACTTACAACTCGGCGAGCGGCGGTGGCGAATCCTCGAGCCAGGTGGCGCTTGGCATCGGGCTCGGCACCAAGGTGCCGCTGAATGACATGGCCGCGCTTCGCCTGCAAGCCAATTTCGACTACGGCTTCGAGGGCGACTTCTCGTCCACCACATCCTTCGGCGCCTTCTTCGGCCTGTCGGTGTTCCTCAAGTAGCAGGATAGCAGAGTGGTGCGAGGCGGCCTCCCGGGACTCCGGGGGGCCGCTTCCGTTTGGGGCCGCCGGGAGGCCCAGCTCCGAGACACCCCTTTCACGGATTCCTCACCCCCGGTTAATGCCGGCGGGGCCATGATTCGCCCGGTCGGGTGGGGGTGCCGAGGACATCTTCCGGGAGGGTTCGATCATGCGCGCATTCGTTCGTCACATCGCCCTGACGGCCGCCGCGGCCGCCGTGCTGGCCGCACCGGCGTCGGCACAATCCGTCAAGAACGTCGGGGTCATCGCCGGCGTGAACTTCTCGACGTTCAGCGGGTCCGATGCCGACCTGACCTCGATCGGCCTCGACAAGGGAACCCTGACCGGCTTCCTTGGCGGCGTCTTCGTGGACATCCCGCTCGGCACGTCGGTGATGCTCGAGCCGTCCGCGGTCTACATCGGCAGGGGCGCCAAGTACTCGATCAGCGAAACCGGCTTCTCCGGGGACATCACCTTCGACGTCGAATACATCCAGGTCCCGGTGCTGTTCCGGTACAACTTCCAGTCCGCGGGCGGTCCCTACGCCCTCCTCGGGCCGGACGTCGCCTTCAACATCTCCTGCTCCGCGTCCGGGACCGGAGACGCCGACTTGCCGTCGACCGATTGCGTGGACATCGGCACGCTCGCGGGCGTCCCCTTCGACGCCACCAGCGTCACCTTCGGGGGTATCGTCGGCCTCGGATACCAACTCCAGCGGATCGGACTCGAGGCGCGGTACGACTTCGACTTCAGCGATGCCTTCCAGGACGCCGGGTCGGTCAAGAACGCCGCGTGGGAGATCCTGCTGCGGTACCAGTTCAGGTAGACGCCACGCCACCGCGGTTCCCCGCACGGCCCCTCGGGAGTCCCCCGGGGGGCCGTGTCGCAAGGGCCCCAACGTCCCGAATTCCCGGGCAATCAGTCGGAAATCCTCGCCCCCTTCCCCATCGCCGAGTCTGGCCGTACTATCCATCCGTTCCGGCCAGACCGGGGACGGTTACAGCGGCACTTTCCCAAACCCGAGGCACACATGCGCACTTGGTTTCGTCGGTGTTCCACCTTCGCCGGTCTGGCCCTGATCGCACTCGCACTGACCGCCACCACCGCGGCGGCGCAACGGAAGGCGGACGTGGGCTTCCTGGGCGGCGCATCCTTCTCGACCCTGATGGGGGTGGACGACTCCGTCTCGGTGCGGTCCTCGACGGGATTCGCCGGCGGCGTCTTCGTCGGGATCCCGGTGGCCAAGTCGCTCGTGATCGAGCCTGAAGTGCTCTACATCAACAAGGGCGCCGGTCTCGAGGACACCGAGGTGAGCCTGAACCTCAACTACATCGAAATCCCGGTCCTCCTCCGCTATGAGTTCAAGGAAGACGGCGGACCCTTCGCCTATGTCGGCCCCTACGTCGGGTTCGTGGCCGAGTGCACCACCTCGGCCGACACCCTGTCGTTCCCGTGCGCCGACGACGACATCGAGACGAGCACCGACTTTGGAGGGACCATCGGCGTCGGCTTCCGCAAGGAAGCGTGGGGCTTCGATATCCGGTACGACTACGGCTTCACCGACGCGATCAAGGACGAGAAGGGGAAGAACTCCGCCCTGATGATCCTGCTGCGCGTCGCCGTCAACTAGCAACGGCCGCAGGACGCACCGGCCCCCCGGCAGGTTCCGGGGGGCCGCTTGCTTTCCCCCCTCCCGCGCCCTATCCCAAAGCGGCGGAACATCTTCCGCACCCCTCCCCGGGCGACTAGTTTCCTACCCTGCCGCGGCCGGGGGTTTTCCCGGCCTTCGCCGCCTCAAGGAGCCGTCGGTGGCCGTTCCGCTCGTCCAGCTGACAAGGACCCCTTCCACCAACGTCGGTGGCCAGAGCGCCATGCCCGCCACACCCGTACGGAAGCCGTCCTGGCTCAAGGTCCGGACGCCCGGAGGCCAGAATTACGTCGAAATCCGCGGGATGATGCGGGAGCTCGGCCTCCACACGGTGTGCGAGGAGGCACGGTGCCCCAATATCGGTGAGTGCTGGGAACACAAGGCCGCCACCTTCATGATCCTGGGTGACGTCTGCACCCGGAACTGCACCTACTGCGCGGTGGCTCACGGGACCCCCAAGCCGTTCGACCCGGTCGAGCCGGTCCGGCTGGCCGAGGCGGTCACCCGGATGGGCCTGCGGCACGTGGTCATCACGTCGGTGGACCGCGACGACCTCCCGAACGGCGGTGCGGAGGCTTTCGCCGGCTGCATCACCGAGATCCGCGCCCGGATGCCGGACACCTCCGTCGAGGTCCTCATCCCCGACTTCAAGGGCTCGGAGGAGGCGCTCCAGATCGTGATGGACGCCCGCCCGGACATCCTGAACCACAACCTCGAGAC
>CAYUOK010000194.1:0-2655 GCA_964446395.1 uncultured Gemmatimonadaceae bacterium | reverse complement strand
TCACCTGCACGCCGTCGGCGGTGCCGATGTAGGTCGCCTCGCCGCGGACCACGATCCCGGCCGGTGCCACGTACTGCCACTCCGGCCCCAGCTCGCTGAACTTCCAGTTGCGCCAGCTGCGCCCCCCGTCCCGCGAGACACCCCATCCGTTCCCCACCGTCCCGTACCACACTTCCCCGCGGGTCCCGAAGGCGATCGAATGGACGAAGTCCCACGACAGGGACGTGCCCGTCGTGTCGCTGCGGATCTGCTGCCAGGCGACCCCGCCGGCGGGGAGCACGAAGATGCCCTGCCCATATGTCCCGGCCCAGATGCCGCCCGACGGATCGCGGGCAAGCGTCAGGACGTGGACGCCCCACCCGGTGGAATCGGGCAGCGGCGGCAGCTTGGCCTGCGCGAACGCGGGCGCCGGGAGGAGAGCGAGGCTGAGCACTATCCATGGAACGGGCTTCATGGCGCGCACCGTGGGAAAGTCGGTTCGGGGAAGCTCACGCGGGTCCGAGCCGGAGCCAGTCGAGCTGGACGTGCGGCGGCCGCGTGGCGGCAAAGACGACGGCGGCGGCCACGTCGTCCGGACGCAGCATCCGTGCGCGGGGGGTGAACCCCGGGCGAGCATCGGGATCCACGGCATCCCACGCAGCGGTGTCGGTGGGTCCCGGGGACACGAGCGTGAAACGTAGCCCCGAGGCCCGGTACTCGGCGAGCAGGGTCTCGTGGAGACCCCGCACACCGTACTTGGCCGCCGCGTACGCGGCGTTGCCCGGGAAGCCGACGTGGTCGGCCACCGAGCCGACGGTCACGACGAGCCCGCCCTTGCCGGCCCGCATCGGCGGCACGAAGGCCTTGGCGACCAGCCACGGCCCCCGCAGGTTGGCGGCGACCTGGGCGTCGAAGTCGGCGGTGGAAGTCGCCTCGAACGGCGCCAGGTGGAACGCGCCCGCATTGTTGACCAGGATGTCTGGCGCTCCCCACTCCGCCTGCACGAGGTCCGCGGCCACCTGGACCTGCGCCGCGTCGGTCACGTCGCAGCAGAGGTCGAGCGTTTCCCCGCCGCGGCGCTCCGTGAGCGAGCGGGCCATGCGGACCACCCGCGCGCCCTCCCGGGCGAGCAGGTCCGCCGTGGCCGCACCGATGCCGCGCGAGGCACCCGTGACCACCGCCACCTTTCCGCGGAGCGCGCTCACGCCGATTCGGGGCCGGTCCCGTGGGCGAGCCGGAGGAATTCGGCGCGCGTCTTGGGATCGGTGGTGAAGATGCCGCGGAGGGCGCTCGTGACGGTGCGCGAGCGCTGCTTTTCCACCCCGCGCATCATCATGCAAAGATGCGAGGCCTCGAGCACCACGCCGACCCCGAGCGGCGCCACCACGTCCATGACGGCGCTGGCGATCTGGTCGGTGAGCCGCTCCTGCACCTGCAGGCGGCGGGCGAAGATGTCCACGATCCGCGGGAGCTTGGAGAGGCCGAGGATGCGCTTGTCGGGGATGTAGGCGACGTGCGCCACCCCGAAGAAGGGGAGAAGGTGGTGCTCGCAGAGCGAGTAGAACTCGATGTCGCGCACGAGGATCATGCTCTCGTGCTCCTCCTCGAAGAGGGCATCGCCGACGGCGTCCTCGACGGTGAGGCTGTACCCCCGGGTGAGCCACCGGAGGGAGGCCTCGACCCGGTCGGGCGTCTTGACGAGCCCCTGGCGGTCGGGATTCTCGCCGAGGCCGGCGAGGAGCGAGCGCACCAGCGGCGCGAGCGGCGTGTCAGCCACCGTAGTACTCGACATAATTCCTCGGAGTTTCCCAGAGCCGGATCCGCTGCAGTCGCCCCGACGGGAGCGCCGGCGCGATCGCGGCCCAGCAGAAGACGGCGATGTTCTCGGCGGAGGGGATGTGGTCCCGGAAATACGGCACGTCGAGATTCAGGTTCCGGTGGTCCAGCACGGAACTGACGTGCCGGTCCACCAGCTCCTTCAGCACGGCGATGTCGAGCACGTACCCGGTCTTCGGGTCAATGTCGCCCTCGACGGTCACCTCGAGCTCGTAGTTGTGCCCGTGGTAGTTGGGGTTGTTGCACGGGCCGAAGGTGGCGCGGTTCCACGCGTCGGATTCGGCGGGATTATGGAGTCGGTGGGCCGCGTTGAAGTGGACCCGCCGGGTGATGGTGCACGAGGGCATCGGGGCTCCCTGATGGGGAAGCACAAAGCGCCGACGAGGTGCGTCGGCGCCCGGGTGCGGACGGGAGTGGGGAGGGTGTCTTGAAGCCCGAAGAAAATTCGCGGTATCCTCGCCCTGGCTTCTGTCTTCCCCCGGGGGGCATGGCATCGGCCACGGTATGTGGACCCAATCTACGGACCTGTTGGCTCAAGCACGTGGTTCCCCACCACCGCCCGACACAGCTAAGATACGGAACGGTCCCGACCCCGTCAACAACGACGCTGGAGCCTGCCGATGTCCTCCACCATCTCGCTCGTCCTGGCGCTCGCCGCGCTTGCGCTCTGGTACGTCCTTGCGTTCGTGACCGGCGTCACCGCGGGGGCGGTGCACCTCCTCCTGGCGGTCGGCGTCGTCCTGGCCGTCCGCTGGTGGGCGCTCCGGCCGGTGCGGAGCTAGACGCTCAGATCTCCCAATTCGAGAAGAGGATGCCGGCGGTCGGCTGCTCAGGGAATCC
>CAYUOK010000193.1:0-2656 GCA_964446395.1 uncultured Gemmatimonadaceae bacterium | reverse complement strand
CCCGCCGCCGAACAGCACGGGGGCCAGGGCGATCTCCAGCTCCTCGACGACGCCCAGGTTCAGGTACTGCTGGATCACGTCGGCGCCGCCCGAAATGCGAACATCACGGCCGCTCGCCGACCCGCGGGCCTGGTCGAGGGCGCTTTCCGGGCCGTCATTGACGAAATGGAATGTCGTCCCGCCCGGCCGCACCCAGGGTTCGCGTCTTTCGTGGGTGAGCACGTACACCGGCGTGTGAAACGGGGCCTCCTCGGGCCATGAGACCTCGCCCTGCTCGAACATGCGCTTGCCCATGATGTTGGCGCCGATACGCTCCGTGGTGTGCCGAAGCATGTCGTTGACCGGACCGGTCTCTCCTCCCGGACCGAACTTGAGGTTCTCGCGGAAGTACTGCTGGGTGATGATCCACCGCATCAGCGCGCCCCACTTCGCGCCCCAGTCCTTGTGTTCGGGCCGACCCCAGTTCGCTAGGGCCATTCCCTCCGGCGCCATGTAGCCGTCCAGGCTCAGCCCGATGTTGACGAAGACCGTGCTCATCCTTCTCCTTTCACTGCCCGGGCTGCTGGCCAAACGTCGTGGCGATCACGGGCGGCGCGCAGCGCCGGCTGGTGCATCGCGCCCTGTCGGGCAGCACTCCAAGCGGGGCGTGTGGCACCGCTACGCCTCATGGTAGGCTCGCTCCAGGGCGGCCACGTCAAGCTTCACCATCGTCATCATGGCCTCCATCACGGCCTTTACCCGCTTGGGGTCCTTGTCTCGGATCAGCTCCATGAAGCGTCGAGGCACGATCTGCCACGAGAGGCCGAACGGGTCCTTGATCCAGCCGCACGCGGTAGGCGTCGCGCCGGCCTCGATGAGCTTCCCCCAATACTCGTCGACTTCCGCCTGGTCCTCGCAGTCGACATAGAGCGAGACGCCCTCGGAGAAGGTGAAGTACGAGCCCCCGTTGTAGCCCATGAAGACCTGACCCCCCACCACAAACTCCGCGGAGGCGACCGGACCGTCCTTGCCGGTGCGGGCGACGTTCCTGATTTCGGAGTCGGGGAAGGTGGCGGTGTAGAACGCCATGGCCGCCTCGAGCTGATCGTTGAACATCAGGAACGGTGTCACCTTGGTCACAGGAGACTCTCCTTCGTCGCGGGTGGGAGCGGAAGGCCGCGCAACCGTCCGGAAACGCGCCTCGTACTGCCTGCCCAGCGGTCCGGCACAAGCTGCAGGCCGAGGCGAGGATGTACAAGCCTCCCGGATTGTGTCGACCTGGGAAGACCAATGGCCGCAGACGTGTCGGCGCCAGGCGGCAGCTGGGCCGACGGCCGCAGCCGCTGCAGGGGCCACGCGCTCAGTTCGGAGCGGCGCCCGGCGGCGGCCCGGCGGGGTGGCCTTGGCAGGCCGGTGGCTGTTCCACACTCCACACGAGCGTGGCAATTCGCCAACCACTCTCCGACTTGAGCAGCGTAAAGACATCCACCCCGCAGTGGGACCACTTGCCATCCCGGTAGAAGTCGTAGGGGAGCCACACCATGGCCAGGGGCCCCGAGACACGGACTTCGGGGTGAAATCCCCGCTCGGTGTACCCGCCCCCGGGAGGGGTCGCGCGCTGCTGGGCCCGGGTGCGGAATTGGATGCGGTACTGCCCGTTCCGTTCGCCGGCCGAGAAGGTCACGGCGGAGTCCAGCATGAGGTCCGTGAATGCGACGAAGTCGGACCGCGAAATTGCCGCGAGCGCCGAATCGGCGACGGCGAGGACGGCCGCTTGGTCGTCTGGCTGGTCCTGGGCGTCCAAGGTGGGCGGTACGGCAAGGGCGAGAGCCAGAGACAGCAACGTGATCGTTCGCATGGGGATGGGCTCAGGAGTGAGAGGTGGTCCGGCAGGGACCGGCGGCCGCGTGCGCGGATGAGCCAGCGGCGTACTGGGGCGGAGTATTCACGTCGGGGTCGCGCGGACGCCGGACCGTGGCTGCGCACGGATCAAATGGGCGGCTGCAGCGACCAATTCGGCGTTGTCCCTCGCCTCCGTTCCGTCAGGCAGCAGCGTGACGTCTTCCAGCCCGGTTCGGATGCCATGCCCTCGTTCGAGTGCACGGCGGTTGACTGCCCAGCACGCCATACCGTATCCGTGGTGAACCTGCTCCAGCGCGATGCCGGCGGCAACGACGATCGCCTCCATCCTGGCGGCGTGCTGAACGGCAACCGCAGGATCGAGGTCAAGCGGCTCGATGAGGACGTGGCGACACCGGTCTGCCAATCCAGAGCGTACGAAGGCGTCCGCATCCTCAGTGGTCAACAGCCCAGCCTCGAGACCAACTCCGCGGGATAGCAGGAGCTCACAAAGCTCCACGATGCCAGCCTCTCCCTGGTTCGCGGTAACGAGGTCCGGCAGATCCTCCCATGCCTCGACAAGACGGAAGCGCGTGCCAGGATCACGCACAATCGACGCGGAGGTTGTCAGGGAGACCGGAGTGTCAGGGCAGAGGGCGCGGATGGCCCGCAGAACCCTCGCGCACGCGCCCCCCTCGAGCGTTTCCCGGTCAGCACCATCGAACGCATGGACATGCACAGAGTGGGCGCCGGCGTCAACGGCGGCGCGGGCCGCTCCGGCGATGGCGGCCGGTGTGCGTGGGGCTGCAGGGTGGGTCCGGTCGCCGTTGAGGGCGGC
>CAYUOK010000192.1:0-2656 GCA_964446395.1 uncultured Gemmatimonadaceae bacterium | reverse complement strand
GCGATGCCGTTGCCCATCGTCCCCGCGCCGACCACCGCTGCCTTCCTCATGCCGTCCCCTCCCCCTTCGGTATCCAGCGGATCGCCACGGCGATCGCGCCGATCATGGCCACGGAGGCGAGAATCCCCCCCTCGGGACCGAACGCCCCTCCACTCAACCAACCTGGTCCTCCCGGGCTGTACTCGAGCACCGGAATCGCCAGCGGCAAGCCGCTCACCGGCGCACCCAGTGCCGCCAGCGACAGGTTCCAGCCGAGATGCGCGCCCCAGGCAGCCCAGATGCCGCCCGGCGCGAAGAAGACCGTGCCGAGCAGGATGCCGGCGAGGCCGATGTTCGCCAGCCCGAGCGGGGTCACGTCGGGATTGCCCCAGTGGGCCAGCCCGAAGAGCACCGAGGTGACGACGATCGCCTTCCAGCGGCCGACCACGCCCGCCAGCAGCACGAGGGGCAGGCCACGGAAGATGATCTCCTCGCTGAGCGCCGGCAGGGCAAGGGCGCCTGCCGTGAGCGCCGCCGAGTGGGTCCAGTCGAGAAGCGTGCCCTCGCCGGTGCTCCACCGGGCTCCCGCCACGCCCAGCCCGAGCGTCATCGCCAGCGCGGCGGCGGCGAGGCCGAGCAGCATTCCCCTGCCGAACCACGAGCCCGCAGGGCCGGGCCCCTTCCAGCGAAGCTCCTCCCACGTTCGTCCGACCACGCGGTGCCCGATGTGGTACGTGGCGATCCCGAAGCCGATGGTCAGCCCGGCGCCCTGCGCGAGCGCCTGCAGGAGGCCCGGGGACGAAAACCAGTTCGCGTCGACCTTGCCCGTGATCAGCGCGCCGAAGCCCAGCACCGCGGCGATCCCGAGCACGAGTCCCTCAACGCCAAAGGCGACCGACCAGCCGATCGCCTTGAGCAGGCCCTTCCATCCGCCGCCGAGTTCTCGACGGGTCAAGGCAGCTTGGCCAGCTTCGGCGAAATCCCCGTCACGAGCGCCGCGGCGAGCCCGACCTTGAGCAGGCTGACCGGCAGGAAGGGCACCGAGCCGAGCCGAACCGCCGCGGCGAGGTCGCCGTTCAGCAGCGTCAGCTGCGCCACGCCGCCGGCGTGGATGATGAGCATCCCGAGCAGGGCGCCGAGCAGGGCCCGGGCGAAGCCGGCACGAGCCGCCAGCGCGCCCGCCACGAAGGCGGCCACTGGAAAGGCGAGGAGGTAGCCGCCGGTCGGCCCCAGGAGCCAGGCGAGCCCGAAACCGCCGCCCGCAAAGACCGGCAGGCCGGCGATCCCCAGCCCGAGGTAGGTGACGAGCGCCGCGAGTCCGGCCGCCGGACCGAGCAACCCGCCGACCGTGAGCACCGCCAGGTCCTGCAGAGTCACAGGCACGGGAGTGAACGGGAGCGGGATGCGCACCTGGGCCGCCAGGGCAACCACGAGCGCGCCGACGGCGATGGCGAACACGCGCCGGCCGGTGGAGGTTGCGGGAACCGCGGGCAGGGCCCGGGAGTCGGTGTTGCTGGTCACATTGCCTCCACGCTGAGCGCCACGGCGTTGCCGCCGCCGAGGCAGAGGGTTGCGAGGCCTGTCCCGACGCCGCGGTCCTTCATGGCGTGGAGCAGGGTGGTGAGCACACGGGCGCCCGACGCGCCGATCGGGTGGCCGAGAGCGACGGCGCCGCCCCGGATGTTGACGCGAGACCAGTCCCATCCCAGGGCGCGGCCGTCGGCGAGGGCCTGCACGGCGAAGGCCTCGTTCGCCTCGATGAGGCCGTAGTCCTTGATGGTGGTGCCGGCCTTCTTCATCAGGTTCTGCACGGCGAGGATCGGCGCGAAGAAGAGCTCCTTCGGCTCGCCGCCGCCCGTCGCGTAGGCGGTGACCCGCGCGAGCGGCGTGAGGCCGTGCGCTTTCGCGAAGGCGAGGGAGGTGACGACCAGCGCGCTCGCGCCGTCGTTGAGCCCCGGCGCGTTGCCGGCCGTGACGCTGCCGTCCTTCTGGAAGACCGGCTTGAGCTTGGCCAGCGCCTCGATGTTCGTGTCCTTGCGCGGTGACTCGTCGGTGTCCACGACGGTCGGGCCCTTCTTGCCTGGCACTTCGACCGGCACGATCTCCGCCTTGAACGCCCCCGCCTCGATGGCCGCCACCGCCTTCTGGTGGCTCTCGAACGCGAAGCGGTCCTGGTCTTCGCGCGAGACGCCCGCCTTCGTGGCGGTGTACTCGGCGTAGACGCCCATGTGGTTGTTGCCGAAACTGTCCCAGAGCCCGTCGTGGATCATGCCGTCGAGCATGGTCTGGTTGCCGGCCTTGATGCCGTTGCGCAGCCCGAAGAGGTAGTGCGGCGACGCGGACATCGCCTCCTGGCCACCCGCCACCACGCACTGCGCGTCGCCGGCCTTGATGGCCTGGGCCGCGAGCATGACCGCCTTGAGCCCGGAGCCGCAGACCTTGTTGATGGTCAGCGCGGGGACAACGCCCGGAACCCCGGCGTGGATCATCGCCTGGCGGGCAGAGGCCTGGCCGGCGCCGCCCTGGAGCACATGCCCCATGATCACCTCGTCCACGGCGGCAGGATCCACCGCGGCGCGGCGCAGGGCCTCACGAATGACAACGGCCCCGAGCTGCGGGGCCGAAAAGGACGACAGGCCACCGAGATAGCGGCCGATCGGGGTGCGGACGGCGGAGA
>CAYUOK010000191.1:0-2664 GCA_964446395.1 uncultured Gemmatimonadaceae bacterium | reverse complement strand
CGGACAGGGCGGCCAGCACGATGTGCCGCACCCGGGCCTCCGTCAGCGAATCCGCACCACGCCGAAGCGCACGCCCCGGTCGTCAGGGAAGGCCTCGCCGCTCTTCCTGGCGAGGACGACGTCCACGCCGCTCGCGCCAGCGGACTGCAGGATCCGGAGGTGGCGGCCCGAGCCGCCTCGGAGGGTGCCGGTGCGGCTGTAGACGCCGGTCGTGGTGCTGTCCGGCCGCAACGGGTAGGGGCGCGAGACCAGGTCGGGGCGCTGGGCGTTGAGGGTGTCGTAGATGTACCGGAAGTCCCAGCTCGGGTACTGCAGCTTCTCGTCCGCCGGCGTGAAGGCGGGCAGGTTGTCAAGGTAGTTCGCCATCTGCCAGAGCGGGACCATCGTGCCCATGGTGGCCCCGGTCGCCGCCTGGACATTCGCGCTGCCCAGCTGCGACGTGCCCACCAGCTGCCGGGTCAGGCTCGTGCCCAGCGTGTCGGTGGCGTAATGATCGGCGAGCCAGCGCACGAAGAGCCAGTTGGCGCCGCGCTCCTGCAGCGTCCCGGTCGAGTTGTCCGGCGTGATCAGGAAGTGCGCCTCGGGGTCGAGCAGGTAGTCGTTCGCGTTGAGCAGGTTGGGGATCATGAACTGCACCAGCCGCGTCGAGGCCAGGCCCTGCCCCGGCCCGTCGCCCAGGAGGCGGCCGCCGAGTTCCTCGGCGAAGTGGGAGAGCCCCTCGTTGAGCCAGACCTCTTCCCCGCTCACGCCCGGTCGGACCAGCACATGCTGGTTGTACGAGATCATGTGCTGGAATTCGTGGATGAACACCGGGGCGATCTGCTGCTTCACGAAGTTGAGCGAGACGGCGCACCCGCCGGTCGTATTGGGCACGAGTCCGTAGAAGACCTCGGCCTCGTTGGACCCGGGATTCCCGCCGCTGCGGGGAAGGAGGTCGCCGCCGTAGAAGAAGCCGAGGATGATGCTGCCGCCGGTGCAGCTGCCGCTCAGGTCGTTCACGGCATCGGTCAGGAGGAAGATCACCTTTCCGTTGGCGTCGATGTCCGATTCGCGCCCGAACGCCGTGGTGTCGATCTGGTACATGTTGGGCGCCGTGCCGGCCACGCCGCCGTCGAAGAGGATGCCGAGCGTGTCGATGTCCGCCTGGGTGAAGCCACCCGCCGGCACCACGTCGTCGAGGAAGATGGCGCCCTTGGGTCCCACATACTTGGCCGTCGCGATCACCGTCTTGAACGACGAGCAGGTGGTAGTGCCGCAGACCTGGAAGGTGTCCTTGACCCCGACCACCGGCGGAATGGACTGCACCGGGGGCGCGCCGGCACCGAAGCGGGCGCCGGGCGATGCGGCAAGCGTCCGCTCCCGGATCCGGAGCATGGCGTGAAAGTCCTCCGCCGTCCCCGCCGGGCGCCACGCCTCGAGGAGCGGGGAGGGAAGCGGCGCGGCGGCCGACGCGGCGGCGCTGCTCCCCTGCATGGCGTAGTCGATGGTCACCCCCGTCGACGTCACCTGGCCGGCGGTGGAGAGCGCCGCGATGAGGTACTCCGCGCCGGACGCGGCCGCGGCGGGAAGCCGGAGACAGCCCTCGGAGAGGCTCGGATTCAGGATCCGGTACTCGCCCGCGTTCATGACCGTCGGCGCGGGACCCGGGCTGCAACTGAGGTCGGGAACAGTCGGGCCGGTCCCCCCGTCCCCATTGGAGCAGGCGGCGATGCCGGCAAGGAGGCACAGGGGCAGCGTGGCGCGGCGTCGAAAGGACTTCACGGAAGCGGCTCCGGGGTGGCGTCTCGGGAAGGGGGTCAGGGCTGCAAAATAAGACGTCGCAACGGCTTTTGACAATCACATCCCCGGCCGATAGCTTCCCTCCATCGACGGGTTTCGTGCCGGCGTCCCGCGTCCGGGGCGAGGGGCCGAGCCCTCTTTCAATGCGTCGTTGCGCCGCCCCGCAGGTGTCCCGCCGGACGCCGACGGCCCCCGAGCGCGGCACGTCCGGCAGGCCATGGCGTTCGCCCACCTCCATACCCACAGCGAGTACTCGCTCCTCGACGGCGCCAACCGCCTCGATGCGCTGGTCGATCATGTCCGCGGGATGGGCATGGACAGCCTGGCGGTCACCGACCACGGCAACCTCCATGCGGCCTGGTCGTTCTACGAGGCGGCCAAGGCCGCCAAGATCCGCCCCATCCTCGGCTTCGAGGCGTACCTCGCCTTCGGCTCACGCCGGCAGCGCGAAAAGCCGTCCGGCGCGCCCGCCTTCTACAGCCACCTCGTCCTGCTGGCCCAGAACCGCACCGGCTACAAGAACCTCATCAAGCTGAGCTCGATCGGGTTCACCGAGGGCTTCTACCGCCGACCGCGGATCGACAAGGAGGTGCTCGAGGCGCACTCCGAGGGAATCGTCTGTCTGGCCGCCTGCCTCTCGGGCGAGGTGGCGCTCTACCTGCGCCAGGGCAACTACGAGGAGGCGCGCCGGAGCGCGGCCTGGTTCGCCAACTGCTTCGGCCCGGACCGCTTCTGGCTGGAGATCCAGAAGCACGGCATCCCCGAGGAAGACCTCGTGACGGAGGGGATGCTCCGCCTGGGCCAGGACCTCGGGCTCGGCGTGGTGGCCACCAACGACGCGCACTACCTCCGCCGCGAGGACGCCGAGGCGCACGACGTGCTGCT
>CAYUOK010000190.1:0-2676 GCA_964446395.1 uncultured Gemmatimonadaceae bacterium | reverse complement strand
CCGAGTTCGTCCAGGATTTCGGCACGGCGGAGCTTGTGCCCGGCGCGCAGTACTCGGCGGGCGCGAGTTTCGCGGACGAGGTCCGGACTGATCTTGCCGGCGCGGGAGCGGGGGAAGGGAGCGGGGGCGTGGCGGCCCCGGGTGAGACCGTCGCCGAGGGCGAGGAGGCGGGCGCCGCCGGCGACGCGGGAGGCGCCGTAGACGCCGTGGACCGTCCCAAGGGCGTCGTCGACATCGACGAGTTCGACTCGACCCTGTACTTCCTCGACGCCGGCGAAATCGACATGCTCAGCGCCGACCTCCAGCTCGAGTACACGCGCGACCTGCGCGAGGCCTCCCTCAGCGCCCTCTACGACCTCTTCGAGTCGTATCCCGAGGACGAGGTCCGCGAGGAGATCCTCGGCGTGCTCGAGACGCTCTTCCCGGGCATGCTCAACGCCGGCGAGTTCCGGGCGAGCGCGGCCGTGCTGCGCGAGACGCGCGCCCTGGCCGAGCGGGCGCCGGGCCTCCAGCCGGGGCATCGCGAGCGGCTGGCCAAGTTCGTCGCGCAGCTGAGCGAGCCGGCCATCGTGAGCCAGTTGATGCAGGCGCTCGACGAGGGCACCGGCCGCCCGAGCGACGCCGACATCATGGAGCTGCTTCGCGAGCTGCGGCCCGGGGCGCTGTCCACGCTCGTGGAATGGACGCCGCGGCTGACGTCCGCGCCGGTGCGGGCCCTCGTCGAGGCGGCGGTGCAGCAGCTGGCGTCCGCGCACCAGGGCGAACTGTTGCGCCTGCTCCGGTCGGGAGATCCCGAAGCCCTGCCGGGTGCGATCGAGCTGGCCGGCCGACTCAAACTCGAGGGCGCCGTGGCCGGGCTGGGCGACGTGATGGGCCGCGCCGACGCCGGGCTCCGCCTGGCCGCGACCGACGCGCTGGTCCAGATCGGGACGCCAGGCGCGCTGGTGCTCCTCGAGAAGGCGATCGGCGACGCCGACCGGGCGGTGCGGGTCGCCGCCCTGAAGGCGCTGAGCGCCCGCGGGTACAAGGGCGCGCTCCGGCGCGTCGAGGAGGTCGTCGCCGGGAAGGGCCGCAAGGACCTCGATTTCAACGAGCGGCGGGCGTTCTTCGAGGCGTATGGCGCCATCGTGGGGCCGGCCGGTGTCGCCACGCTCGGCGACCTGTTGGCGCGACGCGGCTTCTTCCGGCGGAAGCAGAGCGCCGACGTGCGGATGTGCGCCGCGCTCGGACTGGGGAAGATCGGCTCGGCTGAAGCGCGGGCGGTGCTCGAATCGGTGGCGGAGGACAACGACCGTCAGGTGCGCAACGCCGTGGCCGCGGCACTCCGGGGGGTGGCGGAATGAGCCAGGATCCGCAGTCCGCCGAACACAACCTCCGTCACGACGGGCGGAGTCTCCTCCTCTCCTTCTACGCCGCGCTGCGGAGCCTGAAGCTCTACCCGCTCGAGAACACCACGGTGCAGAAGGCGCTCGACGACCTCCTCGCCTCCGGCCAGCAGCTGCTCGGTGAGGAGGACGACGTGGAAATCCGCGCGTCGGGCGACTTCCTCTTCGTCAACGACACCCGGCTCCGCCTTGAACTCGACAACTACGCTTCCTTCAGCCAGGTGCTCGGCCTGCTCCGCACCTTCGAGGTCGGGACCCTCCGCATCGTGCGCGGCGTCGAGCGTCGCGAATGGCAGGCGCTGCTCAGCGTCTTCCTCAGCCTGGGCACGCGGGACACCGCGGGCAGCCGTTTCGACGAGCTGATGACCCGCCTGCAGCGGGCCGACATCCGGCACCTCCAGCTGGAACCGCTCACCGCGGTCGAGGAGCAGGAAGATTCCGCCGAGGCGCGCGAGGTGGCCAAGCGGACGTACGCGCAGGGAGTCGCGGTCACCAAGGACGTGGTGAACAGCGTCCGGATGGGACGCACGGCCAACCTGAAGAAGGTGAAGCGGGCGGTCCAGCTGGTGGTGGACCAGGTGCTGAACAACGAGACCTCGATCGTCGGCCTCACCACCATCCGGGACTACGACGAATACACCTTCACCCACTCGGTCAACGTCTGCATCTTCTCCGTCGCGCTCGGCAAGAAGCTCGGCCTCGGCAAGCTGCAGCTCTACGACCTCGGGCTCGCCGCGCTGCTGCACGACATCGGCAAGGCGCGGATTTCCCTGGACATCCTCAACAAGACCACCGGGCTGGACGAAGCGGAATGGAAGGTGATGACCCGCCATCCGTGGTTCGGCACCCTCACCCTGTTCAGCTCCCGCCGCTACGAGGAGACGCCCTACCGGGCCATCCTCGTGGCGCACGAGCACCACATGAAGACCGACCTGACCGGCTACCCGCGGGCCATTCGGCCGCGGCAGCTGGGGCTGTACTCGCGGCTGGTGGCGGTGGCGGACGGCTTCGACGCGGCCACGACCAGGCGCAGCTACCAGACGGTGCCGATCCAGCCGGACGCGGTGCTGAAGGAAATGTGGGAGAATCCCAAGCGCGGCTACGACCGGGTCCTGGTCAAGGCGCTCATCAACCTGATCGGCATTTACCCGATCGGGACCTGCGTCATCCTCGACACCCTCGAGGTGGCCATCGTCGCCGGCCCGAACCCCGATCCGAGCGTCCTGAACCGGCCGATCGTGCGCATCGCCATCGACACGAACGGCGCCGTGCTCCCGCCGCCGGGGAGCCC
>CAYUOK010000189.1:0-2726 GCA_964446395.1 uncultured Gemmatimonadaceae bacterium | reverse complement strand
GCGGAGGCGGTCGGCGCCACGCCGGCCGACACCGTGCTCGAGATCGGCCCCGGGCCCGGGGGGCTCACGGAGGCGCTCCTCCGCCACGCGGGGCGCGTCGTCGCGATCGAGAAGGACGGCGAGATCATCCCGGCGCTCCGCGCGCGGGTGCCGGGGGCGACGATCATCGAGGGCGACGCCCTCGAACTCGACTGGGTGGCGCTCGCCGGCGGCCCCGGCGGGCTCGTCACGGGCAACATCCCGTACAACATCACGTCGCCGCTCCTCGACAAGGCGCTCACGCCGCCGCGGCCGCGCCGCATCGTCTTCCTGGTGCAGAAGGAGGTCGCGCTGCGCGTGGGCGCCGCCCCCGGCACCAAGGACTACGGCGCGCTGACGGTCGGGATCCAGGCGGTCGCGAGGACGGAAGTGCTGTTCACCGTACCTGCTGGCGCCTTCCAGCCGGTGCCCAAGGTGGACAGCGCGGCGCTCCGGCTCGAGCCGCTGGCCGTTCCGCTGGTGCGCGACGAGGACGTCCGGAGTTTTCGCGCGGCGGTCGTCGGGCTGTTCGGGTTCCGGCGCAAGCAACTCGTGCGTGCGGTGCGGGAACTGACGGGGTGGGGCGCCGAGCAGGCGGCGCGAGCGGTGGCGCAGGCGGGGCTGGATGCGAGCGTGCGGCCCGAGGTGGTGTCCCCGGCGCAGTTCCTCCAGCTCCACGCCGCACTCGTTGACGGTGGCTGGCGACCTGCTTAGCTTTGTGAAACATTTCACAATGCTAGGGCAATGCGGAAAATCGCCGACAGCACCGTCCGACGACTCTCACTCTATCTCCGGTTCCTCGAGGAGTTTGAGGGGCAGGGCATCGAAACCATCAGCTCCGGGGCGCTCGCGGGACGCGGGGGCACCACATCCGCGCAGGTGCGGAAGGACCTCTCGTTCTTCGGGTCGTTCGGAAAGCGCGGGCTGGGATACTCCGTTCCCGAACTGGTCCAGGCGCTTCGCCAGATCCTCGGACTCACCCGTCATTACCGCGTGGCGCTGATCGGCGCGGGCAAGATCGGCAGCGCCCTGGTGCAGAACCGCGGCTTCCGCCGCCGTGGATTCGACTTCGTGGCCATCTTCGACCGCGATCCCGCCAAGGTGGGGCAGGAGCTCGGCGGCGTGCGCATCGAGGACGTGAGCCAACTCGAGGCGAGCCTCGGCCGGAATCCCGCCGACATCGCCGTCCTGGTGACGCCGCCCGAGGAGGCCCAGTCGGTGGCGGACCGCGTGGTGCGCCTCGGCATCAAGTCCATCCTGAACTTCGCGCCGCTGCAGCTGGCCGTGCCGGCGGACGTGACCGTCAAGACCGTCAACCTCGCGCTCGAGCTCGAGGCCCTCGCCTACCATCTCGCCAATCCGAGCTGAGTGACCGGTCTCACCGCACACCCGACCTCGACGCTGGCCGACCGGGCGCTCACGCTCCTGGCGGCGGGGCCGGCCGAGGCCGCGGTCATCGCCCGGGACGTGATGGGGCTCGCCGCGGCGCCCCCCGCCGTGGCGGCCCGCCTGGCGGTGGCCCTTCTCGGCTCCGACCCCCGCGTCCGGCAGCTGGGCGACGGCCGCTGGGCGCTGGCGGGCGGGGCGCAGGGGTCGCCCCTGCTGGCGAACTGCACCTTCGCGGTGGTGGACGTCGAGACGACCGGGATGCGCGCCGCCGGCGACGACCGGGTGACCGACATCGCCGTGGTGCTGGTGCAGGGCGACCGGACCGAACTCGTCTACGAGTCGCTGATCAACCCCGGGTGCGCCATCTCCCCGCAGATCACCGCGCTGACCGGCATCGACGACGCGATGGTGGCCGGCGCGCCGACCTTCGACATGGCGGCGGACGCGATCCTCGCCGCGCTCGCGGGCCGCGTCTTCGTGGCGCACAACGTCCGCTTCGACTGGAGCTTCGTGGACGCCGAGCTGCGGCGGAACCGCGGGCTCGCGCTCGACGGGCCGCGGCTCTGCACGGTGCGCCTCTCGCGCCGCCTCGTCCGCGGGCTCACCTCGCATTCCCTCGACCAGGTCACCGCGCACTTCAACCTCGACAACGGCGCCCGGCACCGGGCCGCCGGCGACGCGCTGGTGACCGCGGAGATCCTCCGGCGGCTGTTGGCAATTGCTGCCGATCAGGGCGCGCGAACCCTGGATGAGCTTCAGCAATTGCCGGCGGGGAAGCGGGGACGCGGGGAGGCCCGTGCGGGCTGATCTGCTTCGGTGCGTCCTTCCCCGCTTCCCCGCGTCCCCGCCTATCTTGCTTGCATGAGTCTCACCCATTCCTTCCGGCTCGGCCGCCTCCGCTGCCACACTCTCGAGGCGGGGCTGCAGCGTCTCGACGGCGGCGCCATGTTCGGCGTCGTCCCGCGGACGCTCTGGTCGCGGCGGATCGCGCCGGACGACCGGAACCGGATCCCGCTGGCGATGCGCTGCCTGCTGGTCGAGCACCCCGACGGCCTGGTCCTGATCGACTCCGGGTTGGGGAACAAGGAAGACCCGAAGTTCATCGACATCTACGGGGTCGAGAACGCCGGCTCGCCGGGGCCGACGCAGCTGGAGGACGCCCTCCGCGAGGTGGGGCACATCCCCGCCGATGTCCGCTGGGTCATCAACACCCACCTGCACTTCGACCACGCCGGCGGCAACACCACGGCGGTGGAGTTGCCCGGCGGCGAGCGCGAGATCCGGCTGACCTTCCCGAACGCGACCTACGTGGTGCAGCG
>CAYUOK010000188.1:0-2768 GCA_964446395.1 uncultured Gemmatimonadaceae bacterium | reverse complement strand
TCGCGGATCCGGTAGTTCAGTGTGGAGTTGCCGGCGTCGAGGGTGGCCCGGACCCCGGCCGCACGCAGCCGCGCCACGACCTTGCCGGCCGCCGCCGACTGCTCGTCGGAAATCGGCAGCACCCGGACCTGCTCGGGCGAGAGCCAGACCGGGAACGCGCCGGCGAAGTGCTCGATCAGGATGGCGATGAAACGCTCGAAGGAGCCGCACATGGCGCGGTGGATGACCACGGGCCGGTGCTCCGCGTTGTCCTCGCCGACGTACCCGAGGTCGAACCGCTCCGGCGCGGCGTAGTCCAGCTGGATGGTGCCCAACTGCCACTTCCGCCCGATCGAGTCGGAGACGTCGAAGTCGATCTTGGGACCGTAGAACGCCCCGTCCCCGGCCTTCAGTTCGTACGAGTGTCCCGTGGCCTCGAGCGCGGCCCGCAGGTCGGCCTCGGCGCGGTCCCACATCGCGTCCTCGCCGATCCGCTGCTCGGGGCGGGTGGCGAACTTGAGCGTGGCCGTGAGCCCGAAGGTGGCGTAGACGTCGAGGATCATCCGGGTCAGTGCCCGCACCTCGCCGGCGATCTGGTCAGGACGGAGGTAGATATGGCAGTCGTCCTGCTGGAACTGTCGCACCCGGGTGAGGCCGGACAACGCCCCGGTCACCTCGTTCCGGTGCAGGACGTCGAAGGTGGCATAGCGGACCGGCAGCTCACGGTAGGAGTGCTTCCGCATGCCGTAGAGCAGGTGGTGGCTCGGGCAGTTCATCGGCTTGAGCGAGAAGTCGTGCTCGCCCGACTCGCTGTCGAGCACCATGAACATGTTCTCGCGGTACTTGCCCCAGTGCCCGGACCGCTCCCAGAGGATCTTGTTGTAGAGGAGCGGCGTCTTGATCTCCTGGTAATCGGCCCGCTGCTGCAGCTCGCGGATGTAGTCGTTGACCTCGCGGTAGATCGTCGTGCCGCGGTCGGTCCAGAAGGCGGAGCCCGGCGACGAGGGATGGAACACGAAGAGGTCGAGTTCCTTCCCCAGGCGGCGGTGGTCGCGCTTGCGCGCCTCCTCCAGCCGGTGCAGGTAGGCGGCGAGGTCTTCCTTCTTGAACCAGGCCGTCCCGTAGATGCGCTGCAGCATCTGGCGGCGCTCGTCGCCCCGCCAGTAGGCGCCCGCGCCGTGCAGGAGCTTGAAGTGCTTCAGCCGGCCGGTGGAGGGGATATGCGGCCCGCGGCACAGGTCCTGGAACGGCCCATCGGTGTACACGGAGATGACCTCGTCGTCGCCCAGCTCGCCGATCCGCTCGAGCTTGAGCGGGTCGTCGGCGAAACGCCGGTTGGCCTCGCCGCGATCGACCACTTCGCGCCGGAACGGATAGTCGCGCTCGACGACCTCGGCCATCTTCTTCTCGATGGCCTCGAGGTCCTCGGGCGTGAAGGGCCGCGGGACGTCGAAGTCGTAATAGAAGCCGTCCTCGATCGGCGGGCCGAAGCCGATGCCGGCGCCGGGGAAGAGCTCGCGGACCGCGGTGGCCAGGATGTGCGCCGTGCTGTGGCGGAGCACCTCGAGCGCGTCGGGGTCGCGCTCAGTGAGAATTGCGAAGCTGGCATCCCGCTCGATCGGGCGGTCGAGGTCCCAGACGGCGCCGTCCACCCGCGCGGCGATCGCGGCCTTGGCCAGGCCGGGGCCGATCATCTGGGCCACTTCGCGGCTGGTGGTCCCGGCGGGCACTTCCCGCACCGAATTGTCGGGAAGGGTGAGGCGAATCTGCGTCATGGGCTGGTGTCCTGCGTGACCGGCGTTACCACCGGCTCCGATCGGGGAGCATACCGGAAATAGAGGGCGATCCCGGCGACGATCAGCACCGCCACGAAGAGCCAGCGGGCGAGTTCACCGGCAGGAATCCGGGAGCGTTCGTCGGCCATATGACACCCCGGGAACGAGGGGGAACGATACCTGCGCCTTCACGAGCGAACGTGTTAACTTAACGCGTCTTAGCCAATATTTGCACAAGGAGTATGCGAGTGAAGCGGGAGCGTTTGACCTCGTCGGAGGCGCTGGGCTGGTCGCTGGTCGGATTCGGCGCCGGGATCGTCGGCGGGCTGTGGGCCGCCGGCAGGCTGGGCCGGGTCACCCGCGGACGGCTGACCGATGAAGTGCGGGCGGTGCGCACCCCCGCCGGTGCGTCGGCCATGGCCCTCGCCGAGGCGGTTCGCCAGGCACTGCAGGCGGACCCCACCCTCGCGCCCCACGGGCTGAGCGCAGTGGCGGTGACCCGGGGGACCGTGGAGCTGACCGGCTGGGTGCCCGACCGGCGGACGCGCGCCCACGCCGTCCGCGTCGCGTCGCTCGTCCCGGGGCTGGCCGACCTCATCAACAGCATCCTGGTGCAGGGCGAGGACAATGTCGGCGCGCCGCGTGCGCTCTCGCTCGAAGGCCGCACCGCATGACGCACGAGCTCGCCCCGCAATATCAACCCGGCGACATCGAACGGGCGCTCTACCGGTGGTGGACCGAGCAGGACCTGTTCGCCCCCCGGCCGGGCGGCCGCCCGTACGTCATCATGATGCCGCCGCCCAACGTGACCGCGCAGCTGCACATGGGGCACGGGCTGAACAACACGCTGCAGGACGCCGTCATCCGGTTCGAGCGGATGCGCGGCCGGGAGGTGCTGTGGCTGCCTGGCACCGACCACGCCGGCATCGCCACCCAGAACGTCGTCGAGCGGGTGCTCGCCTCGGAGGGAAAGACCCGGTTCGATCTCGGCCGCGAGGCCTTCGTGAAGCGGGT
>CAYUOK010000187.1:0-2782 GCA_964446395.1 uncultured Gemmatimonadaceae bacterium | reverse complement strand
AGCCGACGATCTCCTCCAGCGAGGCCGCCAGGAAGCCGTCGTCCTTGATGTTGCCCAGGAACTCCTCGCTGAGCAGCACCTGCCGCGGGGTCAGGTGCATCATCTTGAGCTGCTCGCGAAGGTGGTCCACGAGGTCGCGGCTCTGCACCGTGACCGCCTCGGTGTACTCGAGCTGCTCGTGCTGCTCGCGCGTCCCGCCGACGTCGAAGCCGTTGAGGAGGATCTCCTCCCAGTCCATCTCCTCCTCCTTGGCGGCCGCCTCCTTTTCCTGCTCCTTGTCCTTCTCGCGGTCCGCGCCGTCCTGCTCCTCCTCCTCGGGCTCGAGGAGCTCGAGGAAGGGATTGACGAGCAGCTCCTGCTTCAGGTGCTGCTGGAGGTCCATCATCGGCATGTAGAGCATGTCCATCGCCTGGTAGAGGCGAGGGTTGATGCGCAGTTCCTGCCGCTGGCCGAGGTGCTGCGAGAGTCCTGTTTTCACGCGACGTTCTCCAATCGGGCCCGGAGCCTGGCCGTCAGGGTGGGCCCCAGGTAGAGCTGGGCGACCCGCTCGTCGAACACGAGTTCGGGCACGGTGCCAGCGGCCTGGACTTTTCCTTCGAAGAGGATGTAGGCGCGATCCACGATGTCGAGCGTCTGCTCGACGTTGTGGTCGGTGATCAGCACGCCGAGCCCGCGGTGGCGCAGGCCGGCGACGATGGTCTGGATGTCGTTGACGGCGATCGGGTCCACGCCGGCGAACGGCTCGTCGAGGAGCATGAACTTCGGCTCGGTGACGAGCGCCCGGGTGATCTCCAGCCGCCGCCGCTCGCCGCCGCTCAGCGAATACGCCATGCTCTTCCGCAGGTGCTTGATGGACAGCTCGTCGAGCATCCGTTCGAGGCGCTCCTGCCGTTCGGGCTTCGAGAGCGGCAGCATCTCGATGATCGCCATCACGTTGTCCTCGACCGTGAGGCGCCGGAACACGGACGGCTCCTGGGCCAGGTATCCCAGCCCGCGCCGCGCACGCTGGTACATCGGGGCGCTCGTCACGTCCTGGCCGTCCAGCAGCACGGTGCCGGCGTCCGGCCGGATGATCCCCGTCAGGCAGTAGAAGGTGACGGTCTTCCCGGCGCCGTTCGGACCGAGCAGCGCCACGATTTCCCCCTGCTCCACCCGGACCGATACCTCGTTGACCACCCGCCGCTGCCGGAAGCTCTTGCAGAGCCCGACGCCCTCGAGGACGCTGGCGCGCCCGGCGGGGGCGGCGCCCGCCGTTTCCCGGCGGTTGTGCGCCTCCTGGGCCGAGGCGAGCAGGTGCGCGAGCGCGGCGCCGCGGTCGGCGGCCGCCTGCGGCCACCACGCGGGCGTGGCGCGCACCACCGCCCACTTGGCGTCGCTCGCGTCCGTCACCCACCCGCCGTCCACCAGCCGCGGCAGCACCGACTGCGTCAGGCTCTCGCGAAGCTGGTCGCCGCTCAGTTCGGAGCGTGGGAGCCCGGGGATCGTCTCGACCGCGCTCAGGAAGGTGCTGCGGTAGCCCATGACGAGCCGGTCGAGGTCTACTGCACCGTCCGCGTCGGCGGTGTGGAGCAGCGCCGCGAGCGCGAGCGAGAGCGAGGCGTCGCGCTGCGCGAGGCCGTCCAGCCAGGAAGGGTGCGTCACGGCTGGGCCGCTCCCGGCGTCGAATCGGCGGCGGGCCTCGGAGGCGCGGCGGCGGTGGTGTCCTTCGCGGCCGCGGGTTTCGGCTCGAGCTGCACTCCGTCCACCTTGCCCTGGATCTCGACCCGCTCCACCCCTCCCCCGGGGCCGTCCTTCATGAGCACCAGGATGCGGTTGCCCCGCGCGTAGTTGAGCGACGGGACGCCGGGGCGGGCCGGGTCGAACACCTGGTAGAATGAGCTGGCGTCCTTCCAGGACTCGACCCGGTGGACGACGGTCTTCGACTTGCCTGCGGAATCCACCTTGGCGAACCGCGCGGTGACGGTGTCGCCGCGCAGCCAGTCGCGCTGGGCGGTGGTGGTGTCGTCGCCGCTCGCCACCCACGCCTTCCCGAACGCGCGCGCCTCCGTCAGGACCTTGCCCGGCGTGTCGAGCGCCAGGGAGTCGGCGGTGATTTCGTAGGTGGTGGACACGGCGTGCGGCCGGGTCGTGGAGCCCCAGGCGAGGGTCTGCTCGAGGATGCGCGCGTTGACGTCGAGCCCGATCGTGTCGGCCACGAGAGTCCAGTCCGCGCTGACGGCCTTCCCCGCCCCGTTCGCCTGCACGTAGGTCAAGTCGTTCTGCTCCAGCCGGAGGTTGATGGTGCTGCCGGTCAGCGAAAAAGGGTCCTTGCCGAGCCCGTCGACCTGCGCCCTGCCGATGAGCGCGCCGTCCTGGCCGGGTCCGGTGTCGAGCCGCATCGAGTCGGCGCGGGCGGACACGTCGCTCCGGTCGATGGTGACGCGGCCGCCGGCCCAGAGCCGGTCCTCGCCCTTCATCCGCACCCGGTCGCCCACGATCACGTACTTCTCCTGCTCGGCGCCGGTCGAGTCGCGCGGGACGTAGTCGATGGTCGGCCGGCCGTCGGCGAAGACCTCCACGGTGTCGCGCAGCCCCGGGATGACCCGGAGGTAATCGAGCGACGGCCCCCGCATGGTGGACCCGCCGGTGTTCCGGGTGACCACGTTGCCGCGCGCCTCCCACCGCTCGCCGTCCCGCCGGTAGGTGCCCCGGTCGGCGGTCATCACCATCGAGGAGTCTTCGTAGCGCACGTTGCCGATGAACTCCACGATCTGGCTGGCGTACGAGGCGAGGCTGTCGCTCC
>CAYUOK010000186.1:0-2836 GCA_964446395.1 uncultured Gemmatimonadaceae bacterium | reverse complement strand
TGGTCGGCGAACTGCACGTCCTGCTGGTTGAGCGGGGCGTCCTCGGCGGTGGTCCGGAGGAAGAAGACGCCCACTTGCTGGCCCTTCAGCTGGAAGGGCAGCGCGAGCGCCGAGCGGGTGGGCACCGGAATGCCCTCCGCCTCCCATTCCGCGCGCACCGCCTGGTAGAGCGGGTCGGTGAGCACGTCCTGGATCAGGACCACCTCGCCGGTCTTGAGCGCCTGCTGGATCTCGGGGTAGCGGCGGAGGTCCACCCGCAGGTTCCGCAGCATCGGGTTCTCGTAGGCCGCCACCACGGTGCCGGCCTCGTCGTCCGGCGACCCGATCAGGATGGAGCACTTCGAGATGCGGAGCCCGCGCGCCACGCGCCGCACGAGGATCTGGTAGATCTCGTCGGGCTTCAGCGTGGCGGTCACTTCCTGCAGGATGTCCACCATTTCGGTGCGCGAGCGCGCCTCGGCGCGCGCCTGGTTGAGCTCGCGGCCGGTGCGCAGGTGCGCCTTGACCCGGGCGAGGAGCTCGCGCACGCGGAAGGGCTTCGAGATGAAGTCGGCGGCGCCGAGGCCGAGGGCGCGGACCGTCGCCTCCTCGGGGGGCATGGACGAGATCATCAGGACAGGGAGGTCCTTGAAGCGGTAGTCGGTCTTGACCCGCTCGAGGAGCTGGAGGCCGTCCACCTTCGGCATCATGATGTCGAGGAGGAGCAGGTCGAACTGGTCGGCGAGAAGGTGGTCGACGAGGTTCTCGCCGCCCGGCACCGTCACGACCTCGTACCCGTTGTCCTTGAGGATCCAGGACAGGGTGCGGGTCAGGGCCTGATCGTCGTCGGCGACGATGATCTTCGGTGCGATGCTCATTCCGCGCTCACCAGTCGGTCGAAGAGTTCCTCGTCCACGTTGCCGCCGCTCACCACCACCACCGTGGCCCCGCGCGGACGGACCTTGCCCGAGAGCAGGGCCGCGGTGGTGGCCGCGCCGGAGGGCTCGACCTTGAGCCCGGCCTCGCGGTGCAGGAACCGGATGGCCATGGTGATGTCGTCGTCGGACACGGTCACCACTTCGTGGATGACCGGCTTGATGAGCGGAAAGGTCATGGAGCCCACGGACAGCGTGAGCAGGCCGTCGGCCAGGCTGGCGGTGCTGGCGAGCTGCTCGGGCGCCCCGGCGCGCATGGCGGCGGTCAGCTTCGCGGCGCCTTCGGGCTCGATCGCGACGACGCGCGTCTCGGGGCGGGTGCCGGACACGGCCACGCAGATGCCGGCCAGGAGCCCGCCGCCGCCGACCGGCACCAGGATGGTGTCCACGTGCGGCCACTGCTCGAGGATCTCGAGTCCGCAGGTGCCCTGCCCCGCGATGACGTCGGGATGGTCGAAGGGCGGGATCATGGCCAGTCCCTCGGCGGCGCAGATTTCCTCCGCCTTGTGCTTGCGGTCCACCGACCGCGGCCCGACGAACACCACCTCGCCGCCTAGCTTCTTCACGCCGTCCACCTTCACCAGTGGCGCGGTGTTCGGCATCACGATGACCGCCCGGACGCCGACCCTGGCCGCAGCCCAGGCCACGGCCTGACCGTGGTTGCCGCTGGAGTAGGTGATGACGCCGCGCTTCCGCACGGCGGCGGGAATCTTCTGGATGGCGTTGTAGGCGCCGCGCACCTTGAACGCCCCGATCGGCTGGAGCTGTTCGCACTTGAGGGCCACCGAGTGCCCCACGAGCGCGGCGAGCGCCGGCATCTCGATGAGGGGCGTCCGGACGGCGACACCCTCAATCGCGGCGGCCGCGCGGCGGACGTCGTCGATGGTGACCGCGGGGGGGGCGGCGGCCGGGGCGGAGGCGTCGGTGCGGGTCATGGAGTCAAGCTATGACGCCACAAGGGGATGGGCAAGGAATCCGGCTCACGCCTCGCCGCCGCTCTCGTCCGCGGGCGCGGTGGCCTCGTCGCCGGTAGGCTCCTCGCCGCCCTCGTCGTCCTCCTTCACCACGCGCGCCACGTCCACGAGGTTGTCGCCGGCCTCGAGGTTCATGACCCGCACGCCCTGCGTGTTGCGCCCGATGACGCTGATCCCCTCGACCGGCACCCGGATGACGATGCCGTGCCGCGTGATCATCATCAGCTCGTCGTCGGGAATGACTTCCTTGAGCGCCACCATGCGGCCGGTCTTGTCGGTCTTCTTGAGGGTGATGATCCCCTTGCCGCCGCGCTTCTGCACCCGGTACTCCGACAGCTCCGAGCGCTTGCCGTACCCCCGCTCGCTCACCACGAGCAGCGTGGCCTCGCGCCGCACGATGACCATCCCGATGACGGCGTCGCCGGCGTCGAGCTCGATGCCCTTGACCCCCGCGGTGGCGCGGCCCATCTCGCGGACGTCGCCCTGGTGGAAGCGGATGCTCATGCCGTCCTGCGTGGCCAGCACGATGTCGCTGTTGGCGTCGCAGAGCTGCACGTCGATGAGGGCGTCGCCCTCGTCGATGTTGATGGCGTTGATGCCGGTCGAACGCACGTTCCCGTAGGCGGAGAGGACGGTCTTCTTCACCGTGCCGTTCCGGGTGGCGAACATGAGCCAGCGGTCGTCGGTGAACTCGCGCACCGCCACCGTGGACGCCACCTGCTCGTCGCTCCCGATGGCGATGCAGTTGACCACCGGCTTGCCGCGCGCCGCGCGGCCGCCCTGCGGGATCTCGTGCACCTTGAGCCAGTACACCTGGCCCTTGTCGGTGAAGAACATCAGGTAGTCGTGCGTGGAGGCGATGAAGAGGTGCTCCACCCAGTCGTCTTCCTTGGTCCCCATCCCGGCCATGCCGCGGCCGCCGCGGCGCTGCCGCTTGTAGGTGGAGAC
>CAYUOK010000185.1:0-2841 GCA_964446395.1 uncultured Gemmatimonadaceae bacterium | reverse complement strand
GAAAAGGACGACAGGCCACCGAGATAGCGGCCGATCGGGGTGCGGACGGCGGAGAGGATGACGGGAGTCGTGACGTCGCTCACGGGAGTTCCGGGGGTTCGGGTATGATGCCCCCTAAGATACCCGCTGAAGCCCCATGCCGGGAGGTCACCCGGCTCCGCCTGCCCCCTCAATTCCCCGGCGTCGAACCCGCTACCCGAGTGTAGGCACCCTCGAACCGCGTCCCCCGGTAGGCTTGCGCGAAGCGGGGGTCTCCGCGAAGGGGCCGGAGGGCCCACGCGCAGAGGGCATATCCCAGCGCGAGCGGATCTTGGCTCCGGAGCCGCCCCAGGGCCCCCAACGCGCTGTCCCTTTCTCCGCGGCCGGCGAAGGCGAGAACCTGACCAAGCGGCGAGAGCGGCTCATCCCCCTCACGCAGAGCCGATGCACGACGGGTGCCCTGAAATGCCGCCCACGACGAGACAAAGGTCGCCGAGTCCGCGCCAGCGGGCTTCAGAAAGTCCCGGGCGGCGACGCTATCCGAGCGACGCCACGCCTCGATCGCGTCGCTCCAGCGGGCGAGGCGGGTGTACTCCACAACCAGCCCGGCCCACGCCCTCGAATAATCCGAGTCGATCGCGAGTGAGGCCTTGAGCAGCCGCACGGCCTCCACGTCGTTCCCTCGGCAGCCTTCGATGTACGCCGCCGACTCGGGGAACCGGCGTTCAAGCGGTGCGAGGAAGGCGGCCGTGTCGTAGTGCGCCCTCGATTCCTCGAGCCGCCCTTCCAGCCCCAGCTTGTGGCCCAGGTGCTCGTGGAACTCCGCCCGTCCAGGCGCGCGGCCAATCGCCAGCCGATTGAGGCGCACGGCCTCTGCCGCATTCCCATCGACGTAGGCCAGGTATGCCCGGCCGTCCAGGAGGTCGGGATCGAGGCTGTCGCTAAACCGGGCTGCGTGGGCGAGCGCATCCCTCATCATGCGTACGGCCTGGTCCCGCGGGACCTCCCCCGCGTTGGCAAGGTACATCCAGGTACGCCCGAGGCCCGTGAACGCCGGTCCGTAGGTCGGGTCGGCGTCCACGGCACGCAGGTAGAGCGCCTTGGCCCTGAACAGCGCCCCCTGTTCCTCGCGCCCCAACTCGTGGGACGCCGCCGCCACCAGCCGAACTGCGTCGGGATCCTGCCCCGCCGCCGAACTGCGGGAGCGCGGCCCAGGGGAGCTGAGTCCGCCTGCGAGCAGGACCAGGAGCAACGCGGCGACACCGGCCACGCCGAGGTAGGTCGCTGGACCACCCGCCGGCGCAGGCGGTGGCGAGAGAGGGGTTGAGAACCTCGCGGGCCCCGTCATGGCGAGGCGGCGGCGCTCTGCCGTGAGCCAGGCGTTGAATCCGGACCCGTCGACCAGGAGTTCGAGGTCTGGAAGGAGGACGGCGGACTCCCCGGGCGCCGAGGTCGCCCCGTCTCCTCGTGACGCCGAGGACACCAATTCGGCGACATCGGTGGCGAGTTCGGTGCTGGAGATGCTCACCGCCTCGTCCCCGCGGGTGAGGAGGACCGATTCCCCTAGGGTCGTGCGGAGGGAATGCAGTGCGTTCCTGAGGGCGTTGCGCCCCTGGGCCGGGGTTCGATCCGGGTAGAAGAGCCGAAGCAGTGTCGTGCGCTGGTGCCAGGTCCCGGGGGTCGGGAGTGTCAGGTAGGCAAGGATGGCGAGGCGCTTGGGCTGCCCGAGGAGCCGCGCTCCGTCGGTGCGTCCGTCCGAGTGCTCCACGGCAATGGTCCCCAACCACCGGCAGCGCCACATGCGGCGTCAATGTAGCGCTGTCCGGCGGGGGCGCAATCAGGTCCGGGACGGCGTCGCCGCCCCGGCCGGTCGCAAGTCATCCGTCGCAGCTGACTCTCGGATTCCAGTCGTAGAAGAGCCCCAGCGGGTTGTACTTCCCGACCCAGACATGCAGGGCCCAGAGCTCGCCGTTCGGGCCGCCGGTCGTGTAGGTCTGTCCGTACAGTGACGGCGGTTCGGAGCCGCTCCAGGCGGCCTTGGGCACCACATATTCGACGGCACCGAGCCGCACCCCGTCCGAGGCGTGGTCAGCCGGCACGAAGACGAGGATCTCCGGCTCGTCCCACCGCACCGTCCCATCGATCCGCTCGACGTAGCCCCAATGGTACCCCATCCCCCCCTCCGGGGAGGCCACACAGGGCGAGAGCTGGGTGTCGAAGCCGGCAGCCTGTGCGGCCGACAGGCGATGGAGCGGGGCCACGACGTAGAGCAGCCGCGCGAGTTGACGGACGATGTCGTGCCGACCGCCATGCGCCGTCAGGGGCGGCTCCTCGAGGCCCGCGGCGCTGACGTCGGGGGCGCTTGGTTCGGGCTCACTGCAGGCGAGGAGGATTGGAACGAACAGGGATGCAAGGCGAAGAATGCGATTCATGGAAGCCTCCGATCCGCGGGGGGGGACGCTCATCGAATTCCCGAACTCCCGCCACGCCCGCAACCTGGAGGCCACCACGAAGACGACCAAAGATGCCCGACCGGGCCCGCAAGTGCATCCCTCGCAACGCCAAACGCCGGGCTAACAATCCCCAAACGTCGGCCCCGGACAACACCCGACGGGCCGAGGCGACAGCGCGGACGTCACACCTCGAGCGAACGGTCCCGAACCTTCGCCACGACCCGCGCCGCAAACTCCTCGACCGTCATCACCTCCTGCTTGTTCCCCGCCCCGCGGACACGGACGGCGACCGACCCGGCCTCGGCCTCCCGCTGGCCGACCACCGCCATGTAGGGGACTTTGCCGACCTCCCCCTCGCGGATCCGGTAGTTCAGTGTGGAGTTGCCGGCGTCGAGGGTGGCCCGGACCC
>CAYUOK010000184.1:1234-2855 GCA_964446395.1 uncultured Gemmatimonadaceae bacterium | reverse complement strand
CATCGTAATGTGACAGGAAGTCCTTGTAGGCCTTCTTGAGGGCAGCATCGTCCTTCCTCCACCGGGCCACCGTGCCCTGGATCACGTAGCCGAACAGGTGGCCGGGGTCCTTCTTCAGCAGCGTGTCCGCAATGGCTTCGGCACCATTCACATCGCCGCCGTGAAGCTTCAATGTTGCAAGGTGGAACCTCGCGTCGGCGTCCACCGAGTCGAGCTGTTCGTAGGCCTGCAGCGCCATCGGCGTAAAGGTCGTGACGGTCTGCTGGTCGCCGGACTCCGACGCCCTCATGATGCGGTTGTACAGCCGATCAAAGCGCTCACGCGGTGTCATCGTGCTCAGGTCCGGGGGCGTGCCCTCTCCCCCACCGCCGGCGAACGGGGCCACCGCTCCGCCCGCACCGACCGGTCCGGCTGCCTCGGCCGCGCCGCCGTTCCCCTTGACCACGAGCGCCAGGACGGCCACGAGGAGGAGCGCGGAGATGACTGCCGCCACCGCCCATGCCTTGCGCTCGCTCGGGGCGGCGGCCGCAGCCGCTCCGCCACCCGCGCCGCCGGCGGCCGGCGTGCCGCACTTGGTGCAGAACTTGGCGCCTGCGGCCAGCGGGGCCTTGCAGGAGCTACAGGCGCGGGGGCCGAGGCTGGCTCCGCACTGGCGACAGAAGTTCCCTTCGGCGTCGGCGCCGCAGGAGGGGCAACGAGTGTGCTTGGCAGCCATCGGGCGGGATCCAGGGTATGAGAGTTGGGATCGGTCAGCCGGAAATGTAGCCGAACCGAGCGGGGCGCGGCACCGTGCGCAGGCCTACGGATTCATACGGATTCAACAGATACGGGGCAGCTGGTCGCCGGGAAGCATGTCCACGATGCGCGTGCCGCCGAGCCCGGTACGGAGGACCACCATCCCCGGGTGCTCCCGAACAACAGTGCCGGCGATGACCGCCTCCCTCCCGAGCGGGTGGCTGCGGAGCGCGGCGAGCGCGGCGCTGGCCGCGGCGGCCTCCACGAACGCGACCAGCACCCCTTCGTTGGCCACGTACATCACGTCGAGACCGAGAAGGTCGCAGACCGACGCCACCGGCCCGGGCACCGGGAGCGCCCCGTCGTCGAGCACCACCCCCACCCTCGAGGCCGCCGCAATCTCGTTGAGCGCGCTCGCCAGGCCGCCCCGGGTTGGGTCGCGCAGCACGTGGACCGCCGATCCGACGGACGTGCGCAGCAGCTCCACCAGCGGGAAAAGGGTGGCGGCGTCGCTCTCGATGGCCGCCTCGAAGGCGATGCCCTCGCGCGCCGCCATGATGGCCATGCCGTGCGAGCCGATCGGTCCGCTCACGAGCACGGCGTCACCGACGCGGGCGCGGTCCGGCCCCGGACGGAAATCAGGCCGCAGCTCGCCGATGCCGGTCGTGTTGATGTAGAGCTTGTCGGCCTTCCCCCGCTCCACCACCTTCGTGTCGCCCGACACCACCGGGACGCCGGCCTCACCGGCCGCGGCCGCCATCGAGGCAAGCACCCGGTCGAGGAGGGCCATGTCGAGCCCTTCCTCCAGCACGAACCCCACCGTGAGACAGACCGGCCGCGCGCCGACCATCGCCAGGTCGTTCAGCGTGCCGTGGACCGCCAGCGA
>CAYUOK010000184.1:0-1134 GCA_964446395.1 uncultured Gemmatimonadaceae bacterium | reverse complement strand
TGCACCCGGTTGTCCGGCGCATCGAGGATGGCGATCATCGCCGGCGGCACCGTCACGTGCGACACCAGCACGCTGAAATTGCCGACCCCCAGCTCCCGGGCCCGGAAGACCGCCATCGCGTTGGCCGGGGCGGTCGTCTCGAAGCCGACCGCGAAGAAGACCACCTGCTTGTCGGGGTGCTTGATGGCGAGCTCGAGGGCGTCGAGGGGGGAGTACACCACCCGCACGTCCCCGCCCCGGGCGCGGATCTGCTGGAGGTCGCACTCGCTGCCGGGCACCCGGAGCATGTCCCCGAAGGAGGTGAAGAGGACGTCGGGCCGGGACGCCAGCGTGAGCGCCTTGTCGATCTGTTCCAGCGAGGTGACGCACACCGGGCACCCCGGGCCGTGAATCATCTCGACCGCCGGGGCGAGAATCTCGTCGAGCCCCTGCTTCACGATGGTGTGCGTCTGTCCGCCGCACACCTCCATCAGCACCCAGCGCCGGGTGGCGGTGTCGAGGATCTGGCGCACCAAGGCGCGGGCCACCGCGGGGTCGCGATACTCGTTGAGGTACCTCATGGTGTCGCCCCCAGCTCCCCCTCGAGCAGGCTCATCTCCCGGAGCATGTCGTACGTCCGCTGCGCCTCCTCCTCGTCCACCTTGGAGATCGCGAAGCCGACGTGGACCACCACGTAGTCGCCGGCCTTCACCTCGTCGGCCACGTAGGCCAGGCAGACCTCGCGGCGGACCCCGCCGAAGTCCACGGTGCCCATCGGAAGCCCGCGATCGCCGCGGATGTCCACGATCCGTCCTGGAATGCCGAGACACATGGAACGCCTCCTGGGGTCAGTCCGTCAGTGCGCGAGCCGGGCCGCGGCCACCGCCGCCTGGCCGTAGCTGATGGCGCCGTCGTTGGGGCTCAGCCGGCGGGGCCAGAGCACGGTCAGCCCGAATCCCTGCAGCCGCCCGACCAGCGAGGCGAGCAGCCGCGCGTTCTGGAAGCTGCCTCCGCCGAGCGTGACGGTCCGGATGCCCGTCTCCTCGGCGAGGCGCCGAACGACCTCCGCCGCCGCCCACGCCACGCTGGCGTGGAAGTCGGCCGCGAGGTCCGCCATGTCGTCGCCGCGCTGGCGCCGCGAGCCGAGCACGGCCA
>CAYUOK010000183.1:0-2857 GCA_964446395.1 uncultured Gemmatimonadaceae bacterium | reverse complement strand
CCGGAAGATAATCCCTCTGGCGAGAGGTTCCGGTTGCCGGTAGCTTGACGCCTCTACCCGGCGTCGGCGTTTCCCTGACGGAGGTGGCGGTGGTCAAGACCCGCAGCATCGCCACGAAGGTGGCGCTGGTCGTTTCGGCGGTGGTGATCGGCGCGCTCGCGCTCACCGGATGGTTCGCGCTGAAGCGCTCCGACGCCGAGCTGGTGCAACTGCAGCTCAACCAGGCGAGCCAGCAGCTCACCATCAAGCTCGGCATCGCCCAGCGGATCCTGGAGGAGCGGTTCCCGGGGCCGTGGCGGCTTGGACCATCGGCCCCTCTGGAATATCAGCCGGCCGCGGACGCGCCCGGCGGCACCCTCACGACCCAGCTGTTCAAGGGGGACGAGCCGGTCTACGGCAACCCCGAGGTGACCGCCCTCCTCGTGGAGCTGTCGCGGCTCACCGGCACCAAGCTCAGCATCGGGCAACGGGCGGGGACCAGTCTGGTGGTCCGGATGGCCACCGGCGACTCCGCGACCCGCACCGCCGGCCCGTTGACCCTGATGCCCCCGCAGGCCGCCGCCGTGTTCGTCGACGGCAACCCGGTCGTCGGGGGGCAGGACGACTGGACCCTCTACTGGCCCATCCGCGACGCCTCGGACGCGTCCATCATCGGGGTCCTGAACGCGGCGACGCCCTACGCCCCGTTCGCCGCCGCCGCCACGGCCGCGTCGCGGCAGGTGGCGGAAGGGCTGCTGCCGCTGGTCCTGCTGATCGCGCTCGGCGCCTCGCTCGTGCTGTTCATGCTGACGCGGCGGATGCTCCGTCCGCTCCGCGACATTCACGCCGCGGTGGCGCGCCTCGGCGAGGGGGAGTGGCCGCAGGAGGTGAAGGTGCGGAGCCGGGACGAGGTCGGCGCCCTGGCGGGCGCCTTCAACCGCATGGCCGCCGACCTGCGGCAGACGGTGGCGACCATCGAGGACAAGGTGCGCCTCCGCACCGGCGAGCTGGAGGCGAGCAACGCCGCCCTCGGCCAGGCGCGGGAGGCGGCGGACGTGGCCAACAAGGCCAAGAGCCGCTTCCTGGCCAACATGAGCCACGAACTCCGCACGCCGCTCAACGCCATCATCGGCTACAGCGAGATCCTCGAGGAGGAGGCGGAGGACCGTCAGCTCGACGACCTGGTGCCCGACCTCCGCAAGATCCACGGTGCCGGGCGGCACCTCCTGCAGCTGATCAACGACATCCTCGACCTCTCGAAGGTCGAGGCCGGCAAGATGGACCTCTATCTCGAGACCTTCGCGGTGCGGGGCATGCTCGAGGACGTGGTCAGCACCATCCAGCCGCTGATGGCCAAGAAGCAGAACACACTCGTCGTGGACTGCCCGGACGACGTCGGCAGCATCCACGCCGACATGACGAAGCTGCGGCAGTCGCTGTTCAACCTGCTGAGCAACGCCTCGAAGTTCACGGAGGCCGGCACCGTCACGCTGCGGGTGCGGACGGAGAGCCGGGAGAGCAAGCGGTGGGTCCTGCTGGCGGTGCAGGACAGCGGCATCGGGATGTCACCCGAGCAGGTGGCGCGGCTCTTCCAGCCCTTCACGCAGGCGGACGCCTCCACCACCCGGAAGTACGGAGGGACGGGGCTCGGCCTGACGATCACCAAGCGGTTCGCCGAACTGATGGGCGGCACCGTGACGGTGGAGAGCGCCCCGGGGCGCGGGTCGACCTTCACGCTGGTGCTCCCGTCGGAGGTCGTGCCGCGGCCGGTGACCAGCGAGCATGTGGCGCTGATGGCGGGCCCGAAGGGGATGGTGCTGGTCATCGACGACGACCCGGCCATGCACGACCTCGTGCGGCGCACCCTGGAGAAGGAGGGGATCGCGGTCATTCCCGCCCTCAGCGGCGAGGAAGGGATCGAACTGGCGCGGCAACTCAAGCCGTCGGTCATCACGCTCGACGTGATGATGCCCGGCAGCGACGGCTGGAACGTCCTCCGCACGCTGAAGGCCGACCCCGCGCTCGGCAAGATCCCGGTGGTCATGCTGACCATCATCGACGACAAGAACCTGGGCTTCTCCCTCGGGGCCTCGGAGTACCTGACCAAGCCGGTGGATCGCGACCGGCTGATCAAGGTCATCCGGCGGTTCCGGCACGAAGGGGGCGGGCGCGCGCTCGTGGTGGACGACGACGAGGCGGCGCGCGACCGGATGCGGGAACTGCTGCGCGGGGAGTCGTGGGAAGTTCACGAGGCCCGCAACGGGCGCGAAGCGCTCGAGGCGCTCGGTCGGGGCCTCCCGGACCTGATCCTGCTCGACCTGATGATGCCGGAAATGAACGGGTTCGAGTTCCTGGCCGCGCTCCGCGGGCGGGCCGGGGGCGAGCAGGTGCCGGTGGTGGTGGTCACCGCGCACGACCTGACCCCGGAGGAACGGGACCACCTGTCCACGCATGTGGCGCGGGTGTTCGACAAGGAGCACCTGGACAGCGACGCGCTGGTGGCGGAAATGAAGCGCCTCCTGGCCGCGGCCAGCGCCGGGGAGGGATGACCGGTGGCGAAGATCCTGCTGGTGGAAGACAACGAGCTGAACCGCGACATGCTGTCCCGGCGGCTCACGCGGCGGGGGTACACCGTCGTGGTGGCGGAAGACGGGGAGCAGGGGCTGGACCTGGTCCGGTCGGAACGGCCCGACCTGGTGCTGATGGACATGAGCCTGCCCGGCATCGACGGTTGGGAGGCCACGCGCCGGCTCCGGGCGGACCCGGAGATCGCAGGGGTCCGGGTCATCGCGCTGACGGCGCACGCCATGGCGGGCGACCGGGAGCGCGCCCTCGAGGCGGGCTGCGACGACTACGACACCAAGCCGGTCGAGATGGA
>CAYUOK010000182.1:0-2866 GCA_964446395.1 uncultured Gemmatimonadaceae bacterium | reverse complement strand
GCCGGTGGGCGAGCGCGTACTCGATGCTGGCGCGGAGGTCGCGGGCCACCTGGGCGGTCACCGCGGGGCCGAGGTCGCGCCGCACCACGTTGCCGCCGAGGGGCAGAGGCAGCCCCGTCTCCCGGCCCCACCACGCCCCGAGATCCTCCCAGAGCTGGAGTCCGTCGTCCGCATAGGTGAGCTGCCCCTCGTGGATGAGGAGGCCGACGTCCACCTCGCCCCGGTGCACGGCGTCCTCGATCTGGTCGAAGGGGATGATCACCTCGGTGACCGCCGGCTGGTACAGCCGAAGGGCGAGCGCGGCGGTCGTGAGCGTCCCCGGAATGCCGACCCGGAGCCCGCGCAGCGCCTCCCGAGGGTTCGCCGGCGCCGGCGACCTGCTCACGAGCCGCGGGCCGTAGCCGTCTCCCATGGAGGAGCCGCTCGCCAGCAAGGCATATGTCCGGTGGAGGTGCGCGTAGGCGTGGATCGACACCGCGGACACCTCGAGATCGGCCTTGAGCGCCCGGCGGTTGAGCGACTCGATGTCCGACAGCTCATGCTCGTACCGCAGGTCGCCGGTGTCGAGCTTGCCCTCGGCCAGCGCGTAGAACATGAATGCGTCGTCGGAGTCTGGGCTGTGCGCGACGTGAATGGTCCTGGTCACTTGGTCTCCGCTGCCTGCCGGACTTCGGCAAGAAGTTGTTGGTGTTCGATGTATTCGGGCCGGTCGGTCCGCGCCAGCTCCGGGCCGGCGCGCGAACGAAATTCGGCGAGCGCCTGGCGGTACGCGGCGGTGTCGCCCTCGAGCCGGGCCAGCGCGCCGACCAGGATCGGTCCGAACAGGTGCCCGGGATCGCGCGCCTCCAGGGTGTCGGCGAGGGCGTGCGCCCCCGGGAAGTTCCCGATCTGGATCGCGATCAGCCCGGCGTGAAAGCGGGTGTCGGCGTCCACCGAATCCAGCTGGGAGTAGGCCTCGACGGCCAGCGGCGAGAGGCTGGCCACGGTGGCGCTGTCCCACTCGGCGCCCGCGCGCATCAGCCGGTCGAAGAGCGTGGCGAAGCGCTCCTCCGCGCTCAGGCTCCCGAGCTCGGGCAGCGGCGCGGCCGCCGGCCGCCCCCCGGCGCTGGCCATGGCGGGCACGACCGGCTTCGGGGTGCCCCAGATGACGCCGGCCACGACCGCGCCCACCGCCCCCGCCGCGAGGATCGAGGCCACCAGCCAGGCCCGGCGGTTCTCCGGTCGGTTCCCCCGCCGGTCGAGCGGCATCCCGCACTGGTGGCAGAAGGCCCCGTCCGAGGGGGTGCCGCACCCGGCACAGCGAACGGTTGACGCCATAAGTGGACCCAATCTAACCGACCCGGCCGGGCAGGGGCACCGCGCGGCCGCTGGCGCCCGATGCAGGAAGTCATTACCGTGAGGGCATCTCGGAGGGAACATGGGACAGCCGCAGCACCCCTTGCCAGCCGCGGTGCCCGACGCGCCGACGGCGCGCCATCTCGGCGACCTCGGCCGCGCGGACGACCGGTGGCAGGTCTTCCTTGAGACCCGGGCGCAGGGACAGACCGTGGCCGGCCGCGTGCACTTCCTCCAGGGCGAACTCACGCGCAGCTCGGCGTGGATCCTCCTGGAGTGGAGCGAGCAGGACATCCTGCAGCGCTTCAACGAATTCAGCGCCGTGGAGCTCTGGCGCCTGCTGGAGAGCCTGGGATAGCCTTCGTCCCCTCCCGCGGACGGGGCCGCCCGGCTCCCTCACATCCGATCGAGCTCCCGGAGTCTCTTCTGGCCCGCCGCCTCACCCTCGCAAGTGCGCTCCTCCTCATCCCCTCCCTGGCCGCTGCGCAGGCGGCGGGCGATTCCGTTCGGCCGCCGGTCATCCGCGGCATCGAGCTGAACCGGCAGGAGATCTTCGACTCGGCCGAGGCCAGCCACTGGGTCGAGCGCCTGGTCAACGGCCTGCACTTCCGGACCCGGGCCCAGGTCATCCAGCGCGAGCTCCTCTTCCGCGTGGGGGAACCCTACGACTCGGTGCTCGTGGCCGAGTCGGCCCGCAACCTCCGGGCGCTGGGCATCTTCCGCGACGTCCGCATCGATTCGGTCCCGGCGGACAGTGGAGGGGTCGGAATGCGGGTGACCACCCGCGACGGATGGACCACGCGGGTCGGGGGCCGCCTGCGGACGGTGGGCAATGAGGTGGCGATCGGCTTTTCCTTCCTCGAGGACAACTTCCTCGGCACCGCCAGCCGGGCGGGCGTATCGTTCTCCGCCGACCCGGTCCGGACCACCTTCGCGCTCGAAGCCTCGCAGCCGCGGTTCCTCGGGTCCACCATCGGCATCGGCGCGCGGTGGGAAGCCCGCTCCGACGGCACCGTGCTCCGGGGCCGCGTGATCCGCCCCTTCTACTCGGTGACCGACGCGCGCGGCTTCTCGATCAACGCGGACTACCGTGACGAGACGGTCTACCAGTACCTGGACGGCATCGACGAACCGATCGACACCCTCGACCACGTGATGGGCGCGATCCGGACCACGGCCGCATGGGCGGTGCGCCGGGAAAAGCGCAGCTACACCCGGGTCGGCGTCCTGGCCCAGGTGGTGCGCGACAATTACCAGCCGGCCACCGACAGCGCCCCGATCCCGCAGACCGTCACCGCCGCGGTCGGCGCCTTCATTGAATCCTCGAAGGTGCGTTACATCGCGCGCACGGGGTTCCAGACCTTTTCGCGCACCGAGGACATCGACCTCAGCACCACGCTCACCACCGGGGTCTACGCGGCGCCGGCCGTCTTCGGCTACGACACCGCCGGCGTCGGCCTGTTTGCGAACCTGCGCCTCGGGGCGCCGTTCCGGAACGGGTTCATCCTCTTCACCGGGATCTCGGACGGGC
>CAYUOK010000181.1:0-2869 GCA_964446395.1 uncultured Gemmatimonadaceae bacterium | reverse complement strand
AACACCGGCAGCCGCGCGCACAACATGAAGCTGTCGCAGGCGCGCGCCGAGTCGGTCATGAACTACCTCGTCAGCAAGGGCGTCCCGGCCAGCATGCTGACGGCCAAGGGCTACGGCCCGGACTTCCCGATCGACACCAACGCGACCGCGGCTGGTCGCGCGAACAATCGGCGGGTCATGCTGAAGCAGGTCATGTAGTCGACGGGCTGGACGACACGCGCCGGAATCGCAAGATTCCGGCGCGTGTCCTTTTCCTCCCCTGGAGGCTCCATGCTGGAAGATTTCAAGAAGTTTCTCATGCGGGGCAACGTCGTGGACCTGGCGGTCGGCGTCATCATCGGCGCCGCCTTCGGGAAGATCGTCGGGTCGCTCGTCGATGACGTGATCATGCCCGTGCTGGGGCTGGCGCTCGGCCGGATCGACTTCTCGAACCTCTACCTGGTGCTGAAGTCGGGCACCGACGGCCTGACGAGCTACCCGTCGCTGGCCGCGGCAAAGGCCGCCGGCGCCGCCACGCTGAACTACGGCCAGTTCATCAGCGTGGTCATCACCTTCCTGATTGTGGCAGCAGCCATCTTCGTGATCGTCCGCCTGGTCAACCGCTTCGACGCCAAGGCCACAGCGCCGCCGCCGGCCCCGACCACCAAGGATTGCCCGCAATGCCGCATGGCGATTCCGCTGGCGGCCACCCGATGCGGTCACTGCACGTCGGTCGTCGGCTGACGCTCCCGTTACGAGGCCGGCTGGCCTATCTTGCCGGGGGCGCCCACCATCGGGCGCCCTCGTCGCATATCGCCCCCAACGACCTGACGGAGAATTGCCGGATGCCCGTGACACGCGTGCCCCGCCTGATCGTCGCTGCCGCCGTCCTCCTGGCCGGATTCCCGGTCCTCGCGTCTGCGCAGGCGGCCGATTCCGCCGTCTCGCCCATCAAGGGGTCCCTCGACCTCGGCCTGGTGGCGGCGTCCGGGAACACCGACCTCACCACGTTCAACGTCGGCGAGAGGCTCGAGTACGCCAAGGGCAAGTGGACGGTGACCCAGGGCGCCAAGATGGTCTACGGCGAGACGAACGGCGTGGAGAGCGCCAACGAGTACGCCGTGTTCGTCCGCCCGGACTACCAGCTCTCCGCCCGGTGGAAGGGGTACGTGCTCGGCAGCTGGGATCGCAACACCTTCATCGGCATCTCCTCGCGGTGGCAGGAGGGGCTGGGCCTCTCGTTCGAGGCCGTCCAGGGACCCAAGCACTTCCTGGCGCTCGACGGCGGCTTCTCGCTCTTCCAGCAGGAGTTCACCAGCGGCCTGACCAGCTCGTTCCCCACGGCGCGCGGTCAGGTGACGTACAAGTACGCCTTCACGCCGAAGGCGTATGTGCAGAACCTCTTCGTCTACCTCCCGAATCTCGAGGAGAGCGACGATTACCGGATCAACAACGAACTGTCGCTCGTCGCGCCGATCGCGGGTCGTCTGGCGCTGAAGGCGTCGTATCTCCTCCAGTACCAGAACGCGCCGCAGCCCGGCTTCGGAACGACCGACAACCTCTACACCACGGGAATCCAGTTCACGTTCTGAACGGTCGCCGCGCGCCATGACCGGGCGGATCCGGTCGCTCGACGCCTTTCGCGGCCTGACGGTGGCCGCGATGATCCTGGTGAACAACCCCGGAAGCTGGGACTACGTCTTCCCGCCTCTTCGGCACGCAGAATGGCACGGATGGACCCCGACCGACCTGATCTTCCCGTTCTTCCTGTTCGTCGTCGGGGTCTCCCTGGTCGTCTCGTTTTCCCGCCGCGAACTGGCGGGAGCCGCCCCCCGGCAGCTGGCCCGCAAGGCCGTGCTCCGCGGGGCGTTGATCGTCGTGGTCGGCCTGCTGCTGAGCGGATTTCCCCACTACGACCTGGCTCATCTTCGCATCCCGGGCGTGCTGCAACGGATCGGGGTGGTGTACGCGCTGACGGCACTGGTCTTCCTCGGGTTCGGTCCGGCTGCGCGCCGGCGAATCGCGGCGGTGTTGTTGATCGGGTACTGGCTCCTGCTGGCCCTCGTGCCGGTGCCCGGCGGCGTGGCAGGAGACCTCACCGCCGCCGGCAACCTTGGCGCGTGGCTCGACCGACTGCTTCTGGGCGGGCACCTCTGGACTCCAGACTTCGATCCCGAGGGGCTGCTCAGTACCCTCCCGGCGGTCGCCACCTGCCTCCTCGGCACGTTCGCCGGCGAGCGTCTCCTGGCGGATCGCCCCCCCGGCGAACGCGCCACCGGATTGCTCCTCCTGGGTGCTGCCCTGATCGTGGCCGGCCTCGCCTGGAACGCCTTGTTCCCCATCAACAAGGGGCTCTGGACCAGTTCGTACGTCCTGTTCACCGGGGGCATCGCCTGCCAGGCACTGGCGGCATGCCACTGGGCCGTGGACGTGAAGGGCAGGGAGTGGTGGGCCCGGCCGGCCTACGTGTTCGGCACCAATGCGCTGTTCGCCTTTGTCCTCTCCGGGCTCGTGTCCCGCGGGCTCTCGCTCTGGCGGGTCGGGGCGCCAGGAGAGACGGTCTCCGCCCGGCAATGGCTGTTCGAGCAGGTTCTCGCCCCGGCGGCTGGTTCCATGGTCGGGTCGCTGCTGTTCGCGCTCGCGAACGTGGCGCTCGTCTTCTTGCTCACGGCGCCGCTCTATCGCCGGCGGATCTTCATCAGGCTGTGACGGGGTGCGGGGCTGCCTTGGCAGGTGGAGCGAGGTAGATTTCTCGGATGGTCCTTCCTTTCCTGGCGCTGGCCGCCGTGAGCGGCGTGCTCCCACCTCCGCCGGCCGTCGTCCACCCCCCGCAGGACACCGCGCCCCGACTCGTCGTCCTCCTGGTCGTGGACCAGTTGCGGCCGGACCA
>CAYUOK010000180.1:0-2880 GCA_964446395.1 uncultured Gemmatimonadaceae bacterium | reverse complement strand
GGCGGCTCGCCGCCGGCAAAGACCCACACCCAGTCGTTGGGAATCTCGGACACGGTCCCCGCCACGTCGAGGAGGACCGATGTGTCGCGCACCTCGACCGGCCTGGAGTTGAAGAGCACCCGGATCTTCTTCGACCGGATCGCGTCCGCGATCCGCTGGGCATTGCGCTCCTTGATCCGGCTGAACTCCCCCTGCCGGTAGGAGAGGGTGACCTGGTTGCCCTTCTGGTGGGCCAGCCCGAGGGCGGCCTCGACCGCGCTGTCGCCGCCCCCGACCACCAGGATCTTCGCGTTGACGTAGGCCTCCGCCTCGATCAGGCTGTACATGACCTTGGGGAGTTCCTCCCCCGGGATCCCGAGCTTTCGCGGCGTGCCCCGGCGGCCGAGTGCGAGCACGACGCTTCGCGCGCGGTAGATCCCGCCGCTGCTCCGGACGCGGAAGGTGCCGTCGGCCTCGCGTTCGATGGCGTCGACCTTCTCCCGGGTGCGGACCTGCACGTCGCCCTCCTTGATGACGGAGGCCCAGAACTCCATCAGCTTCTCCTTCGAGATCTCGAGCTTGTTGAACTTTCCGTGGAGCGGAAACTCGACCGGGCTCGTCATCACCACCTTCTGCCGCGGGTACTTGGCGACGGTGCCGCCCCACTCCTCCTGCTCGAGGGTCACGTAGGTGAGCGCCCGCTCCACTGCGCGGAGCGAAGCGCTCAAGCCCGCCGGCCCGGCGCCCACGATGCAGACGTCCAGCACGCCCGGGGCGCTGGGCTGCGTGGCGAGGCGCCGTGCGATCGTGTCCATGCAATCCCGGCCCTGGTTGACGGCGTTCTTGATGAGGGCGAGGCCGCCGAGCTCCCCGACGATGAAGAGGCCTGGGACCGTCGTTTCGTACTCGCGGGTCAGCCGCGGCATGTCCGCGGTGACGCTCGGGCTCGCCATCACGATCTCGATGGCGCCGACGGGACACGCCTCGGCACAGAGGCCGTGCCCGATGCACTTCTGCGGGTTCACGATGGCGGCCTTGCCGCCGATGACCGCGAGGACGTTCCCCTCCGGGCAGACGTCCACGCAGGCGCCGCACCCGATGCAGTGGGAGATGTCGATGTGGGGGTGCTGCGCGCGCGGCCCGCCCGAGAACAACTTGCCGCGTTCGGCGGCCTCTCGCGCCGCGCGCTCCCGCTTCCGCACCCGGCGGATCTGGAGGAGCAGCGGGCCGACGAGAAAGAGGCCGAACACCAGGTAGATCAGGAGGTCCATCATGACTCAGCGGTGAAGTGAGACCGGGGCCGCAACGTGCACCAAATTCTGGCACTCTGCCAATGGGATGTTTCGTGTCGGAGAAACCGGTCGCTCCATGCCCCGGGCCTCGAGTGTGACGGGGATTACAGCCGGTGCCCTTCCGGGGGACTGAATCTCCCACCGGAGCCGCCGGACTCGTGGCTGGACAGTCGACCGCAGCCCTCCAGGCCGCCCCAAGCGATACGGCACGTTGCAGCTGAAACGGAACGATGCAGTAGTTCAGTCGCGTCGGTACCGTGGAAAAGCCCTATCCCATTACTTCACAACGGTTTAGACCGTTATCGGCTGCCCCGCAAGGTTGGGTAGGATCTTTGCGGAATGCAGGGTCCGTACCCCCACAGACTCTCGCTCCCCGCATTCGCCGTCGCCCGAGCCGGTTCGGGCCGCGGAGAGCGCGCCGACTGTCGCCTTTGCGCCGAAAGACCGATGACGCCGACTCACCTTGCACGTGCACCGAAGGTCCAGAACCGCCGCCGCCCCGATGGAGCGACTGCGCCCGCGCCAGTGCGCCTGCATCCGCCGCGGCGGCCGGCCCGGCGCCCCGCCCGCCGCCTGGCCGCGACCGTGGCCACGGCGTTTTTCGCGGCGCTCGTCGTCCTCAACCTGGCCGGGCTCCAATACTACCTGCTCCCGAAGGCCGAGCAGGTGCGGAGTCCGTTGCACCTCTGGTTCCGGCCCTCGGGGTACCTGGGGCAGGGCGCCGGCGTGATCGCGCTGGTCATCTTCCTGTTCCTCTGGCTCTACCCCCTCCGGAAGAAGTTCCGCTGGCTCGCCTTCACCGGCGCCATCTCGAAGTGGCTCGACGTGCATTCCCTCGCGGCGCTGGGCCTCCCGCTGCTGGTGGCGGCGCACGCCACCTGGCGCTTCGGCGGCGTGATCGGGATCGGCTTCTGGTCGATGATGGTCGTCTGGGCGAGCGGCATCGTGGGCCGATACCTCTACGCGCGGATTCCGCGAAGCCAGGCCGGCGTCGAGCTGACCATCGAGGAAATCGGGGCGCAGCGCCAGGCGCTGCTCCAGGAGATCGCCGAGTGGTCCGGCCTCGAGGTGCGCGACATCGACACGGTGCTCGACGCCGACCCCGCCCCGACGACGGGGCTCGGACTCTGGCAGACGCTCCGCCGGATGATCTCGGACGACCTGCGCCGCCGGCGCGCGGCCGCCGAGCTGCGGCGCCGGATCCGGGTCACGCGGCCGATGCAGCGCCGCGAGGACACGGCGGCGCTCCGGGAAGTCCTCCGCCTGGCCAACCGGGAAATGGCCCTGGTCCAGCAGTCGCGCATGCTGGAGGCCACGCAGAACATCCTCCGGTTCTGGCACGTGGCCCATCGTCCGCTGGCGGTGACGGCGCTGGTGGCCGTCCTCATTCACGTCGCCGTGGTCGTGTCGTTGGGCGCCACGTGGTTCTGGTAGGCCGGAGGCTGGTCGATGTCACGCGACCGTTCCGCGGAGTTGGCCTCGCGCTGCTGGCGGGCTGGCTCATGATGGCCGCGCCGCTCGGGGCACAGATCTCCCCCGGCCCGCTGGCCGGCGCCCACGCCTCGCTGGAGGGCCCGACGCGCTGCACGCAGTGCCACGGCAACCGGCG
>CAYUOK010000179.1:0-2886 GCA_964446395.1 uncultured Gemmatimonadaceae bacterium | reverse complement strand
CGCCGACGCTCGACCCCCACCCGTCCACCGTGACGAACTCCGCCGCCACGCGCGCTGCCGTGCCGGTGGCGGTCGTGACCGAGACCGCGGCCTTCCGCCAGTCGCCGTCGGCCGGGGGAGTGATGGGGGGGGCGTAGCCGACGATGGCCAGCGGCGTGCCTGCGGCTACCGGGGGTTCCTTCCACGCCAGTCCCTGGACGACCTGGATTCCACCGCGGAGCGACACGCGGAGGAGTGAGACGTCTTCCGTCGAGTGGGTGGCGACGACCTGGGCGGTGAGGGGTTGCGCCACGCCCGGCATCAGCAAGAGCACCTGCACCGGCGCGTTGCCCTGCGGATCCACCACCACCTGGCGGGTGGTCAGGAGGACGCCGCCGCTGCCGTCCCGCCGCACGCCGAAGCCGGTGGCGAGCGCCGTGCTGCCGTCCGCGTACCGGGCGACGACGAGCCCCACTGCGGCCTGGCTGGGCACCGCGACGGCGACGGCGTCGAACTCCGCCGCCCGGGCGATGTCCCGCTCCCGGGTGATCGCCGAGTCGAGCCGGGCCATGATCGCGGGGCTGTCCGGGGCGCCGGGGCCCGCTTCCTCCAGCGCGGCGCGGAGGCGCGTGGCCGCCTGGCGCGACGAATCGAGCGAGGCACGCATGGCCGGCACCATCACCTGCAGCTCCGCCACGCTCGCCATCATGCTGTCCGCGGTGGCGAGCAACAGGAGGTGCGCCTCGCGGGCCGCACGCTTGGCCACCTGTTGCCGCCAGAGGAAGAGCGCCGCCGAGACCACGAGCACCGCGCCCGCGACGGAGGACACCAGCCGGATGACCTGGCGCCGACGGGCGGCACGGGCCGCGTCGCGCGCCAGCTGCCCCGCATGTTCCTCTTCCATGATCCGGTTGAGCTCTTCCGCACTCAGCGCCGGCTTGGCCGGCTGGAACGCCACCGGCTCCCGGGTCGGCTCGGCCACCGGCGCGCGGTCCGAGACGAGGAACTGCAGTTCCGGTCCCGACGCGCCCAGCCGGAGCAGGTCTCCGTCGTTGAGGGGCTGCTCCGCGGAGATCCGGGTGCCGTTGAGGTAGGTGCCGTTGATGCTGCCCAGGTCCCGCACGGTCCAGACGCCGTCCTTCTTCTGGATGACGGCGTGGCGATTGGACACCTCGGTGTCCTGGTCGGCGTCGAGCCGCACGCGGCAGGTGGCGTGGCGTCCGATGCTCGACACGGCGCCGGTGAGCGGCTCGACCGTGCCTGCCCGGCCGCCGGAGAGGATGGCGAGGCGCGGATTCATCGTGTGATCAGGAAGTACAGCAGGGCCGCCGCCAGGAGGATTGCAGCGCTGATGAGGCCGACCGGCGGGCGGGGGCGGAGCGGCGGCGGTGCCGGTGCCGGAGCCTGTACCGGCTTCGGCAGCGGGGGGAGCTCGACCTTGCGGGGCTGGACCCGGATGCCGCCTGTCTGGAAGCCGACCCGGAAGTCCTCCTCCGCCGGCTCGTCGCCGGGCAGCTGCACGACATGGTGCCCCGGCTCCGGTGCCGAGGCGCTGAGCGGGAGGCCGTCGCCGTCGAAACGCGCCGCCACGACGGTGATGTTGTCGGGCCCGCCCCGGCTGTTGGCCAGGTCGATGAGCGCGCTGCACAACTCGGCCAGGTCGGAGATGCGCCCGGCGTACTCGGCGAACTCCTCGCGCTTCACCTGGCCGCTCAGGCCGTCGGAGCAGAGGATCAGGACGTCGCCGCGGCGGAGCTCCTCGTAGGTGAGGTCCACCCGCACGTTCGGGTCGGGGCCGAGCGCCTGCAGGATGATGTTCTTCCGCTCGCTCTTCTCGGCCTGTTCCTCGGTCATCTCGCCGGCGTCCACGAGGCGCTGGGTGAGCGACTGGTCCTTGGTGAGCTGGGTGGCCACGCCGCGGCGGACCATGTAGGCGCGGCTGTCGCCGATCTGCGCCAGGTAGAGGTCGGACCCGTACACGCCCGCCGCCGTCACCGTCGTCCCCATGCCGCGGACGTCGGGGTTGGCCTGGGCGTGGGCGTGGATCTGCCGGTTGGCCTCCTCCACCGCCTCGCGCACGCGGAACGCGAACCTCTCGCGGCTGGCGTCGGTGTCGGTGGTCCACGTCTTCATCAGGTGCTGGTGGATCGTCTCGGCGGCCAGCGCGCTGGCCAGTTCACCCGCGGCGGCGCCGCCCATCCCGTCCGCCACCATGAATAGCGACCCGCGGGGGCCGATGTGACAGACCTGCGCCTCTGAGGCGTCGCAGAGCTTCCCGGTGCTCAGGTCGGCGACGAGGTAGGTGTCCTCGTTGTGCTCGCGGGTGCGGCCGACGTCGGTGCGCCCTGCCACCGACACATGGACGGAGGGAGTCGTCACCGGCCGGGGCAGTTCTTGGGGCTTGCGGTTACGGTGGAACTGCGCGCCACGAGCGCTCCGAGGCCGAAGAGGATGGGGGAGGCGGAATCTAGGCCTCCACCGGGAGGCCGTCAATCGCTCGGACCGCTCCCGGAAGGGTCCGAGGGTGCTTGTCGCAAGTCGTGTTCTGGAAGTACCTTCCGCCGATGCGCCTGCGTTTCCTCCCACTGCTCGTCCTGGCCCTCGCCGCCGCGCCGCTCGCCGCGCAGCAGGCCCGTCCGAAGGCCAAACCGAAAACGGCCGCCGCCCCGGTGGACCCGAACCGTGGCCGGCTCCCCGCCATCAAGCCGGTGACGGGCCCGCTCGACCTCAAGGTGGTGTACCCTGCCAAGGGAGACCTGGTTTCGGCGGGCGAGTGGTCGTTCATCCTCGGCAGCACCGGCACCGGCGACGCACGGCTCACCATCAACGGCGACTCGGTCAAGGTGTGGCCGAACGGCGCCTTCCTGGCCTGGCTCCGCTTCCCGCCCGACAGCGTGATGGCGTTCA
>CAYUOK010000178.1:0-2893 GCA_964446395.1 uncultured Gemmatimonadaceae bacterium | reverse complement strand
GCCACACCGTCGTAGGTGCTGGTGCCGCGGCCGATCTCGTCGAGCAGGACCAGCGAGGCGGCAGTGGCGTTGTGGAGGATGGCGCTGGTCTCGGCCATTTCCACCATGAAGGTGCTTTGGCCCTGCGCCAGGTTGTCGCTGGCGCCCACCCGGGTGAAGAGCCGGTCCACCACGCCGATCTCGGCGGCGTCCGCCGGCACGTAGGCCCCCATCTGCGCCAGCACGACGCAGAGCCCGATCTGCCGGAGGATGGTGCTCTTGCCCGCCATGTTCGGGCCCGTTACCAGGAGCAGCCGTTCCGCCTCGCTGAAGCGCACGTCGTTCGGCATGAAGGCTTCGCGCGGCATCATCCGCTCGATGACGGCGTGCCGGCTGGCGGTGAGCGTGAGGCCGAACCCCGACGTGATGCGCGGCCGGACATAGCGGCCGTGTACGGCGCGCTCGGCCAGCGCCGCCCAGACGTCGAGCCGGGCCAACTGCTGCGCGGTGCGCTGGATGCGGGCCACGTCGCCGCCCACGCGGTCGCGGAGCGCGGCCACCAGCTCCGCCTCACGCGAGCCCATCCGCTCCTCGGCGGAAAGGACCTTGCTCTCGTACTCCTTGAGCTCGGGGGTGACGTAGCGCTCGGCGCCGGAGAGGGTCTGCCGGCGCTCGTAGTCCGCCGGCACCCGGCCGGTGTGCGCGTGGGTGACCTCGAGGTAGTACCCGAAGACCTTGTTGTAGCCCACCTTGAGCGAGGGGATGCCGGTGCGCTCCCGCTCCCGCTGCTGCAGCGCGGCAATGTATTGCTTGCCGCCGTCGCGGAGGTCCCGGCTTTCATCGAGCTCGGTGTCGTAGCCGCGGCGGATGACGCCGCCCTCGGCGAGGGTAGCCGGGGGCCGCTCCTCCAGTGCGCCGGCCAGCAGCTGCCCCAGGTCCGCCAGCAGGTCGAACGCCGACTCCGTGGCCACGAGCGCCGCGCTTCCCTCGCGCCTTGCCAGTCCGCGGAGCCCCTCGAGCACGTCGGGCAGGCGGAGAAAGGAATCGCGCAGGGCGCCGAGCTCGCGGGGGGTGGCGCGGCCGGCGGCGGCGCGCCCGGCCAGCCGCTCGATGTCGCGGACGCCCTCCAGCGCCTCCCGGAGCCGCGCGCGACCGCGGGTGTCGTCTACCAGCGTGGCCACGGCGTCGAGCCGCTCCTCGATGCGCGCCACGTCGGAGAGGGGACTGAGGAGCCAGGCGCGGAGCAGCCGGGCGCCCATCGGGGTGACGGTGGCGTCGATCGTTTCGAGGAGGGTGACGCCGCGGGCGCCGGCGCGGAGCGGCTCGACGAGCTCGAGGTTCCGGCGGGTCATCTCGTCGAGCCAGAGATGGCCGTCGGAGCGGCGCACCGTGGGGCGCGCGAGGTGCTTGAGCCCGCCGGGCTGGAGCTCGGAGAGGTAACGGAGGAGCGCGCCGGCGGCGCCGATGGCGGGATCGTCGGCGGGGCCGAGCCCGAGTCCGTCGAGGGAGGCGAGGTTGAAGCGGCGGGCCAGCTCCTCGCGGGCCAGCGCCGGGTCGAACTCCCAGCGCTCGCGCGCGGTGCGCATGACGCCGTCGTCGAGCTCGAGCTCGGCGTCGGCGGGAAGCGCCACCTCCGCCGGCGCCAGCCGGCTCAGCGCCTCGGAGAGCGCACCGGCAGGCAGGGTTTCCAGCAGGAACTCGCCGGTCGAGAGATCGACGGCAGCCACACCCGCTTCCCCGCTTCCCCGCGTCCCCGCCCCCATGCCTACGGCCACCAGATAGTTGTTCCGCCCCCCCGAGAGCCATCCTTCCTCGAGGAGCGCGCCCGGCGTGATGGTCTCGATCACCTCGCGCCGGACGATCCCCTTGGCCAGCTTCGGGTCCTCGACCTGCTCGCAGATGGCTACGCGAAGCCCGGCGCCCACGAGCTGACGCAGGTACTCGGCGGCCGCCTTGACAGGCACCCCGGCGAGCGGGATGCCGTCGCCGCGGCTGGTGAGCGTGATGCTCAGCAGCTTGGCGGCGCGCTCGGCGTCGTCGAAGAACATCTCGTAGAAGTCGCCCATGCGGAAGAACAGGATCGCGTCCTGGTGCCGCGACTTGATGTCGCGGTACTGCAGCATGAGCGGCGAGTTGAGCGGGTCGGCCACGGCGGGTCCTAGGGCGCCAGCACGAAGGGGCTGCCGCCCAGTTTCGCCTTGATCCGGACGACCGCGGAATCGGCGGCGGCGCGCGAGGCGAGCCCCGTCACCCGCACCTTGTAGAGGTTGCCGCTCTCCTGGACCGCGGTGCCGGTCAGGCCCATCGCCTTGAGGTCGGCGAGGACGCTGTTGGCCGAGGCCTGCGAGGAGACGGCGGCGACCTGGACGCCCCAGGCGCCAGGGGGCGGCGGGGCAGCGGGGCCGGGGGCAGTAACTGCCCCGCTGTCCGGGGTTCCGGTGCAACGGCCCTGCAGGAACTCGAGGCGGTTCTTCGCCTCGACGTCGGTGCTCTCGCTGGCCAGCCCCCGCGTGATCCAGGCGCACCCCTCGGCGGTCCGGCCCTGCTCGAACTCGGCGCGCGCCGCCCAGTAGGCGGCGGCGGGAATGAGGGGACTCGAGGGGTCGTTGCCGCGGATCTGCTCGGCGCCGCGCACCGTGCCGGGATAGTTACGCGCGGCGAAGTCCATCTGCGCCAGCCGGAGCAGGGCGTCGTCGGCCCAGGGGCTGTTGGGGTACTCCACCGCCACCTTCTGGAAGGCGCGCTGCATCTCGGTGGTGGTGCGCGCGATGGAGCCCTGGGTATAGAGAATCTCGGGGTAGAGCGGATCACTTACCGGGGTGACCGCCAGGAGACCATTGACGATGGCCGTGGCGGAATCAGGCAGCCCTTCGGCGGCCAGCTGCACGGCGGTCTTGAGGCGTGCGTCGGTCTG
>CAYUOK010000177.1:0-2919 GCA_964446395.1 uncultured Gemmatimonadaceae bacterium | reverse complement strand
TTCGTTAGGTGCACTTCCGGCCCGGTTCTCTGCTCGCCGACCTTCCCTCTTGCCAAACCTCACTCCACACCGTACTGTTAGACGTACATCTAACAGGTGCAATCTACCATGCCCAAAGTCCCCGATATCATCCCCATTACCGACCTCCGTCAGGACGCCGCAGGGGCCCTCGCCCGCGTCCGGCGGTCCCGGGAACCCGTGGTCATCACCCAGCGTGGCCGGGCCGCCGCTGTGATGCTCAGCATGGAGGCCTATGAACATGGGGAGCGGGAACGTCAGATTCTGCGCATCCTCGCGGCGGGGGAGCGGGAGATCGCCAAGGGGAAAGGACGCGATCTCACAGCCGTCCTGGCAGAGGCGGACCAACTGCTGCGCGATGCCGGCGCGTGACGGTCCGCTTCACGCCCACCGGCGAGCGGCAGTTCCTGCAGGTCCTCGCCTACATCCTCGCTGACCGACCCAGTGCCGCCCGTCGGTTCCATACCCAGGCGACCAAGGTGCTCCGCCGGCTGGAGAAGTTCCCCGAGTCCGGCCGGCGGCTCCCTGAATTTCCCGGCCTGCCGTATCGCGAGGTGATCATCCGGCCGTACCGGTTCTTCTATCGCGTCCAGGAGGACACCGTCTGGGTGGTCGGGGTCTGGCACAGTGCCCAGTTGCCCGCTGCGCCGGAAGGCGCCTAACCAGCGCATGCAGCTGGCGAGGGCGCGCTTTGCTTCGGCAGCCGCCACGCCGTAGGTTCTAACCGAGGCCGGCGCGGCGGCTGCCGCGAGCGCCCTCGCAGCTGATGCGCCATTCCGTAGGCGGTCCAGGAACATATGCCCACACTTGCAAAGCTCACTAGTGCAGTGGCAATCCTGACGGCTCTTGCCGGGTGTGACGACGCAGCGCCGGCAGCTCCTGACCATCCCGATACCCCTCCCCGGGTGGTGCTCGACACGCTCATCATCGACTCGCTGGCAGGCCAAGTGACGTTCGCTATGCAGGCAGTCGACCCGGATGGCCCGGTGGGTATCGTCTGCGATGGCCCCTGGGCCGGTACCGGTGTCGACTCATATCAGGCTTCAGGAACGTTTCGTGACATGCGATTCTGGGACGACTGGTATGCATCTTGTACGCTCAGCCAAGCGGACACGACGGTGTTTGTCTACGGACTCGGCGGACCCCAACCAAACTGGGTCGACCGACTGCCCCATCCCGACTTCCCGATATTCCTTGACACCTTGCGGGCAAATGTCTCCGTCCGGGTTCAGGTCGGCGGTCACGATGACTGGTTGGTCGTATCGCACAGAATCGCCGTCGCTCCCGGCCCCTTGCCTAACGCGTCCTGTATCATTCCCTGGATAGAGGTAGCGCATCGCGACCTCGCAACCTCAGGCTTCCTGGACACCATCCGTGTCACCTTTCCGGCCCCTGGCAACTACTGTGTCGTGAGCAGCCTCGAGGACGACAATGGCCACAGCTTTGGCGCCCGTATCGATGTCGTGGTCCAGTGACGTTCTCGGCCCACCTAACCAGCGCATGCACCTGACGGGGGCGCGCTGGCTCTGGCAGCTGCCGCACCGTAGGTTTTAGCCTAGGACGGCGCGGCGGCTACCGCGCCGCGCCCTCGCAGCTGATGCGCGTTTCGTCAGGCTGCTCACTATAGAGCAAAGCTCGGCTCCACGTGGACGTCGCCCCGAGTGTGAGAACCCATGCGCCTACTGAAGGGCTGCTTCACGCTCCTCGTTGTCTTGGCTTGCTCCTCGGAGGCCGGCCCGTCCACGACCGGCACGATCCGCGTGACTGTCAACACCGTTGGGCAGCGCCCGGATCCCGACGGCTACAACGCCATCGTCGACGAGTCCGTCACCCGGACGCTCACCGTCAATGGGGACACGGTCTTTGGGGACCTTGATGCCGGACCTCATTCGGTTCAGCTGACGGGCATCTCGACGAATTGCACCCCAGACTGGTACGCCCCGCAGATCGTCGAGGTCAAGCCTGGGGAGACGGTCGACGTGGCGTTCACGATCAGGTGCGCCGTGCCGCTCTCCCGGCGCATCATCTTCAGTTCGACCCGCGACAACGTGTACCGTAACATCTATTCGATGGCGACCGACGGGACCGACGTCCGGCTGCTGGCGACCGATGCCGACCAGCCCAAAGTCAGCCCGGGCGGCACCCGCATCGTGTTCCAGCGCCACGCGGGCGGGACGGCCGAACTCTGGGTGATGAACGCTGATGGCGGCGGGCAGGTCAATCTGACCAATTCGCCCAATTTCGAGACGAACCCCGCCTGGTCGCCGGATGGCACGAAGCTGGTCTTCATCCGCTGGGGGCAGGAGCGGGAAGTTGTGGTGGCAAGCGCTGACGGGCGACGCGACTCGGTGCTCTACTCCTCGACGCTTCAACTTTGGGCGCCGGCATGGTCACCTGACGGCGGAAGCATCGCGTTCGACCAGGCGGACGAGATTCGGCTACTCAACCTGGAGAGTGGGGCGGTGAGGGTCGTGGTCAAGGACATGCATTCGCCAGCGTGGACGCCAGCGGGAGACCGGATTACCGCCGCCCGCGTTCTCCCCGGACGCCCAGCGGACTCGTCCAAGGAACTGATCAGTATCCTACCTGATGGATCCGATCCGCTGGTGGTCGTCACACGCGACGAAGGGTCCTTTTACCCGGCTTGGTCTCCCGACGGAACGCAGCTCATCTTCCTGGGTTGGGTCCCGGGCGGCTTTCTTCACATTTTCACAGTGAGCGCCGCCGGGACGGGGCTCACCGACCTCACGACTGGGTCAGGGTTCAACGACTTCTTTCCGGGCTGGAGTCCCTAACTCCGTCCATGCAAGCCCCGCACCCCCCGGGATCGAGAGACTCCCGGGGTGCGGCTGAGACGATTCTTCCCCGATGGAAGTTCGCGGCCTGACCAGCGCATGCAGC
>CAYUOK010000176.1:0-2926 GCA_964446395.1 uncultured Gemmatimonadaceae bacterium | reverse complement strand
CCTGGCCCGCCTTGAAGAAGTAGAAGGGCACGAACACGGCGGCGAACGCCTCGACCCCAGCCAGGACGCGCTCGGACGAGGCCGCCGGAAGCCGGGTGCGGAACTGGCGCGCCGCCAGGCCCACCAGGAAGGCGCCGACGAGGTAGTAGACCCCGAGCGCGCGCGTCGCCGAGGCGCAGACCATCGCGACCATCAGCAGGAAGGCGAACTCGGACTTCGGGGCGAAGGGGGCGACCCGCACGGCGAACCAGCGGAAGAGCGGCGGCAGGACCGCCAACAGCCCGACGAGTGCGAGCGTACTCAGGGCCATGTGACGGACGGAGGTCGATTGCAGGACCACGAACATGACTCCGAGCGCCAGAAACTCGGCCGAAATCGCCTTCGACTTGGTCCAGCGCTGCTCGGCGGGGGACAGCCCGAGCGACCCAAGGCTGTCCAGGATGAATCCCGCCGACGGGGTGAGGATGGCGAGGCCGACGAGAGTGGCGGAGCGCGGGGTCAGGTCGAACACCGCCGATGCGCCAAACGACACCGCTACGAGCGCCACGCTCCAGAGGCCAAGGTGCTGCAGCAGCACCGGGACATCGGGCCGAAGTTCCTCGATCTCGGCGTCGAGGCCGGCGAGGACGAAGAGGGCCACGATGCCAAAGGTCGCGAGGAGTGCGATGGTCGGGTCGTGCTCGAAGAGCGCCAGCGCCGTGGCGCCGACGCCAAGCAGGAGGCTGGAAATGGCCGAAGGGAGGCGGTACCGCTGCAGGAAACGCGGCACCACGAACAGCACGAACAGGAGCAGGATGTAGGTCAGGTCTCTCGGCATCCCCCAACATGCCGCCGACACCGACCCGGCCGCAACCGGGCGGACGTGGCGCGCTAAGGCGCCACGTCGTGGAAGGTCAGCTTCCGCTCGTTCTCCACAGCCCACCGGAGCGCCCACTCGTTCTCGAACAGCAACAGCGGTTGCCCCTTGGTGTCGTACAGCCTCAGCCGTCCCCTGGCGGAGGCCGCCTGCTCGATGGCCTCCGGCGTGCCGGTGACCCAGCGCGGGTACCGGTAGCCCACCGGCTCGAAGCGGCAGGGGGCACCGTACTCGTGCTCCAACCGGAAGAGCATGACGTCGAACTGCAGCTGGCCGATGGCGCCCACGATCGGCGCCGGGCCGGTTTCGCTTTCGGCGTAGAAGACCTGCGCGGCGCCTTCCTCGGAAAGCTCGCGGAGGCCGGTGTCGAGTTGCTTGCGCCGCAGCGGGTCGGCGGGGTAGGCGCGGGCAAAATGCTCCGGGGGAAACCGCGGGATGTCCTGGAACTCCAGGTCGCCGCCGGACGACAGCGTGTCGCCGATCCGGAGCCCGCCGCGGTCCATGATGCCGATCACGTCGCCCGGCCACGCCTCCTCGATGCTGACCCGTTCCCTCGCCATGAACTGCTGCGGCGCCGACAACCGCATGGGGCGGCCGGTCCGCACCTGCCGGACCTCCATCCCCGCCTGGAAGTGGCCGGAGCAGATCCGCACGAAGGCGACCCGGTCGCGGTGCCGCGGGTCCATGTTCGCCTGGATCTTGAACACGAATCCGGTGAAGCTGGCCGAGAGCGGGGAAATCGGGCCGACGGTCGACTCCCGGGCCACTGGCGCCGGGGCGAGCGTCAGGAACTCCCGGAGGAAGGGCTCGACGCCGAAGTTGCTGAGCGCGCTGCCGAAGTAGACGGGGGAGAGGGTACCCGCGAGAAACGCCTCCCGGTCGAACGGGTGTCCGGCGCCTTCGAGCAGGTGCAGCTCCTCGACCAGGTGGGACACCGCCTCCGGGCCGAGCTCCCCGGCCAGGGCGGGGTCGGACAGCTCGAAGCGCTGGATCTCCGCCCGCGAGGCGCCGTGGTCGCCGCTCCGGTCGAAGAGGAGCACCCGGTGGGCGGTGCGGTCGACCACCCCGACGAACCGGTCGCCATGGTAGACCGGCCAGGTGGCGGGCCAGCAGGCGATGCCGAGGTCCCGTTCGACGTCCCCGAGCAGGGTCATCGGCTCGACGCCCGCACGGTCGCACTTGTTGACGAAGGTCACGATGGGCATCCGGCGGCGCTTGCAGACCTCGAAGAGCTGCCGGGTGCGCTCCTCCACCCCCTTCCGGTTGTCGAGCAGCATGACCGCGCTGTCGGCGGCCACGAGCGTCCGGTAGGTGTCTTCGGAGAAGTCCTGGTGGCCGGGGGTGTCCAGGAGGTTCACCTGGCAGCCGGCGTACTCGAACTGCAGGACGCTGGAGGTCACCGAGATGCCGCGCTGGCGCTCCAGCTCCATCCAGTCGGAGGTGACGTGGCGGTCGGCGCGGCGGGCCTTGACGGTCCCGGCCAGGTGGATGGCGCCGCCGTAGAGCAGCAGCTTCTCCGTGAGGGTCGTCTTGCCGGCGTCGGGATGGCTGATGATGGCAAAGGTGCGACGACGGGCGACCTCGCGGGCCAGGTCCGTCGGTGGGGAGTCAACCGCCAAGGTACATCCTCCTGGTGGTGCGGGCCGGACGGGGTCGCTTGGCGGCGGCGACCTCGTCCGCTATTTTGCGGCCGGCGGCACAGGTGCCGCCGTCGTTGAGGACAGGTGTCCGAGTGGCTGAAGGAGCCGGTCTCGAAAACCGGTGGGCCCGCAAGGGTCTCGTGGGTTCGAATCCCACCCTGTCCGTGTCGTCCTCTCCAGCATCCCAACCGCTTGAAGTATCCAGTTCGTGGGTGGACCTGCGGCTGCTACGCAGCCTCGGTCTCCTTGCCCGCTGCAGCGGGCTTCGGATCGAATCCCACCCTGTCCGTTTGCAGTAGGATCCTGCCCGTATCTCTTATTCCCTGATGTTCTTCCGCAGCGCCCCCACGTCGAGCACCGGAATCCCGCCCTCGGTCGGCACCATGATGATCATGTTGCTCGACCCCTTCATGTCGTGCAGGACCTCCAG
>CAYUOK010000175.1:1786-2931 GCA_964446395.1 uncultured Gemmatimonadaceae bacterium | reverse complement strand
AGGAAGAGCCGCACCACCTCTCCCCGCCGCACCGCCAGCCTCCAGTCCGGCTCGCCGTTGACCAGGAGGAGGTTGCCGAACCGCCCCATGGCGGCGTGGGTCGGCTCGTCGCGGCCCCACGGCACCAGCCCGTCGCTTCCCACCAGCAGGTCGTCGAGGATCAGGAACTCCTCCCGGTGGACAGGGCCCCACGCGTCGGGCCGGGAGGGCTGCACGAAGATGTTGCCGTAGAGGCCGAGGTCCTGCTGGATGTCCTCGCGGACGTGCGGGTGATACCAGAAGATCCCGCCATCGGGGAAGACCAGCTGGTACGTGAAGCTCTGGCCGGGCTCCACCGCCGGCTGGGAGAGCCCGGGGACGCCGTCGAACCGCGCATCGAGCCGGAGGCCGTGCCAGTGGACCGTGGAGGGCAGCGGGAGCGCGTTGTGGAAACGGACGACGACATGCGCGCCCTGCGGCACCCGCAGCATCGGCCCCGGGTACTGGCCGTTGAACCCGAACATGGTGTAGCTGCGACCGGCGATCGTCCGGCGCACCACGCCGGCGGTGAGGTCGAGGGTGTCGCCGTCGGCGAGGGTGACCACCTCGCGGGGGCGGGCCACTGGGGCGTCCGGCTGCTCCGGCAGGCTCCAGGCGGCCATCGGCGGGCGGAGCGCCATTTCCGAGGGGAGCATGTCGAGCCCCGGGTACATCGGGATGCCGGTCCACCCGAGCGAGTCGGGCGCGGCGCCCATGTGGTGCGCGTGCTCGTCCTGTTCGCGCGGCACGCCGATGCCGCCGAGGAAGAACTCGTAGTTGTCGGCGGGTCGGAGGCGCGTGGCCGCCGATTCGCCGCGGAGCACGAGGCGGCCCTGCCGGGTCGCGGCGGTCGTGTCGGGCTCCGCGGAAACGTGCACGAGGAAGCTCTGCAGCGCGAACGGCCCGAGCGCCGTGGCGCCCTCGCGCACCGTGCCGAGCCGGAGCATCGGGGTCAGGGACTGGGGCATGACCCAGGCGACGTAGCCGGGCGCCGGCCCCGCCGGGAGCGGCGGCAGGTCGTGCAGCGAGAAGCGCACCGCCCAGCGGTTGGTGCCGTCCTTCGCCACGTTGACGGTGAACGGCCCGGGAATCCAGTCGAGCTCGGCGGTGCCGGTGGCGGACGAGCC
>CAYUOK010000175.1:0-1686 GCA_964446395.1 uncultured Gemmatimonadaceae bacterium | reverse complement strand
AGCCGGCGGCCAGGCATGTCCATTATCGCCCGGCCGGCCGGCTGAGGTCGAGTTCGGCGAGCCAGTGCTGGATCAGGATCATGCTGGCCGACGGCGCCGACGTACCATCGTCCCCCGCAGACACGTCCTGTACGAAGATGAACCGGCGGTCATCGGGCGTGACGACGTACTGCGCATGCCACTGGTCTCGCAGGTAGCGATCCCGAAAGAGTTCCTTCTGCTCGCCCATCACGAACCCCTGTCCTGGCAGGACCGGTACGGCTACAACCGATCCCCTGCCTCCATTGGCTCCGGCACTGCGAAAGTAGAGCTCCTTGCCGCTGTGCGCCCAGGCCGGCTCGGTGCCGCCGTCACGTGAGACCTGCCAGCGCCCTCCGTCCACGTTCGGGAAGGGGCGCACATACACCTCGTCTCGGCCCGATTCGTTCGAGACATACGCCAGCCACCGGCCATCGGGTGAGAGCGCCGGCGAGACCTGGTTGAAGTCTGGCGAGTCGAGGAGCGGTGTCAGCGCGCTGTCGCCCGTGCCTGCGGCGGGCCGAAAGAGGTAGATGCGGCGGCCGGCGGCGCCTCCGGGCAAGGAGACCCGGACGATCATGACGGCGCTGTCGGGCGTCTCGACGACCTCTTCCACCCTGTTGGCGGGGTCGAGGACCAGCACCGGCGAACCGGTGCCGTCGGCCCTTCGGCGGTAGAGGCTGGCGCTGATGCTGTCGCGAGAGATGTACCACACATGCCGCCCGTCGCGGCTCCAGAGGGGACGCATCGCCGCCCCATCGAAGGTGAGGCGCGTAAACGGCCCGGTCTCGAGCTGCTTGATCCGGATGTCGTCGCTGTTTGAGGCGCGAGCCACGACCGCCAGGCGGCTGCCATCGGGGGAGAGGGAGATCCCGTTGTTGTTGACGCCGACCCGATCCCAGCTCCAGCCCGAGTCGATGGCAGTCGCCACGCCTTCGCGCGTCACCCAGAGGGCCTGGACCGATCGCCCGAAGGTCGCCGAAGCATCGCCGGGGATGTAGAGCACCGTCCCGTTCCGCGCGGCGACGAAAGCAGGACCGGCGACGCCGCCGACGCCTACCCCCTCGAGGACCGGTAGCGGAGGCGAGCGAAAGCGAAACTTCCGGGCATCGAACTCCCCCAGGAAGACGCCGCCGTCCGGCCGGACGAACACGACGCGGTCGTTTCCCACCGGCCACGCACTGAACACGTCTCCCATCACGGGGTGGATGGCTCCGGATGCGATGTCGAGCACGACCAGGCGGGAAGTGGCGCACCCATCACCGCAGAGCGAGACCAGCGCCCCCTGCCCCCCGGGAAGTCCCGCGAGGTGGATGCCAGCCTCACCCGCAAACAGCGAGTCATTCCACTCACGGAGCGGAGTGCCGTCCGCCGTCACGGCGCGAATGTGCGTCCTGCTCTGTCCCATCATTCGGTAGAGGAGCGTGCCGTCATCGAGCCAGGCGAGGCCGCCAAACCCCGCCGAATCGCCTATGGTGATTGGCGACCCGCCGAGGCGCGGGACCTTCTTGAGCTTCCCCTCCGCCCGAAAGGCTACCCATTCACCATCGGGCGAAAAGACCGGATTGTTGCCATCCGTCGTGCCGGTGAGTGGAATCGCCTCGGCCTGGTCCTCGTTCTTGATCCAGAGCTGGGGCCCACCGATGGTGTCGCGAAAGACGATGGTCG
>CAYUOK010000174.1:0-2964 GCA_964446395.1 uncultured Gemmatimonadaceae bacterium | reverse complement strand
TCATCCGCCGGCTGCCCGCGGTGGAGACGCTCGGGTCGGTCACCGTGATCTGCGCAGACAAGACCGGCACCCTGACGGAGAACCGGATGCGGGTGCAGGAACTCCGGCCCGACGCCGCGCCCGGCGGCGTGCCGGTGGTGCTGCTCCGCGCGCTGGCGCTCAGCAACGACGCGGAAGTGGTGCCGGGCGGCGGGGCCGAGGGTGACCCGACGGAAGTGGCGCTCCTCGAGGCAGCGGCCGCGCGGGGGATGGAGAAGCCGGCGCTCGCCGAGCTGTTCCCGCTGCTGGCCCGCCTCCCGTTCTCGGCGGAGCGGGGCATGATGACCACGCTCCATAAGGAGGGGGAGGGCGTCGTCGCCTTCGTGAAGGGGGCGCCGGAGCGGGTGCTGGCGCGGTGCGTCCGCGCGCTCGACGGCGAGGCCGTCGGCCCCGTGGATGCCGCGGCCGTGCTGACTGAAGTGGATGCGATGGCGGCCGAGGGGCTCCGGGTGCTCGCGTTCGGGGTCAGGCGGTTTCCGTCGGTGCCGGATCCGCTGACGCCGGAGGATGTCGAGCGGGACCTGACGTTCGTGGGGCTGGCCGGCCTCCACGACCCGGCGCGACCGGAGGCGCGGGCGGCCATCGAGGAATGCACCGCGGCGGGGATCCGCGTCGTGATGATCTCGGGGGATCATCCCGTCACCGTGGACGCGATGGCGCGCCGGCTCGGTGTCACGACCACGCACGCGCGGGCGGCGCCGGAGCAGAAGATCGACATCGTGCGGGCGCTGCAGCGGCGCGGCGAGGTGGTGGCGATGACCGGCGACGGCGTGAACGACGCGCCGGCCCTCCGCCAGGCGGACATCGGCGTCGCGATGGGGCGGGGCGGCACCGACGTCGCCCGGCAGGCGGCGGACATGATCCTGCTCGACGACAACTTCGCCACGATCGTGTCGGCGGTGCGTGAGGGGCGGCGGATCTACGACAACATCCGCAAGTTCGTGCGTTACGTCATGACCTGCAATTCCGCCGAAGTCTGGGCGCTCTTCCTGGCGCCGCTGCTCGGCCTGCCGCTGCCGCTCCTCCCGATCCACCTCCTCTGGATCAACATGGTGACCGACGGGCTGCCGGGGCTGGCGCTGGCCGGCGAACCGCGCGAGCGCGGCGCGATGCGCCGTCCGCCCAGGCCCCTGACCGAGAGTATGTTTGCTCATGGACTCTGGCAGCACATCCTCTGGGTCGGGCTCCTCCTCGGCGGCACCTGCCTCGTGACGCAGGCGTGGGCCTGGCACACCGGCTCGCCGCGCTGGCAGAGCATGACGTTCACCGTGCTGGCGCTCTCGCAGCTGGGTCACCTGCTGGCCATCCGCGCCGAACGGGAGCCGGCCTGGCAGGGGTTCCTGTCGAATCCGGCGCTGCTCGGCGCGGTCCTGTTCACCGTGGCGCTGCAGCTCGCCACGCTCTACCTGCCGGTGTTCAACACCGTGCTGCACACCGCGCCGCTCACCGCCGGCGAGCTGGCGTTCTGCCTCGCGATGTCGAGCGTCGGCTTCCTGGCGGTGGAAGTGGAGAAAACGCTGGTCCGGCGGGGCGTCCTCTACCGGGAGACCGAGATGGTGGTGAAGGCATGAGGGGAATGCAGCTCAACGGCACGGGCGCCATGGCGCGCTACCGGCGCCTGGTGATCCTCCTGATGGCGGTGGTGGTGGCCGCGCTGCTGGCCTCGTCCAGCGAGCTGCACCGGCAGATCGTGGCGCTGCTCGAACTCGCGGCGCCGATCATCGCCGCGCACCCGGTGTGGGGAGCCGTCGTCTTCACGGCCATCTCGGCGCTGGGCGCCATTCTCGTCTTCGTGTCGAGCTGGCTGCTGGTGCCTCTCGGCGTGCAGGCCTGGGGGCCCGTCGGGTGCTTCCTCCTGCTGTGGGCGGGCTGGTTCGTCGGTGGGATCGTCACCTACGCGGTCGGGAGGTACCTCGGGCGGCCGATGGTCCGGCGGCTGCTGCCCGAGCCGGTCATCACCCGGTATGAGGGGCGCATCCCGGTGGGGGGGCGGTTCCTGCCGGCGCTGCTCGTGACAGTCTCGGTGCCCTCCGACATCGCGGGCTACTTCTTCGGGCTGGTGAAGTATCCGGCCGGCGTGTACCTGGGCGCGCTGGCCATCGGAGAGATTCCCTACGGCCTCGCCGCGGTGTTCCTCACCGACGCATTCCTCCAGCGGAAGCTGTCGCTCCTGCTGATCCTGGCCGGCGCGGCCGGGCTTGCCGGCTTCTGGGCGTGGCGCCGGAGGCACCCCCACCCGGTTGGGCCTGCCTCAGGAACTTCAACGGAGGATTGAATTTAGGCCGCAGGTCGTTCCCCTTTGCAACCTTTTCACGATTTCGTCCGTCTATTGAGAAGCTGTGGGCCAGCCGGCCGCGCTCGCCACACTTCTCGATCCGGGACACTTCGTGGATATCGCCCGCACCAAGCCGCCCACCTCGCGCCGCCCGCTCTACATCGGAGTCGGGGTCGTCACGATCCTCACCCTCGTGGGGGTGGCGCAGCTCAAGCCGGCGGCGCCGACGGTCGAGCGGAATTCCCTCTCCATCGATTCGGTGGTCTCGGGGCCCATGCTGCGCGAAGTACGGGCACCTGGCTCACTGGTGCCGGAGCAGATCCGTTGGATCTCCGCCGTGGCTCCCGGTCGCGTGGAAAAGAAGCTCGTCCAGCCCGGGGAGAAGGTGACCCCCCAGACCATCCTGATGGAACTCAGCAACCCCGACGTCGAGATCCAGCTGCTGCAGGCGGAGCGGCAGCTGACCGCCGCGCAGGCCGACCTGGTGGCGCTCCAGGTCAGCCTGGAGACCCAGCGGCTCACGCAGGCCGGCATCGTGGCGCAGACGCGGTCCGAGTACCTCGAAGCGGAGCGGAACGCCAAGGCCGCGAGCTCCATGGTGGACCGCCAGCTCATCTCGGCGTTCGAGGCCGCCAAGGCCAGGGAACACG